>JBAZYB010000344.1:0-3656 GCA_041659545.1 Hyphomicrobium sp.
GTTGCGGTTTGTCGTGGACTGGCTTTCCGGAGCCAATTTCCTGCCGACGATTGATGTCGAGCCGCCCGTTGCGCGCGACGCATCCGCCATCCTGCGATTTCTCAAGAGCCAGCAAGCGATCGCCGATGCGCCGACGCCTCGCGACCGCGGCATCCGCTTCCATCGCGATGAATTCTCGCGCCTGTTCGAGGCGGTCGATGGATGGCCGACGGTCGAGTTCATTACCTCACACGGGCTGCCCGTCGATTCAGTCGATGACCTGCCGCGCGGCGCGGATGGCGGCATCGACGTCGTCGTGCGCATCATCACGCCGACCGAGCGCGGCGCGCGCATCGTCGCCGGCCGAATTCGCAACATGATCGTCAATCAAACGTATGAGTAGCGTATGGCCAAGTATGAGATTGCCATTGAGTTCAAAAGCAATCACGTGACGCGTCCCGTGGTGCATCAGACAGTGGGTGCCGCCGTGCACACTCGCCCTGAGCTGCGGGAGGTCGTTCTGCGCTGCCACAGTGCTACGCGGGCGGCACAGGAAGCCGTCGGCAAATACAATGACGAGAAGCCGTCGCTGAAAAATCGCGAAGGTCAAAGCGTCCGCGTAACGCTCGCCGTTGGCGCGCCGAAGGCCGGAGGTTAGCGGCATGTCACGAGTTCTTTGTCTGGCCGAGATCCACCCGACCAAGCGCACCCGCGCCAAGAAGGCGGTCCCTGACAAGACCGACGCTCAGACTCTGAGCCTCACTATCCTTGATCGCGTGCGTGTCGGTGCGGCCGCGCATACGCCCGTGTGGGCGACGTTGCGCAAGCATGGAACGCGGCTGGCGGTCATCGATGCGGAACATCCGGAGGATGCTCTGTCGGCTTATGTGATCATGATCGACCAGCTGGGCGGCGAAGCCGTACATTCGCTCGGCCAGGTCCTGGCGGCGCTGCGCACGAGTGCATTGGCTGCCGAAAAGGACACGACGGGCGCGGATATTCTCGGCAAGCGCCTCGATCGGTTTTTCGAGCAGGAGCTTGAATGGCTGTCGATCCGCAACCTTCTGGCGGCGGCGCTGCCGCGCGCTGGCGGCGGCCGAGCCGGCAAACGCGCCAAGAAATCGTCGCGTGCGCTGCTGCTCATCGATGTGTGAAGGCGGCGGCCGAGTCATTCCCCCACCTATGAGTGGACTGCAAAAGCTCCATTAACAGCCTGTAGACCGCGCAGGGACTAAGCAATTGCATTGGAGGGCGCGCGATGGCGCATCGCATTCTGGTGTTCTACGGATCCTATCGGCGCGCCCGCATGGGCATCCGGCTGGCGAAGTTTCTCGTCGCCCGCTTGCAGGCGCGCGGCGATGACGTGGAGCTGATCGACGCCATGGACGTCGGCCTGCCGATGCTCGACCGCATGTACAAAGAGTACGCCCCCGGCACGGCGCCGCCGGCGATGGAGGCGCTGGCGCAGAAGATCAAATCCGCCGACGCCTTCGTGTTCGTCACCGGCGAATACAATTGGGGCTTTCAGCCGGGACTGAAGAACCTCACCGACCACTTCCTCGAGGAATGGTTCTGGCGGCCGGCGGCGATCGCCAGCTATTCGGCGGGGCGCCTCGCGGGGGCGCGCTCCAGCCTGATGTGGCACGGCACGCTGTGCGAGATGGGCATGGTGGTTGTCTCCAGCACGCTCACGGTCGGCCCGATCGGGGCGGCACTCGACGCCTCCGGTGCGCCGACGGGCGAGGCGGGCGAGGCTCTGAACTCCACCTTTCCGCGGTTCGCGGACGATCTGTCGTGGTGGACCGAAGCCGCCAAGGCGCAGCGCGCTGCCAAGACTCCGCCGTACTGACCTCAGTTCTCGCGGCGGACGCCGATTAATCAGTTTTATCGATTGATCTGACATATATAATGCGTTGGATCGATTATCCGCTTTATTGGAGGCTGCGGCATCGAAGGAGATGCCGATGTCCGCAGTCACAGCCCAGGAATTCGCCCCGTGCACGCAGCCGCCGACGAAGGCCGCCACGGCACAGCCGCCCACTTCGGCGTCCGCGGTTCACGCTGGGCCGCTCGCCGCGGCGGCGGCCGTCGCGCCCGGTGTGGCGCTGACCATCGGCATCGCAGCGGCCGCCTACCTGGCGCACGAGGTGCCGGGCGTGTCGGCGTTCAGCCCGCTCATCCTCGCCATCGTGCTTGGGGCGGCGCTGCACAACATCGTCGGCACGCCGGCTTGGGCAACACCCGGCGTCAAATTCTCGCTGCGCCGTGTGCTGCGGCTCGGCGTCATTCTCCTCGGCCTGCAACTCACCGCCGAACAGGTGATCGATGTGGGCACCAGTGGCCTGGCGATAATCGCCGCCAGTCTCATCGGCACCTTCGTGTTCACGACCGGGCTCGGCCGCTTGATGGGCGTGGAACGCAAGCTCACGCAGCTCATCGCCGCCGGCACGTCGATCTGCGGCGCGTCGGCAGTGATCGCGACCAACACGGTGACACGCGGCGAGGACGAGGATGTCGCCTATGCGATTGCGTGCGTGACCATCTTCGGCTCCATCGCCATGCTGTCCTATCCGCTGCTGCCGATGCTTCTGCATCTGGATGCGCATGCGTACGGGCTGTGGGCGGGTGCGTCGATCCACGAGGTGGCGCAGGTGGTGGCGGCAGCCTTTCAGGACGGGACGGCCGCGGGCGAGTTCGGCACCATTGCCAAATTGAGCCGCGTCATGCTGCTGGCGCCGGTCGTTATCACGCTTGGGCTTCTGGCCGCGCGCGGCCCGAATGCTACGGCGCCGACGGCGGGGCGCCCGCCTATCCCGTGGTTCGTGCTCGGCTTCATCGCCCTTATCGCGTTCAACAGCGCCATCGGGATTCCCGTGGAGGCGAAGAGCTGGACGGCCGGCTCGACGACGTTCCTGCTGTCGATGTCGCTGGCCGCCATGGGACTCGAAACGGACATCTCCAAGCTGCGGGCCAAAGGTCCAAGGCCGCTGCTGCTGGGCGCTGCCGCGTCGGCGTTCATCGCCCTGTTCAGCCTGCTGCTCATCAAGCTCGCGGGTTGAACCGCACGGGGAGCAGCTCCCCATGACGCTCGAGCAGCTGCGCATCTTCGTCGCCGTTGCCGAGCGTCAGCACGTGACACAGGCCGCTCGCGCCATAAACCTCACGCAGTCAGCCGTGAGCGCCGCCATCGCTGCGCTCGAAGGCCGGTACGGTGTGCAGCTCTTCGATCGCGTTGGACGGCGCATCGAGTTGACCAAGGCGGGCGGGACATTCCTCATCGAGGCGCGCGCGGTGCTGGCGCGTGCTGCCGCCGCCGAGCGCGCGCTCGTGGATTTGGCGGAAGGCAAGCGCGGCGCGCTGAGTATCTATGCGAGCCAGACGATCACCAACCATTGGCTGCCGCCCTTCATTGCGCGCTTTCGCGAGCGCTATCCGGACGTGGCGCTTACGGTCGGGGCGGGCAATACGCAAAATGTTGCAGCGGCGACGCTAGAGGGCCTTGCCGACATAGGCTTCGTCGAGGGCGCTGTGGATGACCCGCAGCTCGAGGCCCGAACAGTCGATACGGATCGACTGGTCGCCGTGTTTGCGAAGAGCGATCCGATCGGCGGCAAGCGCAAGCTTGGCGTCGCTGATCTGAGGCAAGTCCGGTGGGTGCTGCGCGAGCCGGGGTCGGG
>JBAZYB010000345.1:0-3655 GCA_041659545.1 Hyphomicrobium sp.
TCGTCTTGACGGTTTAGGTTTATTTTCGGCTCTGCCGGCTCATTTTGGCCGGAAGGGGCTGCCATCAAATTGACAATACGGGGTTTTCTTTTGGCGCTGCCCAGGCCGGGGAAGCCAGAGCACACCGCAATTGCCGGGGAGAAGCGCATTTGAACGTGCGAAATGGTCATATGCGTCGCCTCGGGGGCATTCTTTGCTTGGCCGTCGTCTCCCTGTTTGCGGCCTCCGTCGTGCAGGATGCCGGTGCCGCAAAGAAGAAGCCGCCGCCGATCCCGTTTTCGCGCCCCGAGATCGTGCTCGCCTGGATCAACGATTATCGTCTCAAGCCGACACCTGAGCGCCTGCCTGACGCCTTCAAGGCCATGCGGGAGCAGGGCTCGTTCAAGGAGATTGAGCAGGCCGGCATCTATGTCGGCTTCATCGCCGGTGTGATCGGAGCCAACCCAGACAAGGCGGAGAGGCTCATCACGGCAATGTTCCCCATGCCGCCACCCGACCAGGCCGTGCTGGTGAAGGCTATCGCCTATTCCGGGCTTGCCGAGTGGAAGGAACTGCTGGGTAAGTTCGTGGAGCGTATGCCGGCGCGCAAGGTCATCATCGAGCGCTACCTCTACGGCAAGCTGCAGGTTCTGCGTGATCTGCCTCTCGACAGCCCGATCGCCGTCGACGCCAACTGGGGCTACTATTTCGCCACCGGCTCCTCGGAGCCGATCCAGCGCCTGGTACGCACACTCGCTTGGTCGCGCGAGAAGAATAACGTCGAGAAGCTGACGATCGGCTCGATGGTCAAGTGGACGCTGGCGCAGAACGCGTCCAAGGATCACGACCTGCTCAGCTACCTGAAGACCTCGCTGCCGCATCAGCCGGCAGAGGTTGAAAAACCGCTCACCGAGGTGATCGAGGGCGCCGAGACCTTCGAACTGGCCCAAATCCGCAAGGATGCGCTGGCGTCCATCGAGGAATTGAAAACCAAGGGCCCGGAGAATGCGCGCAACTTCTCTTGGTGGGGGCAGGCGGGGCAGACCGTGTTTGCACTCGGCTGCGTCGCCGCCGGCGTCATGGGCCAAGTGTATATGGGCGTGCCGTGCGTGGTTGGCGGTGCGTTATCGAACGTCGCTTTGAAGTATCTCACGCCGGCCGAGTAGCGCGCGCACTGGGGTCGGGTCCGGGGCCTGCGTCTCATCGTTAAGCGGCGCTGTCATCAACGTGTCACGGAATCCGCTGAAAACCTTGCCAAATTGGGCTGTTGCGCAAGGTTGCTCATGGACCAGATTGCTTGGGGCTGTACGGTTTTCGTTGCCCTCGCCACGTCGCTGCATTTCGCCAGCGCTCTGCTAGCCATTTATCGCGCCAAGCGACCGGACCAGCGCTCCTCGCTGGCCAACGCTCCGGCAGCCAACTTGCCACCGGTAAGTCTGCTGCGGCCGGTTCGTGGCCTCGATCCCTACGACGAGCTGACGCTGCGCTCGGGCTTCGCGCTCGCCTATGATCGCTATGAACTCATTCTGTGCTGCGAGGATGGGGACGATCCGATCATTCCGGTCATCCGGCGTCTCATGGCGGAGCATCCGCATGTCGATGCGAAGCTGCTTATCGGGCGCGATACATTGAGCTCCAATCCAAAGCTCAACAATCTGATCAAGGGTTGGCGTGAGGCGCAGCATGCGTGGGTGGTGATGGCGGACAGCAATGTGTTGATGCCGCCAGATTACCTGCAGAGGCTACTTGCCGGCTGGCGCGCCGACACGGGCCTGTTGTGCGCGCCGCCAATCGGCTGCATGGCGCATGGGTTTTGGGCTGAAGTGGAGTGCGCGTTCCTGAATACGTATCAGGCGCGCTGGCAATATGCGGCCGACACCGTCGGACTGGGCTTTGCACAAGGCAAGACGATGTTGTGGCGGCGCGCCGATCTAGAGCGCGCGGGCGGTATCAAGGCGCTGGGCGCCGAGATCGCCGAGGATGCTGCGGCGACCAAGGTCGTGCGCGGCGCGGGCAAGCGTGTCCGTCTCGTCGACCGCGCGTTCGGGCAGCCGCTGGGATCGCGTAGTGCGGCGCAAGTCTGGTCGCGCCAGGTGCGGTGGGCAAAGCTGCGTCGGGCGACGTTCCCGCTGTTTTTCCTCCCTGAGCTGCTTTCAGGTGCCGCGGCACCTGTTGTTGCGGCAGTGCTGGCTGCAGAAGCCTTCGACGTGCCGAGCCCCGGTATCGTCGCTGCGCTGGCATTGGTCTGGTATGGGTGCGAAGCCGCGCTGGCGCGTGCTGCAGGCTGGCATCTCAGTGCTCTGTCGCCGCTGGCGTGGATCGCGCGCGACGTCATGCTGCCGATACTGTGGGTGCAGGCATGGCTCGGCAATTCGTTCAGCTGGCGGGGCAACGACATGCACCTCGCCGACGCGGTCCCGAGCAACTAGGCCTTTTTGCTGGGTGTGTGGAAGACCGGCGCCACTCCTTCCGGCCGCGCAAGGTACTGCCGGAGAGAGTAGTCCCCGTCTAGCCTGCGCTTGCTTCCTCGCCATTGGTAGCGCCGCCCGCCGCACGCGGGCAGAGCTCCCTGGCCTTTGCAAGCGCGGCATCCTTGCTCGAAAACTCGCCGACGCTCGAGCCTCTTGGCGCATGGGCCTTGAGGTAGTTATCGAGCATCGACTTCTCGAATCCTTCCAGTACCGTCAGCACAGTGAAGCTCACGGGCTCCGTCTCCGACGAGCGCACGAGCAGTATCTTCTTGCCGCCGTAACTGGCGCTGGTGATGCGGCAGGTGTCGGCGGCTGCGTTGGGGCTCGCCGGCGGCCGTGTCCTGGCAAGGACGCTGCCGAATGCGGCTGCATAGGCGAACGCGGCCGGCCGTGACGCGGGTTCCGCCGCCGAAATGGGCGGCGCCCCCTCGGGTGCGACTGTCATCGTTGCCGTCGATGGTGCAGCGGCCTGCTCGGCAGACGTTTCGGGCGTGAGCACTGGCTCCTGCCCGGTCTGAATAATCTGTTCGGCCTCAATCGTTGTGTCGATGGCGGCCGTGCGGATCGTGGGCTTGTGTTCGGGAATGGACGCCAGGTCAGCTGAGCGAGCGACGGCGCGCGTCGCTTCGGGTGCGGCGATGTGGTCTTCGGCAGTGCCGTCGGCTGCGGACCAGATGGTCCGCACCGGTGGTCCCGATTTCGCTGCCGTGGCGACCTCATTTGGCTCCGTGGGTCCGCCGAGATTGGCGGCGCGCGCCAGCTCCTGCTTGGCGGCGACGGTCCGCTTCACCGGTTTTGGCGGTGTTGTGAAGGCAGCGGCCTCGACGGGGGCGGGACCCTTGCAGAACGACTGGCGGAAGTTGTTCGCTACCCATTCGATCGAGGCGCCATAGTGCTTATCGGCGGCCCAACGGCGCGCAAGGTCGCCAAAGGTCGTCGTGCCTCTCTTGCTCGCCATCGTGGCGAGGATGTCGTCCTGCTTCAGCCGCGTGCGTGCGCCTACGGGATTGTCTATGCGCTCGCCCGAATAGACGACGAGATGCTGGATTTGAGCCAGCACACCGGTGCTGACGTCCGGATAGCTGTCGCCGGGGACGCCGCCGCCAGTGGTGCCTAGTCCGGCGAAATTATTTTGCCGCGGATCGACGTCACCCCAGCGGCCGTTGCCGCGCTTGTAGGTGAGGAAGTTCGTCTCCACGAGCATC
>JBAZYB010000346.1:0-3648 GCA_041659545.1 Hyphomicrobium sp.
TCGACGGTGATCTTGGGATCGCCACCGTGGGCGATGACATCATACGTGGCCCGGGCACGAGCCATGACAGCCTCGGGCAGAGGCCAAGTGACGAGAATTTTTTTCTTGCTCATGGGACGCTTCCTTCCCCGGGAATTCCAACTAGTTGCGAAACGAAGCTCGAGAGCTGGCTCGAGACTTGGCGCGATCCATGCCGCAATGACGCCGCCCTGACAAGCGTGGCGACACGTCCGGCTACGCTTTCTTCACCATAGCGGGGCGAAACTTAGCCCACGTCACGCGTGGTGCGCTGCGGCAAGCCGTCCCTCACGCCAGATCTTCAATTCGCTGGGCCCAGTCCGCCATGTTGAGAGCCCTCGTCATCGCACTCGCCCTCGTCGCAGGAGTGAAAATCTGCGCCCAGGAGCGCCTGTACCGCGACGGCTCCGAGGAGGCACTCATCAGCGCCTACCGTGAGCGTGCCATCGCAGCATGCCAGAGCGTGCAGCTCCCGGTCACCAACGCCCCGCTATGGACCAGACCCGACTCCGTCGATCTCGTCATCGGCCGATCCAACGTCGCAGTCCACATCTGGCAGGTCGCTAGCGAGCGCTGGCCGCAGCGGTTCAAGCACCCCCACGTCGTCCTCACGCTCGGCGGAGATAGCACGCCAACCTGCGAGTACGATGTGATCGAAGGCCGGGCTTACGTCACGCAAATGTAAGCCGAACGCGAAACGCCGGCAGCCCCGTTCTGGTGCCGCCGGCGCGTGGGAGACGGTCTGTCGATCCGTCAGTAGTGGAACTTCACACCGCCATAGGCCACCAGAGGAGGCGCAGGTGTGATCGTCCGCGGGTTGGTGAAGAAGTTGTCGCCCGTCGCCGGATTTGCCTCCGACGCTTCATTGGCGGCCTCCAGATTGAAGTAGTTGCCGAACAGGCCGTATTGCGAATTGAAGAGGTTGTAGACGAGCCCGTACAGCTGCACGTTTTCGGTCAGATCATAGTACGTGTGCAGGTCGACCTTGGCGTATCCACCCAGAGGCGCGGTGTCGTTGCCTTCGTCGCCATAGAAAATCTGGCTCGACGCGGCAATGACGTCAGCACCAAACCGCCACTGCGGCGTGATCAGGTAATCAAATCCGGTCTTGAAGCGGCTGAGCGGAATGCCGGGAATACGGTCGCCGGAGTTGACCTGCACGCAGGTGAGTTCCTCGCCGTTGTCCTCGCCGCACTCGAAGGCTGCCGGATTGTTCGGCGAGGGAAGGACAAAGTTCGACTGGAAGGTCGCGTGCACCAGCGCGTAGTTGGCGTAGATCATCCAACGCTGATCGGTATAGCGACCGCCGATCTCGATGCCTTGACGCAGCGTGTCGCCGATGTTGTCGAAGTAACCTCGGCCGGTGAGGGGCGCCGCAACCGTATAGATGTCGTTGGTGTTGAGCGCACGGAACAGCCCCGCCGTCCACTCGAAGCGCTCATTGCTGTAGCCCTGCATCTTGCCGCGCAGACCAAGTTCCCAGGTGTGCGAGACGACCTGCTCCAGGGGTGGATCGGCCGTCAGGAAGCTCTCCAGAAGGCATGGAAACTCGGGATCGGCGCAGGCGAGCTCAGCCGGTGTCGGTGCACGATTGGCCTCGGCGTAACCGCCGTAGAGCGTCACACCGGGATGGAGTTGGTAAGTCGCTCCGACCATTGGATTGAAGCGCTGAAAGGTATTGTTGCCGTTGAGCTCCGGGGCATTGCCCGACTTATCCTCGATCAGCACCCGCGCAAAGTTATACCGACCACCCACCGTAAGAGCGATCTCGCTCGTCAGGTCGATCGTGTCCGAGAGATAAAGGCCAACATAGTTGTTGGTCGTCGCCAGGTCGCGCGGCGAGACCTCATCCGGCTCCGTCAATAGAATGTCGAGGCTGTTGACCACGAACATCGGAGCGAACGAGCCGAGCGTCGATGTGGCGCCATAGGAGACGTTGCCCTGGTCGTAGCTGGCGCCGATCAGGAACTGGTTCTTGTAGCCGTAGATGTAGTCCTTGTTCACGGCCTGCCCGGCAAAGCCGAAACTATTTGTGAGCTGCGAGGTTTGGTCCAGAGATCCGAGCGGATCGGCGATGTCGGCCGGGATCGTTCCGTCTGGGTTGACCCCGGGACCGACACCACCGGCCACCTCGCCTTCAAGGCAGAGCAGGCCGGCGAATGGCGCCTCGCACTCCTCAGCCTCGGAGATGTTGCCATCGATGTGCGACTGCTTGAACCAACGATAGTATCCGACACCCTGCAGGGACCATGTCGGCGACACATCGATGTTGCCGTTGGCCGAGATCATCGCCACTTGGTTCTTCGTCGTCTGCGGCGAAGTGAAGGTGTTGCTCCAATTGAGATCGAGCAGCTGCTCGGGCGCTGCCGCCGTGACACCGACGTAGTTGGCCGCGCCGGTGAAGTTCAGGTGGAACTCCGTGCCGTCGCCCTTCGCACCGATGTCGGCGTACATGCGCCGGATGCGCGAAGCTGAGAAGTCACGATAGCCGTCGTCGTGGATGCCTTCGAGGGCCATGAAGCCGGCCCATGACCCGCTATTGCCGCCAACCGCCAAGCCACCCTGATAGCGGCCGAACGAACCGCCCATAACGTTGAGCTCCGCGCCCTGATAATTGAAGCCATCGCGCATCATGATCGTCAGCGCGCCACCCAGCGCGTTGAGTCCGAACACCGGATTGGCACCGATAATGGTCATGCCGCTGATGGCGTTGTCCGGCAGGAAGTCGTAGTTGACGATGTCGCCGAACGACTCGTTGATCCGCACGCCATTCTGATAGACGGCGAGGCCCTGCGGCACCCCGTTCACGGGCGAGGATTCAAAGCCGCGATACTGCAGGTTACGTTGGAACACGTTGCCCTGCGCGTCCTCGAGGATAACGCCCGGGACCGTCTGCTGCAGCACTTCCGGCACGGACGTGTAGCCGGTGCGCGCGAAGTCCGCAGCGCTGCCGCGACCAACTGCGCCGGGATAATTGCCGATCGGGATAGCGCTGCCTTCAACCGGTGACATTTGCACCGTCCCGCTGTCGATGCCCCCCTCGCCCGGCTGGTAGGTCACCGGTGTATCGAGCAGCTGCGGCGGCGCTTCCACAGGCGCAGCCGGTTGTGAAGGCGGCGTCGGCGCGGGCGCGACTGCGACGGGCGCGGCAGCTTGCTTTTTCTGTGGCGCCTTCTTGGCAGCGGCCTTCGGAGCGGGCGTCGTCTTCTTTTGAATGATGTCGACCGGCGGAAGTTGGTTCGCCGTAGGCGCTGCCGGTGCCGGTGTTGGTGCAGCGGCATTGGGTGCGGTGGCACCCGGCGTTCCCGCCGGTGCCGTCGGCGCCGGTGGAGCGGCCGGCGCTGCAGGAGTTGGTGAGGTAGCTGCCGGTGGAGACGCAGCTGGCGGGGTAGCCTGTTGAGGCGGCGGCTGTGCAGGGCTTGTCGCCTGCTGTGCGGCTGCCGGGACAATCAGCAAGGCTGACACTCCGGCCGTTTGCACCAACCGCATCAAACCCCGTCCGCTCATTTTGCCCCCCTCAGACCTAAATCAATTTTTCTGGCTAGGTACTCCTCAAAAACTCAACCACTCGACTAAGGAAATCAGGACGTGAAATCCGGGAAGTTTTTCCCGATTTTTCTTGCCTTTAGC
>JBAZYB010000347.1:0-3638 GCA_041659545.1 Hyphomicrobium sp.
ATTAGCTACGATCCTCGGACTGGGGTTCGCGCAGGGCTACGGGCCGATCCTCGCCCTTGGCGTTGCCTTCCTCCTCGCCAATGGCACCATGATGCCGCTCGTCGAAACCGTGGCCGTTCGCGCGGTTCGCAATGACGGGCTCGACTACGGCCGCATGCGCCTGTGGGGTTCGATCACTTTTATCCTCGCAAACTTCTTCGGCGGCATTGCCATAGAGGCGTGGGGTGGCGGGTTCGCACTTTGGATGATCGGCGCCGCTGCTGTCGCGACAATCCTCGCCGCTAGGGGATTGCCAGGGCATTCGGCTGCTCCCGCCCGGTCGAGCCAAGGCCCGCTCGCTTGGCGAACGACCTCGCCAGCGCGCCTCCTAAGTTCGCGGCTTTTTATTCTGTTCCTCATCGCCATCGGCTGCACGCATGGCGCTCATGCAACCTTCTACACGTTCGGCGCGCTCTATTGGCAGGCGCAGGGGCTATCGGCCGCCTGGGTGGGCGCGCTGTGGGCCATCGGCGTATTTGCCGAAGTCGCCCTGTTCGCATTCTCCGCACCCGTCGTGCAGCGCTTTGGTCCGGCGCAGTTGATCGTCGTCGGTGCAGCGGCGTCGATTGTCCGTTGGGGTGCCATGGCCTTCGACCCTCCGCTAGCGCTGCTCATTCCTCTACAGATGCTGCACGCGCTCACCTATGGAGCCGCCCACCTGGGTGCCATCCTGTTTATCAGCCGCGCCGTGCCGCACGCCGGCATGGGGAGCGCACAGTCTTTTTACGCCACCATCGCGGCGGGACTGGCGCTTGGCATCATTGGCCTGATCTCAGGTGCGCTGTACCAGCAGGTCGGCGGACTGGTGTTCGTCGTCCCCGCCGTCGCCGCAACCATTGGCTTCGCAGCTAGCATTATGCTGTTGCGTGGCTGGAAGGGTGGGGCGCTCTGGGACGACAGCGGTGAAAACGCACCGAATGCCTAGCCCCACAGATCCGCCGGTGGCGCTTCGATCCAACCGTCGATGATGTTAAGTGGTGGCTCACGGTCGCGCGCCAGAAGCAGCGGGCCGTCGAGATCGACCCAGTCCGCATAGCCGGCGAGCAGCATTGCCGGTGCGGCCGCGAGCGAGGTGCCGACCATCGAGCCGACCATGATCTTGAAGCCTTTCGCCTTTGCGGCCTCCGCCATGGCGAGGGCCTCCGTTAGCCCGCCTGTCTTGTCGAGCTTGATGTTGACCGCGTCGTAACGCGAGGTGAGGGCGGCAAGGTCGGCACTGGTGTGGGCGCTTTCATCGGCACACACCGGCACCGGCCGCGCAATCTGGCTCAAGGCCTCGTCGGCGCCGGCGGGTAGCGGCTGTTCGATCAACTCTACCGCTGCCGCCGCGGCGGCAGCGAGAAACGGCTCGAGCTGTGCCAGCCCCCAAGCTTCATTCGCATCTGCAACGATCCTTGCGTCCGGCCGCGCCTCACGCACCGCCAGCATGCGGGCGTCGTCACCATCGCCGCCGAGCTTCAGCTTCAATAGCTTCAGGTGACGAACGGCTTTGGCGTCCGTCGCCATCTGTGCTGGATCACCAAGGCTGATCGTGAAGCAGGTCATCGCCGGCAAAGGCGCCGCCATGCCCGCCAGCGTCCAGGCGCGCTTCCCCGTTAGCTTGGCTTCCAGATCCCACAGCGCGCAATCAAGCGCATTGCGCGCCGCACCGGCCGGGAGCAGTTCGCCAATGCGAGCCCGCGACAGCGGCCCGGACAGAGCACGCAACTCCTTCAGCGCCGCCTCAACCGTCTCCCCGTACCTCGCGTAGGGGACGGCTTCGCCGCGACCGCTAGCATGACCCGCGGCCACATGCGCGACGATGACATGCGCTTCGGTCTTTGTTCCGCGCGCAATAACGAACGGCTTGGCCAGCGGCCAAGCTTCGCAAGTCGCTTCGGTAAGATGCGCTTCGCTAGAGGATGCAGCCATCGCCGCGTCAGGCGAGCCGGCCGGACGCGTGGGCGAGGAACAGATAGACGCGCCCGGTGTCGGAAACCAACTGTCCCTGCGAAAGTCTGCCCGTCGGATCGCGCTGGTCCGACTCCATTATGATGCGCTCGAAGTCGGACAGATAGCGGCTCACCACCTGCGACAGGTCGGCGTCGTTGCGGCAACGATGACTGACGTCGTCGAACAGCGCGCGACCCTCGTTGCCATAGATGCTGCGCACCATCACACCGCGCTGCCCAGACCGGATACGCGACCAGATCGCCGCCGCTGTGGCGGGATCCAGCGCCCGTGCAATAGCCTCGAGGTCGAGGTTGAAGGCCGGCGGCGCGCCGCGCTGAGCGCCGGGCGCATGCCCTTCCTCATCGAGCGAGGCGCGGGCGAGAAGATCTCCTAGCGACCACCCTTCACGCGCATCGGCCGGCATGGCGCGTTGGCGCTGGCGGTTGCCAAGCTCCTGGGCGATCGTCGACGACAGTGATGTGATCGAGCGGGCCTGGTCATGCGTATTGCGTCGTGGCTGCTGCGGCTGCCCGACCTGCGGCATGGGCTCCGAATGCAGTGGCGGAGGCGGCACCACGTCACGCTGCACGGCCGTGCGTGCGGCAAGCTGGGAAAGGTGGTCGAGGGCCTTGATCTGATCCTGCAGAGCACGGCGCATACCCTCGGAACTCTCCTGAGCCGTGGCCGGCAGACGCTCCATGTCGCTGCGCAGGCGAGCCTGCTCGCTGGCGATCTCCGATGCTGTGCGCTGGGCCTGCTGGCGCATTTCCTCGGAAGTCTCGGTAAAGCGGTTGGTAAGCGAGCCCAGCTCGCTGGTCACCGCTGTTGAAACGGTGGTGAGGCGGTGGCGCAGATCTTCCAAAGTGCGCTCGCTCTCAGCCGTGGCGGAGGCACGCATGCGCTCCAGTTCGCCACGTGCCCGTTGGTCGGCATCGCTCAGCGATCCGGCAATCGTCGTCGAATAGTCGCCGACGAAGCTGGTGAATTCTTCGGCCTTGCCGGACAGCCGGTCGAGCGTGTGCTCCAGCTCCGTGTGACGGTTCTGCAGCGTCTTGTCGATTTTGTAATTGACCGTCTCGAGGGCGTTGGCCGCTTTCATGATCTGCTGGCCTTGGTTCTCGAAGCGCCCCGTAACACCGCTGATCTGACCCAGAAGATTCTCCGAGATGTTCTTCAAAAGCTCGGACTGGTTGGCCAATCCTTCCATCGCTTTGATCGACTGGCGCGAAATGTTCTCGGAGGCACGGCGCACCGAGTTGATGCCGTGCATGAGCGCTTCGTCGAGATCGGTAGCCTGCTTGCCGATCGTTTCGCGGAAGCTGACGGCGTGCGCATCCAGCGCGCTGGTCAATGCCTCAGTCTTGTCGACCACGGCCGTGTCGATAGCAGTCGTTGAACGCATGATCGACTCATCGAACAACCGCAGCCGCTCGCCGAACGCTTCGTCGAGCGAACGCGTGCGCTCTACCAGCTGGTAGTCGAGCGCCTGGGCGCGGTTGGCGAGAGCGGCATCGAGCGCCCGCGCGTATTCCTCGAACACAGTCTGCAAATTCTCGGTGCGGTCGGCCAGCGAGTTGTCGAGCTGCAGCAGCTGGCTGTCGAACGTCGTCTGCAGTTGCTCCGCGCGGCTGCCGAGTGCGCCGGCCAGCGCCGTCGTGTAGCCCTCC
>JBAZYB010000348.1:0-3630 GCA_041659545.1 Hyphomicrobium sp.
CAGTCGCCTAGTCCCAAGGCGCGCGCCATAGCGTGAAATACGAAGGTATTGTCAACGCGCCCATGGAGCACATCGGCTCCTGGCCCCATGGCTGTCAGGACCACGTCGTCCGCCGCGTGTACGCCAGCACGTGCGGTAAAGGGCAAGTTGCCGACTTTGCGCGCGGCTCCCGGCATGCAGTATTTTTCGTTGGCGACTGCAACCGGCGTGTCGATTGCCTGCGTCGTGGCTGGTATCGCCGCTGACTGCTGTGGCGCCGCGGCCGCCTCGGATGGAGCGGGGGCCGTCGGCTCGTTCTCGCCAGCGAGGTAGGGGCGGCCCGAGTCGCAGTAGTCAGGATAGGCCGCAAACACCATTGCAAGACGGCGCGATACATCGACGGTCTCGGGATAACCGTCGCGGTCTGCGGGCGGATAATTGGGAAAGCCGGCGCTGGCGTAAGTCTGCAGACGGTCGCGAAGCTGCTCGCCCTTGGCATCGTCGTATGTGCCGATAATCGACACAGGATGGGCGTGGTCCGGCACCACGATGACCAGCGTGTCCCCTCGATCAGTGGCGAAATCTTTGGCCTGCTTGACGACATTGTCGAGCATGATCGTGTCGTAGACGGCGCGCTCCCAGTCGAGGGAGTGGCTGTATTTGTCGATGCGTCCCGCCTCGACGAGGAGCAGGAAGCCGTCCTTGGAACGCGACAGGACCTCCAGGGCCGCGCGCATCTGGTCGGTCAAATCCGGCTGGTTGGGGAACTTGTCGACCGTGCCCTTCTTGAGGAACTTGCGGTCGAGCGGGCCGTCGATGTTGCCATCGTTGAACAGCCCCAGGAGCTGGGTCGTCTCAGGTTTGGCGGCGACGGCCGCAAGCTCGGTTGCCGTATCGACGAAGGCGTATCCGGCGTCTTCGAATTTGCGGATGAAGTCCTGGCCGTCCTTGCGCTTACCGCGCCCATCGCCTGCAGGAAGAAAGTTCCTCCGGCCGCCACCGAGAACCACGTCGGGGCGCAAGGTGTAGAACATGCGTACGATGTCGTCGTAGTTGGCGCGCTTGCGAACGTGCGCCACCATACCGGCGGGCGTGGCGTCCTCAATTTCCGTATCGGTCACGACGCCGACCGCAAGGCCCAGTTTGCGCTTGGCCAGTTCTGCTATTGTCTCGACGTTCGGGTGGCCGAGCGCGCTACGGTTGCGTGCGCAGTAGACGCCGATCGCGTTGACGCACGACTTGTGGCCCGTGGTGTAGGCGCTAATGGAGTTGGCGCTGTCGGTGACGATCGAATCCATGCCCGATGTCGACACGAGCGCCATGTGCGGCATGTCATCCATGGCGAGGTCGCCCCCATAGCGCCCCTCGCGGATGCCCTTCGACAGCATGCGCGCGGCCGTGCGGTGGGCGATCGAAAGTCCGTCGCCAATGAGCAGAATAACGTTCTTGGCCAAGCGCCCTTGCGGGGTTGAAAAGGCGTCCCAAACGACCTTGGCGCTGCCGTGGCCGTCAGTGGCCTCGACGACGTAGGTGCCGGCCTTGGGGAGTTGCGTGCGTCTGATCCAGTACGCCGTATGGCTGAGGCCGTCTTCGTCGGCAGCGACCTGCGGATCGCGTCCCAAGAACTTGGCGGCGTCCTCGCCGTTGATGGTCACTTTGAGATCGGAGGTCGCCGCGGTGCCGGGAAACTCGACCTTCAGATCAAAACGGGCACCGGCGAGAATCTCTGCCCTGTCGATCGGATAAATGGTCTGCCCTACCGCCGTCGTGGCGAACGCGCCCAGCGCAATGGTAGCGCGGATGATCGACAGCATGCGGCGCACGCCTCCTCTATTCGGCAAGAGAATGGCCTTAACGGCGGCATATGAACCGTGTGTGACAGACGGGCTCCACTGCGTGACGGCAAGTGTACATAACGCTCTATTAAGTATCCTTGCGGATGCAGCTAAGACCATTTCAATCCAAGTTGGTGCATCTGGTAGCTCTTTGGTAGTTATTTAAATTCCCGTTTGTTGAAGTTGTCTTTGATTCAATTCAACTCTTGGACATCACCTCTGGGGAAGAGAGGTGATGCGCGGCCCGTCGCGGCTGATGCGCGGCTAGGGATTGATGCGACTGGGGGCAGTGATGAACAATACGAACACATGCGAGCTATTTGGGCTTCTGGAGAAGAATGAAGTGCTTCACCGGAAGGGCTACAGCGTCGCCTTCGACCGAGATGGGGGCATCGTGGTCGACAGAGCCGGGCACGTCCACGGCATTTGGAACCACGACGCCAAAACGTATGCCTGGATTTCGCCAGGGAACAGCGAGCCGAAATTCCGAACGGCGGACGCGAGGTCGGCGGTGCTCTACACGGTGGTTGTATTGGCGCAGGAGTGAGCCGCCGCGGCTAGTTCGTGTCTTCGGGCAGGCGCGGGATCGCCATGATCTCCACGCCCTCCTCGATCAGCGATTGTGCCTCGTCGGAAGACGCCGTGCCACGAATGGCCCGCTGTTCGACCTCGCGATAATGGATCTTGCGGGCTTCCTCCGGGAAGCGATCGCCAACGTCCTCGGAGGTCGCCGCCAGCACCCGGGCCACTTCGCGCACCAGATTGCGATAGCGTGACGGCGCCTCGTCTTCATGGCCGTGCGTGCGCAAGGCCACGTTCGGCGCCATGATCGACTTGCCGACCTCCCGGCTGTCGCAGTGCGGGCATACGATCTGGCCTTCCGCGGCCTGCGCGTCATAGGACGCGCTCGAGGCGAACCACCCCTCGAACTCATGGCTGTCAGCGCACTGCAAGCGGTACTTGATCATGACGCAACCTCATCGGGGAGCGTATCGCCGGCATATACCACGTCGAAGGGCCTATCATGCCGCAGCGACGGTACTTGGCGACGAACGTCATCCAACCGTTGCAATTCAACATCGGCGAATGTGACTGCCGGCTGAACGCCGCCCTCGGCGAGTATCTCGCCCCAGGGCGAAATGACGAGGCTATGGCCGAAGGTCTCACGGCCGTTCTCGTGGCGCCCGCCCTGGGCGGCGGCAAACACGTAGCATTGGCACTCGATGGCACGAGCCCGCAGCAGCGTATGCCAGTGCGCAGTGCCGGTCGGCTTGGTGAAGGCAGCGGGAACGGCCAAGAAGCTGGCGCCGCCCTTTGCCAGCGCACGATGCAAGTGTGGGAAGCGCAGGTCGTAGCAGATCGTCATGCCGAGCTGGCCCCACGGCATGCTGGCGATCACGGCCTGCCGGCCCGCCTGATAGTTGGCGCTCTCGCGGTAGGACTCGCCGCCGCCGAGGTCGACGTCGAACATATGAATTTTGTCGTAGCGCGCGGCGACCGCTCCAGCCGGTGAAAGCAGCAGCGATCGGTTCACCGGTTTGCCGCCTTCACCCATGAGGGCGAGTGATCCGATATGCAGCCAGATGCCGAGCTCGCGTGCGAGGAAGCGGAACTGTGTCAAGGCCAGATCCTCGTCCTCGGTCTGCAGCACGGGCAGCAGCCGGTCGCGCTCGAGTTCCATGATGTTGGTCATCTCAGGCGTCTGCACGTACTGCGCGCCGCCTTTCGCCGCGTCGCGGATGAGCACGCTTGCCGCCGCAATGTTTTTGTTGACGTCGCGCCCCGAACACAGCTGAACGAGGCCGACGCGAAATGC
>JBAZYB010000349.1:0-3622 GCA_041659545.1 Hyphomicrobium sp.
CGCCCTCCGGCAGCGGCGGAGGCGGCGGACTGCCATCGTCTGGTACCGGGTTCGAGCCGGCAAAGAACGTCTTCGGCTTCAGCGCGCTGACGGCCTGGGCCGGCGGCATCAGCTGCGCCCATTTGAGTTCGATGGCCGCGTCGGCGGCCTGCACGTGCGCCGTTGGCGCCAACGCCGCCAGCAGCACCAACGCCAAGCCAAGGTGAAGCTTCGTCATTTGTCTCTCCTTATGTGCGCACGGTCATGCCATCGGCGAGCGACAGGCGGTAGGCCCGCATCGCCGGCAACAGCCCGGCGAGGAACCCGGCCACCACGATGCCCGCCAGCATGAGGCATTCGCGTTGGGTTGGTGCGCTGATGTCGAGGTTGAGGCCGTAGGTGGCGTCGACCCAGGGCCGCAGCAGCGCCAGGGCCGCATAGAGCAGGGCGACGCCGAGCATCACGCCTCCCAACGTCAGCAGTCCTGCTTCAGTGGCGAGCAGACCCAGGATGGTAGTCGGGCGCGCACCAACCGAGCGCAGGATCGCCATTTCGCGGCGACGCTCGTTCAGCGTTGTCAGGATCATCGTCACCATGCCGAGCAGCGCCGTCGCCACCACCATGGCAGACACGACCGACAGCGCCGTCTCCGCCGTCCCGACGAGGCCCCACAACTCTTGCAGCGCCGCGCCCGGCATGATCGCCGACAGCGGCTCCTCGCGGTATTCGTTGATGCCCCGCTGCAGCTTGAAGGTGGCGAGTTTCGATTTCAGCCCGACCAGCGCTGCCGTGATCGCTTTCGGCGCCAGATCCAGCTTGCGCACTTCATCGGCCGTCAGGCCCTCGCCCGGCACCGGCATGCCGTTCTGCCAGTCGGCGTGGATTGCCTCGATCGCCTCCAGGCTGACGTGCACCGTGCGATCGACGGGCGTACCCGTCTTGGCAAGAATGCCAGCGACGCGGAATGGCTTATCGGCGTGCTCCACGAACGAGACCGAACCCAGCCCGTGCGCCACGATGATGGGATCGCCGACCTTGTACCCGAGCGACTTCGCCACGTCGGCGCCGATCACCGCATCGAACAGATCCTTGAACGGACCGCCGGCGGCAAACTTGAGCGGCTGACCGTGTCTGTATTTGTAGCGCGCGAAATATTCCGGCGTCGTTCCCAGCACGCGGAAACCGTGATGGCTGTCGCCCAGCGATATCGGCACGATCCACGCGACCTCTGGCCGCTTGGCGATGTCCTCATAACTCTTCCACGTGACGTTGTTCGTGGCATTGCCGATGCGAAATACCGAGTAGAGCAGCAGCTGAATGCCGCCCGAGCGCGCGCCGACGATGAGATCGGTGCCTGAGATGGTGTCGGCGAAACTCTGCCGCGCGCCGGTGCGTACTTTTTCCACGCCCAGCAGCAGCATCACCGAAAAGGCGATGGCGAGTACCGTCAGCACGGCGGTGAGAGAGCGATTGCGCAGCGACTGCATCGCTAGCCGCGGAACGATATGGCGATGCACGCTCATGCCGCAGCGCTCCTCTGTGCAACGGCGATCTCGTCGAGCCGCAGCACGCGGTCGAAGCGTTTCCCCAACTCCTCTTCGTGGCTCACCATGATCACCGATGCGCCCGCCGCCTCGGCCTCCGCGAACAACAGATCGAGGAAGGCGATCTGCCGGCCACGGTCGAGCGCCGAGGTGGGCTCGTCGGCGACGATCAACTCTGGCGCGCCGATCAGCGCCCGCGCCGCCGCTACCCGCTGTTGCTGACCGACGCTCAGATTGGCCGCCGAATGGTCGGCTAGTTCGCTCTCGTCTAGCCCGAGACTGAGCAGCAGCCGTCGGGCTTCGTCATCCGCCGGGCCGATGCGCTCAGCGCGCTGGGCGCGATTGCGGGCAAAGCTCAGCGGCAGCATTACGTTGTCGAGGATCGACCCGTACGGCAGCAGGTTGAACATCTGGAAGATGATGCCGAAGTGCTCCGCCCGGAAACGGTCTCGTGCCGCATTCGACAGCTTGGAAAGTTCCGTTCCCAGGACGTCGAGCTTTCCAGCCGACGGCGAGACGATACCGCACAATAGGCTGAGAAACGTCGATTTGCCGGTTCCCGATGGCCCCACCAACAGCACGCGCTCGCGCGCGCCGAGGGTGAAGCTATCGACCGAAAGCGAGAAGCTGCGTGCTCCAGGCCAGTGAAAGCGAACGCCGGACATGCGTACGACGTCGACGGGAGCATCCCCATGAGCGCGCTGCATCACATGATCCCGTTGAGATCGAGCGCCGGCTTGTCGCGGCTCACTTCATATTTGCTCTGGCCCTTGCCCGTGACCACGTTGACGGTCAGGCCCTGCGCACCCGCGAACTGCTTGAAATAGCCGAAGGTGATCGCCGTCAGCTCGGCCGGATTGGTACAATCGAGCGCATAGGTGACGTGGAACTGTTTGTGCCCGTCGTCGTCATGGTCGGCATGATCGTGATCGTCGGCAGCGCCCTGCGCCTCATGGTCCTGCTCGTCGACGTCATGGTGGTGCTCGGCTTCGAGCGCCACGTCGGTAGACGCCACTGTGCACCCGGCCCCGGCCGGCAGGGCAAAGAGATCCAGCGGCTTCTGCAGTAGCGACTTGGCTTTCTCCACAGCGGCTTTCTGATCGTCTGTGCTTGCGGCATGTTCGAACCCGACGATGTCCATGCCGGGCGCCTCCAGCTCCATGGAAACGCGCTTGTCCTCGACGGCGATGTTCAGCGTGCCGTGCCCGTGCACATGGGCGCCGAGCTCCCGGTGGCCGTCCTCGGCCCTGAGCGTTGTCGGTAGCAGGACCGCTGCGAAAAGGAGAGCCGGCGCGGCAATCTGTAATGAGCGAATGCGCATGATGATATTCCTATCCGGTGCGCCCGCGCGTCCGCTCAGGACTGGTGCAGGCGATGCTTGGGGGGATTGGCTATCAGCGGGCATCGATGCCCGATAGGCACTAAGCCAGAGGTGGGGCTCGCGCTTGGAAATGCGCCGTCGTCGGGGCGGTAAGCGGAACTGCAATACGTGGCGGCTGCAGCACTTCGTAGGGCTGCGGTGCCGACCGCACTTGAATCACGATGGGCAGCACGGCTGTGCCGGCCGCGGCCAATGCATAACACATCGGGCAATCGCGCTCGGGCTGCTGCGGGACCGCCGGACAACCCTGGCGAACGAACGAGCGGCAGGCGAGCGAGACGACGCCCTGCGCCCAGGCGCGCGCGCCAACAGCGGCATGGCCATGCGCATGCCCGTGCACATGCATGTGCGCCAGCATCGCCGTCGCCTGCATCGCGATTGCGAGCAGAGCTATCAGAATGGGGCTTGATCGACGCCGAAGGAAGCGCATGTGCTCTCCGTTGCGCAGAGACGATAGCGCCAAAAATGGGGCGAGCGGAAGACGCCCAGCGTTAACGCCGCAGGAACGCCGGTTGATCGGGGGACCGACGCCTTGACGTCCAGGTATGGTCTTATCGTCGGGCCCTGAATGCAACATCCGCGGGGGCGATCCCCCTCGCGCTGCGCAGCGCACAATGCCAAGATGGTCGCAACAAACAACAAAGTGGGAAGGAAACAGCGCCGATGAGCCGCCTCTATCAGGACCAGCACCGGGCACTGCAGGACCGCTTCGATTCGC
>JBAZYB010000350.1:0-3619 GCA_041659545.1 Hyphomicrobium sp.
TTCGAAGGCCACTGAGGGAAGACCCCTGAGGAATGCCGTTCAGCCCCGAGACCCTGCAGCGGGCGCTTTCGAGCATCGCCGCCTGGCGGGCCGATCCCGAGGCGCCGGCCCCCTGTCCGGTCTGCGGCGCCATTAGCCTTGCTATCATTGACCGCTCCGCGCGGCCCTATGCGGAATGGTACTATCTGACCTGTGCAGAGTGTGGATTGGAAGAGACGCTGCATATCCCTATGAGTCCGCCATCCAACGCACTGGATTGAGCCCATGAAGATCGACGGCAAACCCTACCGCACCATCTGGCCGACGGAGGACGGTGCCGCCGTCAACATCATCGACCAGACCAAGCTCCCGCACCGTTTCG
Source organism: Hyphomicrobium sp. (assembly GCA_041659545.1). Taxonomy (GTDB): domain Bacteria; phylum Pseudomonadota; class Alphaproteobacteria; order Rhizobiales; family Hyphomicrobiaceae; genus Hyphomicrobium_A. The sequence continues at coordinate 362 of JBAZYB010000350.1, forward strand.
AGATCGCCACTCTCACGACTGCGGAGGAGGCAGCGCGCGCCATCCTCACTATGCAGGTGCGTGGCGCGCCGCTCATTGGCGCCACCGCCGCCTATGGCATCGTGCTGGCGCTTCGCCGCGATGCCTCGGACACGGGGCTCGCCGCCGCCATCGATCTCCTCGCCAGGCAACGGCCGACCGCCATCAACCTGCGCTGGGCGCTGAACGAGATGCGAGCTGCCGTGGCGCATCTTCCCGCCGACAAGCGCGCTGCCGCTGCCGCCGCGCGTGCGGCGCAGATAGCCGACGACGACGTCGAGACCTGCCGTCTTATCGGCGTCCACGGCTTGGTGCTCATCGAGGAAGCCGCCGCACGCAAGAAGCCCGGCGAGACCATCAACATCCTGACCCACTGCAACGCCGGCTGGCTCGCCTGCGTCGACTGGGGCACGGCGACCTCACCCATCTATCAGGCCCACGATGCCGGCATACCGGTGCATGTGTGGGTGGATGAAACGCGTCCGCGCAATCAGGGCGCCTCGCTGACGGCGTTCGAGCTTGGACGCCACGGCGTTCCCCATACCATCATCGCCGACAATGCTGGCGGCCATTACATGCAGCAGGACCTTGTCGACCTCTGCATCGTCGGCACCGACCGCGTGACGTCGGACGGCGATGTCGCCAACAAGATCGGCACCTACTTGAAGGCGCTGGCGGCCAAGGACAACGGCGTCCCCTTTTACGTCGCGCTGCCCCATTCCACTATTGATTGGACTATCGCGGACGGGCGCGAGATTCCGATCGAGGAACGCTCAGCCGACGAGGTCCTGAAGATGCAGGGCCGCCTACCCGACGGCTCGGTCGCGACCGTCGAGATTGCTGCCCCCGGTTCGCCCGCGGCCAATCCGGCTTTCGATGTGACGCCGTCGCGCCTCGTCACCGGCTTCATCACCGAGCGCGGCATTGCCGCGGCGACGCGCGAAGGGCTTCTCTCGCTCTATCCCGAGCGCGAAAAGAAGTGCGCATGAGCGTGGGCAAGAAGAAAAAGAAGAACGCCTCGGCCGAAGCCGCCGCGCGCCGCGCCGTGATCGACACCGCGCTCGCCATGAGCCGCAGCGGCCTTTCTCCCAACCGCAGCGGCAATGTCTCGTGCCGCTGGGGCCGTGGCATGCTGATCACGCCGACGGGGCTCGCCTACGAGGACATCAAACTGTCCGACATCGTGCAGGTGGAAGCCGACGGCGCCGTGCACGGCAAACAGAAGAAGCCGTCGAGCGAGTGGCGCTTTCATCTCTCGGCCTATGGCGCACGGCCCGATATGAACGCGGTCGTGCACACGCATTCGCTGCATGCCGCCGTGCTCGCCTGCGCCGGCAAGCCCATTCCGGCTTTCCACTACATGGTGGCCGTTGCCGGCGGGAAGGACATCCCGCTCGTGCCCTACGCGCCGTTCGGCACCGACGAGCTGGCAGGTTACGTGGCCGAGGGCCTGGCCCATCGGCGCGCCTGCCTCATGGCCCACCATGGCGCCATCGCCATGGGCGAGACGCTGGCTTCGGCGCTGGAGCTGGCGCACGAGGTCGAGGTGCTGGCGGAGCAGTATTACAAGGTGCTGACGCTCGGCGAAGCGCGCCTGCTCTCCGATGCCGAGATGGACGACGTGCTCGAGCGCTTCAAGAGCTACGGCCAGAAAGCTCAGAACCAGAAGGCGCAGAAGTAGTCCGCGCGCTTTCGCGGAACGCGGTGTCCATCACCGCCGCGGCAGAAGCCCGTCGAGCACCCGATAGAAATTCTCAGCGCCGAGGTAGCCGACGATGCGGCCCACCTCGGCGCCGTCCCTCATAACCACGATTGTCGGCACGATGCGCACCGGCTCGTTGAGCCGGAGGCGATTGCTGGCTTCGTCGTTCAAGTCGAGGAAGCGGATCGGCGCGGCGCGGCCGGTCGGCGACGACGCGTATCCCGGCAGCACGTCGCGCCGGAACACATTGCAGTAAATGCAGCCCGGAACCTCGAACGCGATCAGCTCGATCCCGGACGCCGCCGACGCCGTAGCGGGAAGCGAATCCCGATCTGGCACAGCGCGGGCGGCGGATGCCCCGGCGACGAGGACCGAGAGCAAAGCCGCAAAGACGCTGATTTTCGTCATGGTACGCACACCTGAACGCCGGTCCGATTGGCCCGATGTGTCCAAACGAGGACAACGCGCGAGCCGTTAATTTGGTTGGCTGCAAAGTGAGTGCCACGGCGTCAACACGAGAGCGGACGCCAGATCTGGAGCCAGCGCCAACAGGCCTGACGGCCGTGCGCTGAAACTCTGACGGCAGTCCTCCGTACATGTGGTCGATGCGGTCGTCACTGTTCGTCGATGGGGCCAGCCCCGGCACGGCGCGCATCGCTTAAACGAAATGAAAAAGGAGAGCGTCGTGAAGAAGCTTACTCTTGCAGCAGTACTGTTGGCCGTTTCCGGCTCGATCGCCGTAGCGCAGGTTCCTGCCAAGCCTGTCGAGGACAGTCTTTCGGGTAAGGCCATGAGGGATCAGCCGGGCAACAACGGTGGCGGCGCCACCAGCATGCCCACCGCCAAGCCGGATGAGTCGAGCCTGTCCGGCAAGGCAATGAGAGATCTGCCGGGCAACAACGGCGGTGGCACGACGAGTACGCCGAACGCCAAGCCAGGCGAGAACAGCCTGTCGGGCAAGGCCATGAAGGACCTGCCGGGCAACAACTGACCGGCGTCCTGCGACGAGGCGAAGGCGGCGCCCGGGGCCGCCTTTCCGCTTCCTCTCACGTCGCTCGATCCAGGCTCAGAAGTTCACGTTCTGGATGACCCAGCCGCCGGCGGCGGCGATGAGCCCGGCGATGAGCACGAACGGCAGGATCGTGACCAGCACGCCGAGAAGCCCGATGAAGGCCTTGAGGATCTTTTCGGCAGCCTCCCACAACTGCACGGCGGCCTTGTAGAGCACGTAGACGATGCCGAGGCAGACGGCGACGAGCACCACGATTTTCCAGATCGGCAGGCTCTGCCAGTCCGACTGGAAAATCGAAACAATCTGGCCGAACGACCACGTCCAGACGAGCTGAAAGAACTTGAAGATCGCAGCGATGCCCTGCTGCAGGAATTGCACGATCTGCGTGATGATCTGGTTCATGCTCTGCCTCCACCCCTTGCGTCCCGCCGGGATGTTAACACTGACGTGCACCAGTTCAGTGAACGTTCTTCTATTTTGCGCTGCGAGAGTCGCACGCTCGCATCACCCCGCCGCGGCAAAGCCT
>JBAZYB010000351.1:0-3605 GCA_041659545.1 Hyphomicrobium sp.
CGCTTGAGGCGCGACAGCTTCGTCGCTGGGCGGTGGCGGCGAGGCCTCGTGGGGTGTTTCCTCACCGCATGCCGATAGTGCCAGCAGCATCGCAAGGGCGATAGGGAAGTAACTCCCGAAATGCAGCCTGGCAGCGCTGATGCGCCTCTGTTCGAACACGTGCATTGCGGAAGGTCTCCGGCCCTTTGCGCGCCGCATCGATCCGACCTCGGCGACGCAGCGGCGCCAACAATCATCACAATGACGGCCGGCCGTGACATCACAAGAATGTTACATCGTTACCTTTTCTCGATGCATCGGCACTTGCCTGCGTCGATTGCAAAGTTTTCCCGCGCATATCTGCCAGTCGGCCTAGAGACCGCATCGAATGTCGCAGTCTAGCGTGCGCCCACGGTTCGGCACCGGTGTTCACAGACGTGCGCAGATGCGCTCGTCGGGGAGCGACGGCAGCTGATCCGTAGCGGGTCGGGCCATGCCGCAAGGATGGCCGCCGCAGCATTGCAAGGGGCGGGCCGAGGCGAAGTCATACGCGCCAACGTCGCGGACACCGCCTCAGCCTTGGGATGGATAACGCGAGGTTTAGGGAATGATGAAACACCTGGGAACAGGGCTGTTGGCGACTGCGTCGTGCGTCGCGCTGACGGTCTGCCTTCAAGTGGGTTCAGCATCTTCAGCCGCTGCCAACGACAAGCTCAACGAGCTGTCGAAAAGCAACGACAGCTGGGTGATGCCGGGCAAGAACTACGACTCGAACAACTACAGCACCGACACGCAGATCAATGCCGAAAACGTCAAGCAGCTTAAGCATGCCTGGTCGTTCTCGACTGGTCTCTTGAACGGTCACGAGGGCGCACCCCTCATTGTGGACGGCATGATGTACGTTCATACGTCGTTCCCGAACAAGACGTTCGCTCTTGATCTGGACGACCCGGGCCACATCATCTGGCAGCACAGCCCGAAGCAGGATCCGGCCGCACGCTCGGTCGCCTGCTGCGATCTCGTGAACCGCGGTCTGGCTTACTGGCCGGGCGACGGCAAGACGCCGGCGCTCATCATCAAGACCCAGCTCGACGGTCACTTGGTGGCCCTCAACGCCAAGACGGGTGAGGAATTCTGGAAGGTCGAGAACGCTGACATCAAGGTCGGTCAGACGGAGACCCAGGCTCCTTACGTCGTCAAGGATATCGCGATCGTTGGATCGTCGGGCGCAGAGCTCGGCGTTCGCGGCTATACGACAGCCTACAACGTCAAGACTGGCGAGCAGATCTGGCGCAAGTATGCGACCGGTCCCGACTCTGAGGTCGGTATCGGCGACGACTTCAACAGCGCCAACCCGCACTACGGCCAGAAGGGCCTCGGCACGAGCACCTGGGAAGGCGACGCCTGGAAGATCGGCGGCGGCACGAACTGGGGCTGGTACGCTTACGACCCCGAGACGAACCTAGTCTATTACGGCTCGGGCAACCCCGCGCCGTGGAACGAGACCATGCGTCCGGGCGACAACAAGTGGACCATGACAATCATGGCTCGCGATGCCGACACGGGCATGTTGAAGTTTGGCTATCAGAAGACTCCGCACGACGAGTGGGATTTCGCCGGCGTCAACGTCATGATGCTGTCGGAGCAGAAGGACAAGGCGGGCAAGCTGCGTAAGCTGCTGACCCATCCCGATCGTAACGGCATCGTCTACACGCTGGACCGTGAGAATGGCGACCTGATCTCGGCCAACAAGCTTGACGACACGGTCAACGTGTTCAAGCAAGTCGACCTCAAGACGGGCCTGCCGGTTCGCGATCCTGAGTACGGCACGCGCATGGATCACAAGGGCACGGAAATCTGCCCCTCGGCCATGGGCTACCACAACCAGGGTCACGACTCCTACGATCCGACCAAGCAGCTCTTCTTCATGGGCATCAACCACATCTGCATGGATTGGGAGCCCTTCATGCTTCCCTATCGTGCGGGCCAGTTCTTCGTTGGCGCCACGCTGTGGATGTATCCGGGTCCGAAGGGCGATCGCCAGAACTACCTCGGTCTGGGTCAGATCAAGGCCTACAACGCCATCACCGGCGACTACAAGTGGGAGCACATGGAGCGCTTCTCGGTCTGGGGCGGCACGCTCGCGACCGCTGGCAATCTGGTGTTCTACGCAACGCTCGATGGCTTCCTGAAGGCCCGCAACTCTGACACCGGTGAGCTGCTGTGGAAGCACAAGCTTCCGTCGGGCGGCATCGGCTACCCGATGACGTACGAGCACAAGGGCGTGCAGTACGTTGCCGTGATGTCGGGCGTTGGTGGCTGGCCGGGCGTTGGCCTGGTGTTCGACTTGCAGGATCCCACTGCCGGCCTCGGTGCCGTCGGTGCCTTCAAGAACCTCGCCAACTACACCCAGATGGGCGGCAGCGTCGAAGTGTTCTCGCTTGATGGCAAGAACCCCTACGATGACGTCAACGTGGGTGAATACCAGTCGAAGGGCTAAACGCTCTTAAGAAGCCTGCCGCAGCGTTCTTCTCCTCTCCTGTCTTTGGAGCGCTGCGGCAGGACCATCTTTCTTCGTGGCGCTCAAGATTACGCTGCGCACTTGACCGAATTCCTTACACGTGGTGAGCGAGATGAAACGCGAAATCTCTTCCCTCCTGCCGCTTGCGGCAAAGGCCGCACTGATCGCACCGCTCTTCGCCATCGGCTTCGTGACCAACGCCGCCGCGGCCAACGACTCCGCACAAGATGGCAGCTCGAAGCTTCGCATCTGCGCCGCGGCCGACGAGCTTCCCTATTCGAGCCGCGACAAGTCCGGCTTCGAGAACAAAATCGCCGAGGTCGTCGCAGACGCGATGGGCCGCAAGGCGGAGTTCGTATGGTTCCCGAAGGCCGCGATCTACATCGTGCGCGATCAGCTCGATGTGAAAGCCTGCGATGTCGTCATGGGCATCGACACCGGTGACACGCGCGTGCTGACGACCAAGCCATACTATCGCGGCGCCTACGTCTTCATTCAGCGCAAGGATACGAAGCTCGACATCACGAGCTGGTCCAGCCCCGATCTGATGAAGGCCGACAAGATCGGCTTCACGCCGGGCTCGCCGGCACAGACGATGCTCGAGAAAATCGGGCTGTTCCGCGACAACTTCAACTATATGCACTCGCTGACCAACTTCCAGGACAGGCGCAACAGGTTCACGCGCATTCCGCCGGCGCGCATGGTCAACGAGGTCGCGGATGGAACGGCATCGGTCTCGGTCAATTTTGCGCCCGAGGTGGCCCGTTACGCCAAGGCCGCCGGCAACATAAAGCTCACCGTCATTCCCGACGACAACGTGCGTTCGGACGGTGAGAAGGTGCCGCATCACTTCGATCAGTCGCTGGGCGTTCGCAAAGACGACAAAGAACTGGTCGCGGCTCTCGACGCGGCACTCGATAAAGCAAAGCCGAAGATCGAAGAGATCCTCAAGGACGAAGGCATTCCGCTTGTCACTGGCTTGCCTCGCTCCTGATCGGGCTTTGCCAGTCGGTTATGCAAATGAATAAGCAGAGTGTGGACTAAAGAAACGGTAGCGAAACTGGGATGAAGAGTGTGTCGAGACTGAAATTTACTGTCGCGGTAA
>JBAZYB010000352.1:0-3555 GCA_041659545.1 Hyphomicrobium sp.
GACCAGCAACAGTACGACACCGAGGATCAGGACGCGCGACCCGGCTTTGCGGAATCGCGTCGCGAGCAACAGCACGCCGAGCGCGCACAGCGTCGCCACCGCGTTCGACGGGACGGTGAAGAAGCCAAGGATCTTGGACAGGTTGAAAAACATGATTGCCCTGAATGGGCGATCACAGTGGCAAGATCAATCCCATTTGGGAGCGAAACCGAAATCGGTAATCCGCCCGCCGCGCGTGCCCATGGCGAAAATCTCGCCCATTTCCGCTTCGTCCAGCGCGAAGTCGAAGATGTCGATATTTTCCGACAGCCGCTCGACCTTTGACGTGCGCGGAATCGCTACGACGTTCTGCTGCACCAGCCAGCGCAGGCAGACTTGCGCCGCCGTCTTGCCGTAGCGTGCGCCGATCCGGTTGAGTGCCTCGGCCTTCTTGACGCGGCCCTTGGCGACAGGACTGTAGGCCACCAGCGCGAGGCCGCTCTCGCGGCACGCCGTCAGCACCTTCGTCTGATCCAGGTAGGGATGATACTCTACCTGATTACAGACCAACGGCGCAGCGCTCTTCGCAACCGCCTCCTCGATCAGTGCCACCGTGAAATTCGATACCCCGATGTGCCGAGTCAGGCCAAGCTCCTGGGCATGAACCAGCCCGCCGAGCGTTTCCTCCAGCGGGACCTGCGGGTTAGGCCAGTGCAGCAGCAGCAGATCAACCTCGGTCATGCGCAGCCGCACGAGGCTTTCCTTGGTCGACCGCACCAGATCATTGGGCGCGAAATGGCTGGTCCAGACCTTGGTCGTGACGAATATCTCGGCACGCTTGAGACCGGAGGCGCGCACGCCGTCGCCGACCTCACGTTCGTTTTCATAGATCTGCGCGGTGTCGATGTGGCGATAACCGAGCCGGAGTGCCTGCTCCACGATGCGCGCGCAGGCACGTCCGCGCAGTTCCCATGTTCCCAGACCTATCGCGGGTATGTTTGCGCCATTGGCCTTGATGATGAGCATGTCATGCCTCAGCGTTTCGCGAGCCGGACGATCCCGTAACCATCATGAGCCGCGCGGCAGTCGTTGCCAAGAACGGCGAAACCCGGAATTGCTTCCCGTCCGACCTCTGATCAGGCCCGGCGTGCGAGCGCGGCGAACACCATGTCAGGCTCATGCGCGATGACAGTCAGCAATGCCCGCGCGGGTCCGCGCGGCGAACGCTTGCCCTGCTCCCAGTTCCGGATTGTCTCGAGAGGAACGCCAAGGCGCGAGGCGAACTCGGCCTGAGTCAATTTCGCACGCAAGCGCAGATTACGCACCACAGGCGCAGCCGTCATCTTGGGAGAAGGTATACCGACCGCCGGCATCCCCGGGACCAGCGGTATTTCCCGCCCGTCCAGCACCTCGACGATCCGTCCATCCGCCTTGAGCCGTAGCCGCTGCATGTGCCGCTCCCTTCGGGTACCGCGAGGGTGGGACGACATGGTTAATCGCGGGTTAACGAAGGCGCCCGCCGTCCGGAAATGTCGTCCGGACAGCGGCTGCGACCTATCGCATTTGTGTGCAGGCATCCTGCCATGGATGACGGCGGCCACCGCGGTGGACGAACCGCAGCGCCATCTCACAGACGTCCACCGCCTTGCCCTGTGCATGGAGCGACATCCGCCGCGTACCCGCGATCCGGATGTGCCGGACGCCCGAGATCGGGTGGGTGCCGAGGCAAGCCGCCTGGATCGACGCGAGCTTGGCCTGAAAAAGACCAACGATGCAGGTTTTATTGCGCCAGGTGGCGATAACGATAAGGACTGCGTATCAGCACAACGAACCCTTGCCGAAATGGGCAGCGCTAATTTTGCAGTCCGAACCAAAGCGTTGCGATGGTGAGGAACGCAAAGAATCCGACGATGTCGGTGACAGTCGTCACGAACGTGCCGGACGCAACAGCGGGATCAGCACGCAAACGTTGAAGCGCCATCGGAATCAGAATGCCGCCGAGCGCCCCGGCAACGAGATTGCAAATCATCGCAAGGCCGATAACGATACCGAGACCAGGCAGCTTGAACCAGATCGCCGCAGCAACGCCGGTGATGACGGCAAACGCCAGTCCATTCACCATGCCGACGAGACCTTCGCGCATCACCACCCGCATGGCGTTGCTGGAGCTGAGTTCGCGGGTCGCGAGCGCGCGTACCGCAACGGTCATGGTCTGGGTTGCCGCGTTGCCGCCCTGACTGGCGACGATGGGTGCGAGTACCGCCAACGCGACCATCTTCTGCAATTCGCCTTCAAACAGTCCAAGAACCGCCGAGGCGAGAAACGCCGTGGCGAGGTTGACCAGCAGCCAGTTGAAACGTCCCTTGGCGATGGTCCACACCGAGTCCGACAGTTCTTCGTCGCGAGCCACACCGCCGAGCGCCTTGATGTCTTCCTCGGCCTCCTCCTCGATCACATCGACCACGTCGTCGATGGTGATAACGCCGACGAGACGATCGTCGCTGTCCGTCACCGGCGCCGCGACCAGATTGTACTTGCCGAACATCCGCGCCACTTCCGCAATGTCTTCGTGGTCGGAGACCCGGCGGCGGTCCTCATCGACCAGTTCCATGATCGGACCCGGACGCCGCGCCCGCAGCAGCGCATCAAGCGGCACCGCCCCCTTCAAGCGCTTGTCCCCGTCCACGACGTAGATTTCGTAAAACCGGTCCGGCAGGCCCGGCGTATCGCGCATGTATTCGATGGCTTGCAGCGCGGTCCAGTCATCCGGCACCGAGATGCACTCGGTCTGCATGCGGCGGCCAGCGGAATCTTCCGGATAGTCGAAGCTGCGCTCGAGCGCGACGCGCTCGGACTGCGGCAGCTTTTCAAGGATCTCTTCCTTGTCTTCTTCATCGAGGTCCTGAAGCAGTTCGACGGCGTCGTCGGAATCCAGTTCGCGGACACCCTCGGCGACGGTTTCCGGCTCCAGCTCTTCGAGGATCTCCTCGCGAACCGTGTCATCGACCTCGTTCAGCGCGGAGAAGTCGAAGGCCGCGCCGGTCAGTTCGACCAGCCGGGGCCGCAGGTCGGGCTCCAGCGCCTCGATCAGATCGCCGAGATCAGCTTCATGGAGCTCTCCAACGATCTCGCACAGGAAGGCGGAATCGCCCCGTTGAACCGCGCCGGAAATCAGGGCGACAAAATCAGGCCGCAGATGGTCGTCAGCATCCCGCATCGGATGGCGGTCGAGCACGGAATCGTGAGCGGCGGCCGCCTCGGCAAGGTCTTGATGGTCGGCCATGCCGTGCCTCGCGGGTTCAATGGAGGTCTGCTGATTTGCGTGTGCGTTTCAGGCATTACCCAATCGACACGGCGGAACGCAATGCTAAATGTGCGCAAGCCTCACACTGTTCCCGGAAGTCCGCCATGATCGTGTTGAAAGCCGTGCTGGTGGCGCTTGTCGCCACGACGGCGACCGCTGCCCGCGCCACCGATTGCCCCCGTAAGGACGCACTCGGCACCTCCCGCATCATGACAGTGAACCCGCAGGCGTTCCCGCGCGTCGGCCTCAAGAGTTTCCCGGAAACCCTGCCG
>JBAZYB010000353.1:0-3545 GCA_041659545.1 Hyphomicrobium sp.
ACATTGCGGTCTAACACGCAAATGGAGTCGACGCGCCGCTGAGTTGCGACGGCGCGCGGCTCATTTGCAGCGTTAGCCAGATAAACCGGGAATTCGAACTATGGAACATCAGGAATACCCCAAGTACTTGTTCCATCCGAAGGACGCTCCCGGAGGGAGGCTGTTTCAGAACGCTGCTGAAACGAAGGGTCTGAAACGAAAGGGGTGGGTTGAGTCGCCTGCTCTGTTTCCGCTGCCGATCCGAAGGGGGCCGATTGGACTCGTTGATCGCTATCGTCGACTGACCATCTGGAACAAGGTTGGGTTCTGGGGAGCGATTGCGTCGATTCTTGGATTGGGGTGGGTCTTCCTGAGTCCAGGCGCGGGTCAATCGGCATCGGTGTCCGGCGATAACGCGACGGTCATGCAGGCGGGTCGTGATGTCATTATTCAGTCACCGCCGCAGCGCCGTGAGCTCCCACCTCAGCAAGTGCGCCTCCTTGAGCTCGTCGACGCGTACCAGCGGAAGTATGCGGCCAATCGGCTCATCGTCTCCCGAACCACCGGCGACATCTCTGTCGATGCCAACGGAAAGCCGATCGAAGGGGCCAATCTCATGAAGGACCTCTTTGGAGAGGTCTCCGAACACAACGCAGGTCGATTGAACGAGCTGATTCTCACGGTGCCTGGGGAGCTTCTCAGGCTGATTCCAGAGAACCTGTGGGACAGCCCGTACGTGGTGACCATAACGGAGGCAGGCGCAGCGTACGTTCGACCAAAGTGACCAACTGGCTAACTTGGCATGCAGAAGGTGCGGGCCGTATCAACTGTGAGGCCCGCGGGATCCATCAAGAAAAAACGATCCGGACAGAGCAAGACGACGAAGAACAAGACCGCCAACATGGCGCTCCACCCGACTGGCGTCGGTGTATCGTGAGCGCCAGCGGGTGAGCGCTAACGTTAGCCACACAAGCATCAACTGATCGAGGCTGTCGGAGGGACCAGATATGGCCTACAAGGGAATCCGGATCGTGGCGTTGATGAGCGTTCTGATGGCCGCCGTCTGGTTTGCCTTGCTCGCGTGGGCAATCTTCTGGTCTGGTACTGAAGGCGAACCGGCGTCGTTTAAGACGGTCAGCCAGGCGCTCAGCTTTGTACTTGTCCTGCTGGCGATCCTCGCGTCATACGCCAGTCATATTCTTGAGCGGCAGGCCGACCAAATCGCCTTGCTCGAGCGCAATGTGGCGGAGCTGCAATCGGCAAGCTCGCGAAGAACTGGCTAACTCGGCATGCAGCCGACAGCGGCGCGTGCATGGGCGCCGCTGCGGCTGATGCCCAGCGTTGGGTGAAAGAAAAGAGCCCGGAAGAAACAAGAACAAATCAAACGGTTGCGGGCCGTGCCAACTGTGAGGCCCGCGGCGTCGATCAGGAAAGAGCGATCCGGACAGGGCAAGACGACGAAGAACACATCACCCAACATGGCGTTCCACCCGACTGGCGCCGGTGTATCGTGAGCGCCACTGGTGAGCGCGAACGTTAGCCGGACCAGAAAGAAAACAGGGTGGATCTCGCAACGTGGTCGCCATTGCAATCTGATCAGGTCCGTGAGATCTGTGCGCACAATCAGGTGCTAGCGCAAATTGCGCCGTCTTCAGGAACCTACGAAGCAACCGCGACTGCCGCTCGAATAGCTGTAGACTCGACGCCATGCGCAGCAACGTGACCCCGTTCCTCTGGTCTGTAGCCGCCTTCATGTTCGCCGCCGTGTGGAAAGGCCGGGGCAAGGGCGTATACCTAGCCCTCTCGGCGGCCTTCGCGATTCTTGCCGTTCGGTCCTATATCGCGACGAAGAAGGCCCGCGCCATGGGTTTGTGATCAAGCACCTTGATCTGTTCCACGCCCGGTTGCTGGGAGGTGACGGGCCACATCGGCGACACCAGCCTGAGAATCCGAGCGAATCTGAGCCAATTTAGCGAGGTTGCCACTCGGCCAGCGGTGGGGGACAATCGGTCTCGTGAAGTTCGAGATCGTCGGCGACGTCGAACAAGTCGAGACAATCGCGTCAGGGCGCGGCGTCAAGATTCGGCCGCATCTCCAGAAGGTCTACGGAAAGGGCCGCTGGCGCAAACTCAAGGGTGTGGCGACCGTTCGGCTGCCGAACCGAAAGCTCCGGAAAGTTGAGCTACATTGGTACGAAGCTCACGGCATCGGCCGGCGAGATTTCAAGATCAAGAGATTCTTGGTTTAGTCATGAAGCAACCAACCCAATTCGTGCTGTGCCTGGACAATGAGGGCAACGAGGCCTCGCTGATTCGCGGCAAGGTATACGCAATGTTGCCGGACGCTGCCGCGGCGAAAGACGACCTCGTGCGGGTGATCGATGAGAGCGGCGAGGATTACTTGTTCGCAAGGGCGCAATTCGTGGCCGTTGAGTTCCCACAGGCCGTTCGCCGAAAACTGCTTGCTCTCCAGAAAGCCGTCTGAGATCAAGTTTGAAGTGCAACAGCAGATGTCACGGGGCATAGACCTCCTGAGGTGTTCTGAAACCTAGTCGCTTACGTGGCCGGCGATTGAGGGTGTCGGCGATGCGTTGGCAGTCGCGCTGGGTGATGTGCTCCATGCTGGTCCGTTTCGGCAGGTACTGGCGAATCAACCCATTCGTGTTTTCGTTGGTGCCGCGTTCCCAGGAGTGGTGCGGTGTGGCGAAGTAGAACTTCGCCGGGATGTGCGATTCGAGCGCCCGGTAGCTGTGGAATTCCGTCCCATTGTCAACGGTGATGGATCGGACGGGGCGCGGCTGCCCGGCGACGAGGCGACGCAGTCGCGCGTTGAGGTCGGGGGCGGCGCGCCGGCGGAGGCGCCCGATCGCGGTGAAGCCGGATTTGCGCTCGACCAACGTGACGATGCAGGCCCCGTGCTGGGTGTCGCCGAGTACCGTGTCGCCCTCCCAATGGCCGAAGCGCGAGCGGCGCTCCGCACCGGCCGGGCGCTCGGAGATGTGCCGCTTGCCGGCAAGCCGCCCACGACTGTCATAGCGTCCGTAGCGTTTCCGCCGCGGCTTGTACGCCGTCCGCAGGTGATGCCAGAGCGTCCCGCCCCGCTGCTTGTCGTGCCAGACGTGGCGATAGATCGTCTCGTGGCTGATCGCAAGAATACGCAACCGCGCGAACCAGCCGACGATCTGCTCGGGACTCCAGTTCTGGCGCAGCCTAGCCTCAACCTTGGCCCAGTCCGCCCCGGTGAACTGGGCATTGCGCCGGGAGATGCGGCGACGATGGTTGGTATACGACTGCGCGCGTCCGGGCAGGTACGAGCGTCGGTCTTCGCGCCAGACGTTACGGCGCATCTCCCGACTGATCGTGCTGGGTGCCCGCGTCAGCACGCGCGCAATGGCGCGCACGCCGAGTCCTTGCCGGCGGAGCAGTGAAAGTGCGAATCTTTCTTCTGGGGTGACCTGGGTGTACGGCGTCATGGCTTCCTTTCTCTTGGCGGAGGATTGAAGCCTACCGTCTCCCAGGTCGCTTCACGCGCCTTGGGGCGCGGCGACCGTGTTGCACTTAGTATGT
>JBAZYB010000354.1:0-3516 GCA_041659545.1 Hyphomicrobium sp.
GCACATGCTGGCACGTCGCGGCAGGGTGGACACGCATGGGCGCTGATGCGACAGCGCTGTCTGTGTGGCTCGAGCAGGCGGGGCCGATCCCGCTCGACGTTTCGTTCTCGTGCGGATCGGGCGAGCTGCTGGCGCTCGTCGGTCCATCGGGTAGCGGCAAAACGACAGTGCTGCGTGCTATCGCTGGCCTCTATCATCCGCGCAACGGGCGCATATGTGCCGACGGTGAGCTATGGTTCGATACGCAGGCCAGAGTTGATCTTGCGCCGCAGGTACGGCGCGTCGGGCTGGTGTTCCAGGACTATGCTCTGTTCCCCCATCTGAGCGCACTCGACAATGTGCGCCTCGCCATGCTGCACATGGCCGAGCCGGCGCGCAGTCGTCTCGCATCTGCGCTGCTTGCGCGCGTCTCGCTCGGCGGTCTCGACGCGCGTCGTCCGGATCAGCTCTCGGGTGGCCAACGCCAGCGCGTCGCCATCGCGCGGGCGCTGGCTCGCGATCCCAGGGTATTGCTGCTCGATGAACCGTTCTCGGCTGTGGACCGAAACACGCGGGATGCCCTGAAGGAAGAACTCGCGGCGCTGCACCGGTCACTCGAAGTGCCCATCGTGTTCGTGACGCACGACCTGGAGGAAGCGCAGGCGCTCGCCGACCGGATCTGCGTGCTTGATGGCGGAAAAACGTTGCAGGTTGGCTTGCCCGATGACGTGAGGCTGCGTCCAACAAGCGCGCGTGTGGCGCGGCTGATGGGGCAGAAGAATTTAATCGCGGCGACGGTGGACGATGCCGGACATATTCGTTGCGGCAGCACGCGTCTTGCCGTCTCGTCGCTCAACGGCTGGCGCGCCGGGGAACAGGCGATCGCACTCGTGCCGCCGGACGCTATAGCGCTTATCGGTGGGGAGGGACCGACGGAGAATGTCGTTAGCGGCACCGTTTCAAATGTGCAGCAGCTTGGTGATCTTGCAGCGCTCACGCTGGAGCTGCCGCAAGGAACGCTGCGCTTCAGGATCGCGGCGCGTGAGGCGGTGGCACGCAGTGTGAAGGTTGGTGCGCGAATTCGTGTACATCTCGATCCTGGGACAATTCATATGATGCGCGAGGACTGAGCAAGCGCGGACTTGTTTGGTCGTACTCGGACTGCGACACTCGCTCCCAGCTTGCGTCGAAACCATCGCGCATGTAGTGCGTTGGCGATTGTAGAGTACGAGAGGAGGGTTCGTGCACCACGGGTCGGCCGAAATTGCGTCGAATGCAAGAGAGACCGGTGGGGGCTTCCTGATGACCGCGCTGGCACCTGTGTCAGCGCTTCTGTTCAGCGTCTCTTTGTTGCTCATGGGGAACGGGCTGCAGGTCACGTTGCTGCCGGTCCGCGGCAACATGGCGGATTTTACCAGCATCGACCTTGGCCTGCTCGGCACGGCTTTCTTTCTCGGTTTCACATTCGGCTGTATGCACGGCCCGCTGTTGGTGCGCCGCTCCGGTCATATCCGCGCCTATCTTGCCATGACCTCGCTGGCGTCGGTGGTGGCCCTGGTGCATTCGCTTTACGTCGAACCAATCGCCTGGTGGGCTCTGCGGGCTATCTCCGGGTACTGCTTCGCCGTGCTCTATATCATCATCGAGAGCTGGCTGAATGCGCGTTCGGACAACAACACGCGCGGCACCATCTTTTCCATCTACACAGCCATCAATCTCACTGTGATTACCGTGGGACAGATGATGCTCGCGCTCGCTGATCCGCAAAGCTTCACCCTTTTTGCGTTGGCGGCGATCCTCGTATCGCTTTCGGCGTTGCCGATCGCGTTTACCGGCTCGGCATCGCCGGAGCAGCCCGAATTCGTACGGCCGCGCATCGCCAAGCTGTTCCGCATCTCACCTGTCGGTGTTGCGGGATGCTTTGCCGTGGGGCTTGCCAACGGCGCATTCTGGGCCCTGGGTCCAGTATATGCGCAAAACGAAGGGCTGAGCATCAACGAGATTGCGGTATTCATGAGCGCTGTGGTGCTCGGTGGGGCACTGGCCCAGTGGCCGCTTGGCAGTTTGTCCGACCGAATGGATCGGCGCGTTGTCATGGTTGGTGCCGCTGTTGTTGCCATGCTTGCGGCCGTGCTCATGATGATCGTGCCGGCGTCCGACAAGATGCTGTTGGTTGTGTTCGGGGCGGCCTTTGGCGCCGGATCGTTCCCGCTCTACGCGCTCGCGGTTGCGAACGCCAACGACTATGCGGATGCAAAGCAGAGCGTCGAGGTGTCGAGCGGTTTGCTGCTCATCTACGGCGTGGGTGCCGCGATCGGGCCCGTGCTCGCATCAGTGTGGCGCGAGGTTACGGATGCGCCGTCGCTATTCTTCTATACCGCCAGCGTTCACGTCGTGCTGATTGCGTTTGTCATCTGGCGCATGGCACAGCGCGACCGCCCCGACCCCGGCCAGCGCGTCAACTTTGCGGAATCGGCCATTGCCGCGCAGACGGTGCTTCCCATGGAGGCGACGGCGATCATGACAGAGCCGATTGACTTGGGCGAGGCGGAGACCAAGTAAGTCCGCTTAGCGGGTCTCTGCGTGCCGCTGCGATATTGCGCCGGGATCGGCGCAGTGTGTCTGCGGCAACGTCATGTCACAAGGCGGGCATAGCCCTGCGCGGTCGTCTCATCGAGCAGCTTGCGATAGTCGCCATACAATGGGTTCGTTGGCGAAATGTCGCCGAGGTTGCCGTCGAACGCGTCGCGCCTGACATAGACGATGGGCGTCGCCACCGGCACCAGCATGGCGCCGTGCTTGTGGATGGTAGTGATGATGCCGCGCATCTCGCCGAAGCGATCGACCTGGGAAACGACGATCATGCGCATGGCGCCTTTGGTCAGCGATACGAGGTGAATAAACATCGACGAAGAGGGGATGTAGAGCCGGCCGCGGTGCGAATAAGGCGCGTCGGGGCGGTCGCGCTCCTGAAACAGGAGGCTGGGCCATTCCGGGTCCCAAGTGACGTCAGTGCGGTAGGCGACGATATTGTCCGGCCGAGAAAAGCCTGCCCGCAACGTCAGGTAGCTGCCGAGATACTGATCAACGGCGAAGCGCGTGTAGGCGCCCATGTAGAGGGGGGCCATCTCGCCGCCGTTCTCGCCGTGCAGTTCGGCCGGTCCCGAGGGGGCTGCAGAGCCTGCTCCGTTCCAGCCGTCCTTCAGCTTGTCGAAATCGAGCCCCAGGACCATGCACACGTCGAACAGCGTCTGATCGCGGACCGATCGGCCGCTGAGCAGGTTCTGGATGGTCTTCTCGTGGCAGTCCGCTGCGTCCGCAAGTTGCGCCTGCGTCAGCTTTTTTTCGATCATCGCGGTCTTGATCTGGGCGAGCGCGTTATCGCGCGTGGCTCTCGACACGGTGCCCCTCATGGATGTGGCCTGCCTCGGATTGGACGCCATTGCGAACCCAATTTGCCGGAATTTACCGGCAATTCTCTGTCCGGGGCAAACGGAACCACGCGCTAGCTGCGTTTCCCTGATGTTGGGGGTTGGG
>JBAZYB010000355.1:0-3509 GCA_041659545.1 Hyphomicrobium sp.
GACGCCGCCATGGACAAACTCGACGACAAGTGCGGCAAGTAAGCCGGACGACAGCGTCGAAATTCCTGCCGAGGCCGCCTGCGAAGGTGGCCTCGTCAGCTTTTCGGTCTCACTTCTAGCGCCAGTCCCCGAGCACGGCATTGGTGAGCGCTAACGCCGCCACCGCCGCCGTATCGGCGCGCATGATGCGCGGCCCCAGCGAGATCGCCACCGTAAAGGGTTTCTCGCACAGCATCGTGCGCTCGGCCGGATCGAAACCGCCCTCCGGACCGATAAGCACTGCCAGCGGGCCTTGTTCGATGACTGCCAGCGCGGCAAGTGGGCTCGCGACCTTGGCGCTTTCATCGCAGAATATGAGGCGTCGCTCCGCGTCCCATTGCGACAGCAGCGCGTCCAGCTTCACCGGCTCGCCGACGCTCGGAACACGCAACACACCGCACTGCTCCGCCGCTTCGATGGCATTTGCGCGCATGCGCTCAATGTTGACGCGCGCTGGTACTGTCCGCCGGGTGAGCACGGGCTGCAGATGCTTGACCCCCAGCTCTGTCGCCTTCTGCACCATGTAGTCGAGGCGCGCGTGCTTCAGCGGCGCGAAGATATAGTGGACATCAGGGCCGTCCTGCTGAGGGCGGGCCTGTTCACCGCACGACAGCGTGCAGCGGCGCCTTCCAGTGTCGGAAATGCGTGCCCGCCATTCACCCTCGCGCCCGTTGAAGATGAGGATCTCGGCGCCCGGGCTAAGCCGCAGCACGTTGACGAGGTAGTTCGCCTGCTCGGGCGTACAGGCAACAATGACGCCCGCCGCGAGCGGTGCATCGACGAACAGTCTCACGCCAGTCGAATGATCTGTGCCCATGGCGCTATGTGCCGCGAACTGCGCAGCCTTGCAATGCCGGCGCTAGCGACTGCACGAATTGGCGATGTCACCCATGAGATCGGCGGGGATGGGTGGTGCCGGCCGATAGGCCGCGCACAATGCCCCGATTTTTCCGCCATCTCTTTCCGCGCCCGGAAGGCAATAGAGTCCTGTCCCATCAGGCTTGGGCGTGAAGGCGATGCCGTTCGATCCGGCGCCCAGATTGGCGTCCAGATAGTTGAGGGCGTGGATGCGCGCAGCGCCATCCTCGCCGGTCACCTGACGCGGACGCCAATGCGTGTCCGTCACGGGAATCGCCTCGACAGCACGCAGCTTGAGCTTGCCGTCCGCCTGCTTCTTCAGATGCACACGCGCCATCAGTCCGTGGTCACGGCAGATCCCTTTGCGCGTTATGTCGGCCGTGCCCTGGTGAAGGAAGTTGCCCAGGCCATAGAAGATCAACGACTGGCCGGCGATTTCGACGCCGCGCACGACGTGCGCATGGTGGCCGACGACGAGATCGATGCCGTCCTTCTTGGCGGCCAGCTCGCGATAGTCGGCGAACTGCTTGGCGTCAGCGCGCACCCGGCCCTCTACGCCGTAGTGGATCGATAAGATGCGATAGTCGGCCGGCGTGGCGACCAGCCGGCGCAGTACCTCGGCGTAGTCGTCGTCGAAACGGTAGGAATTCTGGCCGGGCGTGTTGGGTCCAGCCCGATGGCGTTCCAGGTCGTTGGTGACGATGCCTGTCGCAGCGAAGGCAATCTCGGAGCCTTTGACGTCGACGCGCTTTGGGCGGCTCGCCTCCTCGGCGTTCATGCCGATGCCAGCCGCAACCGCGAGGTGCTCGCGCTCCAGATCGCCGACATGCTTCAGCGTTTCCTTCAGTCCGGCAACGCCGTAATCCATTGAGTGATTGTTCGCGAGTGAAAGCAGATTAAAGCCTCGCGACACCAGATAGCGCAGACCGTTCGGATGCGTGCGGAAGTTGAATGGCGCGCGCTGCTCCTTCAGATCGGGCACCAGATCGTTGCGATCCGTCACGACCGTCTCGACATTCATGAAGTTGAGATCGCCGTTTATCGCGCTGTCGATAAGCGATGTCGTCTCCGCCCATGTCTGGAACTCCCCACGGCGCACGCCGTCGGGCTCGACGGGCTGGCCCGAGCGATTGAGCCCCACATCGCCAACGAGGGTGATCGTGACTTCATCGCCGGAGTCGGCCCAGCTTGTGGATAGCGGGATGATCGCCGTGGCAGCCGCGACAAGCGCGCATGTGCTCAGGAAAGATTGTCTGATCATGGCGCGATAGAAGGCCTATGCAATCGGAAGCCGCCAGGGCAATCGCTCGAATTGCTTAAAGCTCGACGGCGCCCTTGGGCTTGGCCTTGAAATCAGGCTCAACGTGAATAACCACGTCGGTATTTATGAGCGCTTTTTCGATAGCTTCCTCGAGGCGATCGCAGATCTCATGGGCCGCGTCGACCGTCATTTCGCCAGGCACCACAAGGTGAAATTCTATGAAGGTTAGCGGCCCAGCGGTGCGCGTCCGAATGTCATGGGCCTGCAGTGCACCAACGCCGTTGGCGCGGATCACCTCGCGGATCTGCTCCTCGATTTCCGGTGAGGCGGCCTGATCCATGAGCTTGCTCATGGACTCCACCGCCAGGTCGTAGCCGATGCGCAGAATGTTGAACGCAACGATACCGGCGAGCAACGGATCAAGGATGCTCCAGCCGGTTATGGTCGCCAGTGTTAGTCCAAAGAGCACGCCGACCGACGTGATGACGTCGCTCAGTAGATGTCGTCCATCGCCCTCCATGGCCGGCGACTTCCACACACGGCCGCGGCTCAACAGCACCCAAGCCCATGCGGCATTTATGGCCGTGGCAAAGCCGTTGACCATCATGCCAGCCACCGGCTGCTCCAGAGTTCGTGGCGACAGTAACGCGTAGTAGGCCTGCTGGAAGATGAGCGCGGCGGCCACAATGATCAGCGCGCCTTCCAGAACGGCGGCAAAATACTCGGCCTTGTGATGGCCGAAGGGGTGGCCGCGGTCCGGGGGCTGGGCGCCGATGCGGATGGCAATCAGCGCTGCGACCGCCGTCAGAACATTGACGATGCTCTCCACCGCGTCGGAGAAAAGCGCCACGCTGCCTGTCATCAGAAAGGCGATGTACTTGATGCCCATGACCGCGAGCGCCACCGCTATGCTGCTGGCGGCGACGAATTGGTGACGGCTGTGGCTTGGCGGGACGGGTGTCTTCATCCGGGCCATTAAGCGGCTCTGCCGCAGCAGAGCAAGGTTCTCGGATGCCGCGGGGGCATGCCAATCCCTCGAGTTTTCCACACACCTCGACCGACCGGCACTCCCGCCGCGCCAGAGAATCTGATGGGGAGTAGCCAGGAGCGGCTTGAGGGCTGCGCTGGCGGAGGATCATGTCCATGGCAAACTTCCCTACGCATATCGTTGTCGGAACGATCGTAGCCGGATCGCTCGCGACGCTGACGCTGGCAGCCGACGTCATCGCTCCCGAGAACCTTGTCGCTGTCACACTCGCTGGCTCGCTGGGCTCCGTGCTGCCAGATATCGACCTCAAGGACTCTCGTCCCAGCCGCGCCCTGTTTGCCGGGCTAGCCGTATTCTTTTCGT
>JBAZYB010000356.1:0-3501 GCA_041659545.1 Hyphomicrobium sp.
GTCGCGCTAGCGTCCGGGCACGTCATGCCGGCACTTAAGGTTGCCTTAATGTGAGCCCTTAGGGTGCCCGTTCTGTCGAGGCAGTCCGCCCGGCTGTACGTCGTGTGGAATTGAATATCGGGGGGCCGAGTATGTCGAGATTGGGCGCACTAGTCGTGGGACTGTCTCTTTTCTTGTCGGGCTGCGCATCGTCGGATCTGGCCTGGATGTCGCCGTACGGTGCAACTGACTTCGACCGGCGCAACTATGCGGCGCTGAATCAGGAGCGCTTTCCGCTGGAGGCGGTCGAACTTGGACGGCTCGATCCCAAATATCGGCGCCAGGAGGTTCGCTACGAGACGAGAGAGCCGGCCGGCACGATCGTCGTCGATACACCGGCGCGCTATCTCTACCTCGTGACCGGGGATGGCCGCGCGCTGCGCTACGGCATCGAGGTCGGACGCGAAGGATTCGGCTGGAGTGGCTCAGCCACAATCGCGCGCAAGTCCGACTGGCCGAAATGGACGCCGCCGGCCGAGATGGTGGCACGCGATCCGCGCACGGCGCCCTATGCCAACGGCATGCCGGGAGGTCCCGAAAACCCGCTCGGTGCGCGGGCGCTGTATCTGTATCAGAATGGCCGCGACACGCTGTATCGCATTCACGGCGGCGGCAGGCCCGGCTCGCTCGGCAGGGCCACATCGAGCGGGTGCATCCGGCTGCTCGACCACGACGTGATAGATCTTTACAAGCGCGCGCCGATCGGCACGCGCACTGTCGTTCTTCCCGATCCGGTGCTCAGCCGCGCGCCGACGAAGCCAACGACGCCGCAAGCATGAGACCGTTGCACTACCCGCTCTGATCCTGGAGCTGCGAGATGCCAATGAAGTCGATGACCGCGCGCCTCTTCGGGTTGCTCATGCTCGCCACCGGCATCGTGTGGGTTTGTGGCATGGCGTGGATTTACGTCGGCAGCCGCAAGGAGCTGGAACGGGTCCTCGACGTGCGCCTCGAGGAAGCAACGCGTATGGTTTCTTCGTTGATAAGCGACGCGGGCGTGCACGTGACGGGTGGTGTGTCCGGCGTGCGCATGCCGAACCAGACACTCCCCTTACGTAATCTCGAAACAAACTTCCGGCTCGCCTGCCAGATCTGGTCGGTAGACGGACGCCTGGTTGGAAAGTCGAGTGAGGCGCCCGCAACGCAGTTCACAACCACGGGCGATGGATATTCCGATCAGGTCATCGACGGGACACGCTGGCGTGTTTATGCGCGCGAAGATCGCGACAATGGCATCCGCGTACTCGTCGGCGACAGCGTCGCGCACCGCGAGCGTCTGGTGCGCGAGCTGATGTGGGGTCTTGCCATTCCCGGCATCATTGTCTTTTGCGTGCTCAGCGCCCTCCTCTGGTTCGCCCTGCGCCAAGGTCTCGAGCCGCTGCGCCGGCTCACGGCAGCATTGGCGAGCCGGTCCCCGGATGCGCTCGACCCGCTGGAAGTGGGCCGCAACACCAGCGAGACACGCCCCGTCGTGGACGCGCTGAACGATCTGTTCGAGAAGGTCGTCGTGGCGCGCGAGCACGAGCGCAGCGTGACAGCCTTCGCCGCGCACGAATTGCGCACGCCGCTGGCGGGGCTACGCACGCAGGTGCAGGTCGCCCTCGCCGCCGCGGATCCGGCTACGCGCTACAACGCACTGCGCAGCGCCCTGACCGCCGCGGATCGTACCAACCGCATGGCGACGCAATTGCTCGCCATGGCGCAACTCGACGCCGTCGATCCGGGTGCACCGCAGGAATGGATCAACCTCGGGGCCCGGCTGCGCACAATCTGCGATCGCGATCCGGCGCTGGCCATCGACGAGCCGCTTTTTAGCTGCCGTGTGCGGGTCAATCCCGACGCCTTCCATATGGCGGTGCGCAATCTCACGGAAAATGCCCTGCAGCACACGGCTGGCAAAGGAGAAGTCCGCTGGAGCCTCGTGCCGGGTTCCAGCGCCGTACTGCTGACGCTCGACGATGCGGGGCCGGGCATTCCAGAGGACGAGTTGCAGATGGTGACGCGGCGCTTTTTCCGCGGACGCAACAAGAGCGCCATCGGTAGCGGGCTCGGGCTCGCCATCGCGCAGACCGCACTCGATAAGGACGGGCTGTCGCTCAACCTTCAGAACAGGACGCCGGGGCCGGGCCTGCGAGCGCAGATCGTTATCCCCACAGCGCGCGTTGCGTTCGATGCGGCGGAGGAACGCGCCGCGGCGCCGCAAGGGTTCGCCGGGCCATCCACGGCGCGCGCGTGACGGCATCACGATGAGCGATCAGGCTGGCCGGGGGACTTGCGACAATGTGGATCGTTAGATACGCGCTGAGCCACCGCCACAGCATCGGCGTGCTCGCAATCCTGCTGCTGCTCGTCGGCGGCCTTAGCGCCCAGCGCATGTCGACCGACATTCTGCCGGCGGTCAACATTCCGGCGATCAATCTCATCTGGACGTACCAGGGTCTGAACCCGCAGGAAATGGCCAGCAAGCTGACGTCATTCAGCGAGCTTGCGGTCATGAACAACGTCGACAACCTGCGCGAGGTGCGCTCGGAGACCATCAACGGCGTCGGCATCGTACGCCTCGCGTTCCAACCCGGGACGAACGTGACGGATGCGTTCGCCCAGGTTACGTCCGTCAGCCAGACGATCCTGCGGCGCATGCCGACGGGAACCAATCCGCCGCTGATCGTGCCGTACGTGCCTTCGAGCGTGCCCATCCTGCAGCTCGTGCTCGCCTCCGACACGCTGACCGATGGCGCCCTTTACGATTACGCGCGCCTGCGCCTGCGAGCGCAGATTCAGTCGATCTCCGGCATCCGCATGACACTGCCCTATGGTGGTGCCTCGCGGCAGATCATGATCGACCTGAAGCCCGAAGCCCTGCAGGCGTATGGAATTTCCGCCAGCGACATCGCCAAGGCAACCGCCACACAGAACCTCACCCTTCCCTCGGGCGCGCTGCGCATCGATACGCGTGAGATCACCATCACGACGAACGCCAGCCCGGAATCAATCGAGAACTTCGCTGATCTGCCGCTGCGTTCCGTCGATGGACGCGTGATCCGCGTATCCGATGTCGCCAGCGTGCGTGACGGTCAGGCGGTGCAGGCCAACGTGGCGCGACTCGACGGACAGAATGCCGTCATCGTGCAAATCCTCAAGCTCGGCAACGCCTCGACGCTCGACATCGTGAGCGCGATCAAAGCGCGCATGCCGGAATTGCAGGCCGCCGCGCCCGAGGGCATCACCATCGCTCCGGTGTTCGATCAATCGGTGTTCGTGGTGCGTGCCATCGACAATGTCGTGACCGAAGCGGTGATCGTCGGACTGCTGGTTGCCTTCGTCGTGCTCATCTTTCTGGGCAGCTGGCGCTCGTCGCTGATTGTGCTGACCTCGATACCGCTGGCGTTGCTGGCGTCGGTCACCGGGCTGGCGCTGACCGGCAATACGTTCAACCTGATGACGCTGGGCGGGCTGATGCTC
>JBAZYB010000357.1:0-3461 GCA_041659545.1 Hyphomicrobium sp.
AGGCCGCCGCCGGGAAGGCCTTCAAGCTGCGCGCGCGCTTTTGCCCAGGAGAACGTGCGGGCGCAATCGTCATAATCGACGAGGTTGGCGCCGGCACAGTCTTCGGGACGCTTTCGGATTGGCTCCCATTCCATCGGCGGTCCCTAAGCTGAGTTAGGTCATCAAGGTAGATGGCGGTGCCCGGCGCAGTTTTGACGTGGGTCAACCTCACGATAGGGCGTGCCGGCGCGCGCCGCGTCACCCGTGATCACGTTCGGGTTCCGAGTTCCTGTGGCTGGCCGGTGGCGGCACCGGCCGCGGGTTTCGCGCCGTCCGCCGCAAAAATGGCGTCGCACAGGCGCTGAAGCATTGGCACGCCGCGGACCTCGGTCTCGAACAGCGGGACGATGGCGCGGACGCTGTCGTCGAATTCCCGCCAGATTGTCTTCATGTGCTCCTGCTGCATCGCCACACGGTTCTTGACGAAATCGGCGGCGCCCGGGCCGACCGACGCTGGGTCGATGACCATGTTGACGAGGACGCCGCCCACGGGGATTCCGAAGTCCTTGAACCATTGGATGAAGCGCGTGACCACCGCGATGGGCAGTGCCTCCGGCAGCGTCACGAAGAAGAACGCGGTCAGCGCTGGGTCGGTGAGGAGCACGCGCGCGTTCTCCATCCGGTCGCGGAAGGAGATGAGGTAATCCATCAGCGGGTCCGTCTTTTTCTTCTTCGTGAAGGAGAGCAGCTCTCGAAGGGTCCGCGCCTCCTCGCGACTCTTGAGCATCTTGTTGACCCACAGCGCATAAACCTTCGACATGCCAAGCAGGCGCCGCGCGTTGGCGGTAGGCGCGGTGTCGAAAACGTAGACGTCGTATTCGTTCTTGAACATGACGTCGATCATGTTCTCGAACATCGCCGACTCTTCGAACGCGGGGTTCATCGTGGCTGACTCGACGAAGTCATCGGCTTTGGTGGTGATGTCGGCGAACTTGAGGAACCACCGGATCTTTTCGCGGATCTCGACCTTGCTGCGCTCGATGCTCTGACGGGTGTCGATCTCGTAGGCCCAGAGATTGGGTACGCCTTCGACGGCGACATGCTTGCCGAGCATGTCCTGACCGAACAGGCTCGTCAGGCTGTGCACGGGATTGGTGGACACCAGCAACGTGCGGCGTCCCTGCCGGGCGAGCCCGATGGCGGCGGCGCCGGCAAACACAGTCTTGCCTACGCCGCCTTTGCCGCCGAAGAAAAAATACTTCAGCGTCGGGCGCTCGCGAAGGTACTGGCCCATCGGCATTGCGATATCTGCCATGGCGTTCCTCCGCTAGGCGAACATGATGGCGGCGAGCTTCTCGATCATCGGAAGCCCCGTGACGTCGCGATCCATCTCCGGCACCAGCGCCAACACCTGGTCGCCCAAGGCTTTTCGCATCTCGCCCATGTGCTGATCCTGCATGGCGATGCGTCGGCGCAGGTACTCCGGAATGTTCTGGTCCAGCAGCGCGTGTGGGATGACCCGGTTCACCACGTAGCCGGCGACCGGCACGTCGAACTGCGCGAACAATCGTGCCGCCTTCTGCGTATCGTTGATGACACCGGCCTCCGGGATCACCACAAAGAAGAAGGCCGTCTTGGTCTTATCCGTAAAGATCCCGGCCGACGTGTTGATGCGGTTCTTGATGTAGAGCAGCTCCTGCAGGATCTGGTCCTGCTCGCTCTCCTTCTCGCGGCGGAGCCGGCTCACCATCTCCTCGTACTCGCGCATCTCCTCGCGCAGCTTGGTGATCTTGTTGATCCACTCGTCGTAGACGTTGGCCATCGACAAGTAATAGAGCGCGTGGCCAAGGGGAACGAGATCGTAGATGTAGTAGTCGTAGTCGCCCTTCATCACCACGTCGACCACGGCGTCGAAAATCGCGCTTTCCTCCATCGCCGGCTCGGAGCTCGCCGCCTGGATGTAGTTCTCGATCTCTTCGGGCACCGCCGGCAGCCCGTACATGTCCAGGATTTTCTGACGGATTTCCTGTTGATACGTGCGGATGTGCTTGTCCGCGTCGATCTCCTGGGCCCAGAGGTTCTCCATGATTTTCACGGGCCCCTTGCCGAAGATGTCGCGCTTGAAGATGTCGGTGAGCGACGCCTGGGGGTCGACGGAAAACACGAGCACTTTCTTGCCCTGGCTGGCAAGCCAGTAGGCCGCCGCCGCCGAGAACGTGGTCTTGCCGACACCGCCGCCGCCGCCGAACATGATGTAGCGGCGCTCGGGGTGCTGTAGAAATACGTCCTTGAGTGCCACCGTTGTCCCCCTAGAACATCGCGTCCGCGACATCCTTCTCGCGCAACATGCGCCGTTTCCACGTGGAGATCTGCGGCACGACATAGGGCAGCAGCCGCAGGCTGTAGTAGGGCGGCAGGATCGGGACGCCCAGCAGATCGCCCATCGTGATGAGGATGAAGAGGTGCTCCATCGACGCGCGCGTGCGCAGCGCCGCGCGGCTCATGTCGTGGGCGGCCATGCCGTAGATCGTCTCGCTGATGGCCTGCAGCCAACTCTTTTCCGCTTCGGTCTTTTCTTGCTCGGTCATAGCCGCTTTCCTCTCATAATCCGTGCAGGTGATGCTCGTGATTGTCGCCGAGTTCGCGCTCGCGGAGAAGTTCGCGCTTCCACGCGTCGATCTGCGGCACGACCCAAGGCAGCAGCCGCAGCCCGTAGTAGGGGGGCAGGATCGGCACGCCGAGCATGTCCCCGAACACGCCGACCATGAACAACTTTTCCATTGAGGCGCGCATTTCCAGCGCCTGCTGGGCGAACTCGTAGCTGATCATGCCGTACAGGAATTCACGCAGCGCCTGGCTCCACTGGCGGGCGAGGGGGGGTGTGCTACCATCCCCTCCGCCATGACCGATCTCATCGCTATCGCCGCGGTCGCGCTTGTCGCCTGGTTTGCCGGCGGCACGATTTGGAATGTCCGTCGGGGCCGCGCGCTGTTGCGCTGGATGCAGGACGGCCTGCCGGCTCTGGGGCAACGCACCACCGTACGCTGGCTGGGTTCGACCGCCGTCGAAATGGTGATCCGCGACGGCAAATCCCCTTTCGTCAGCGTGACGCTGGTCATCTTCCTTGAGCCGCGCGATATCCCCTGGATGTGGGCGATCGGGCGCCTCCGTGGCCGCCACGATACGCTCATTATGCGTGGTGTCTTGCGCCGGGCCCCGGCGATCGAACTGGAAGCGCTCGACCCCGCAAGCTGGTCCGGCCGCGACGCTCTCCCCCGTGTGCCGCGGGAGTGGCCAGTACGTCCGGCTGAAGTCCCCGGTGGCGTGATCGTCCATTATGCGAGCGCCGAGGCGCTCGTCCGGGCCGATGCCCTGCTGGCGCAGGCCCAGCGTGCAGGATTGGCGGTAAAGCGCCTGTCCGTGCGCAAGAGCGAGCCGAACTTCCAGGTCCACGTCTCGCTCCCCGATTGCAGGCAGCCAGC
>JBAZYB010000358.1:0-3455 GCA_041659545.1 Hyphomicrobium sp.
GTCTCGTAGTGCGGAGAGCCCCAGGCCGCACCTGCGTTGAGGCCGACGTAGGCCCCGCCGAACGTCGCTGTCGGCTCTTGGGCGTGTCCAAGCGTCGAAACGAGGAACAACGCAGCCCCGACGGCTGCCGCAACGATGGCTTTCATGAGCCCCCCGCCCCGTTCACCTCGAACGCGAATCGTTACGCGAGCTTAGTACGCGCGCGGATCACCGCGAACGCAAGCAGGGGAGATGGCGGGAGCTGCCCACGTTTGATCGGGCAAACATTTCGGCTCAGGGCCAAAAGCAGACCTATCGTGGGACTGATTTATTTTAGTCCAAATCTATTAGCGAACTCGGCTATCGCCTTCGATGCAGCTTCTTGCGTAACCAGATCACGCATATTCGAACGTCCACATCGACGATCTGGTGGATATTCTGGACATCGGCTCCCGCACTACGGTGACTACGCTTTCCTGCTGGTATGGAAGGTGATCGCGTAGCCATCGGGATCACGGGCGACGAAGAAACGGCCGAAGGGGCCATCCACTGGTGGACTGAGGATAGCTCCACCTCGGGCAATGATCAGGTCGTGGAGTTTGTCCGCATCATCGCAGGCCACCCAGAGGGCAAGGCCTATACCCAGCGGACCGGCTTCTGGAAGGGGATGGAGCGGCTCGCGTAGCGCCAGCGCAATCGGCTGGGTCTTCAGCACCACCGCGCCAGGAGGACTTTGATTCTCGGGCTCGAAGCCGAGCACATCCTTGTAGAATTGAGCAGATGCCGCGAGATCGCGCACTTGCAACGCAATGAAGTCGGGACCGATAGGCATTGTCATGAGGATGTCGCTCCTTTAATATCAGGCTCCTTATAATAGTATCAGGACACTGATATTGCAATGGCTGAAATCAGTGCTCAGGGCGGGGCCGGCTGGATTGGCTACCGTTTGAAAATCACTCAGCATCTGCTCCGGCAGCGGCTTGATGCGGAGCTCTCTGCGATTGGCATAACCGCTCCCCAGAACGCGGCTCTGCTGGCTATTGCCGATAACCCGCGCATTTCGAATGCTTCCTTGGCCCGGGCGGCCTTCGTCACGCCGCAGACGATGCAGGCCATTCTCGTCAACTTGGAGCGAGCAGGTCTGATTGTGCGCAGTCCTCATCTCGTCCATGGCCGGATCATCATGACGGAGTTGACGGAGGCGGGGCGGAAGGCCGTGGACGCCGGTACGATTGCGGCAGACGCCGTAGAGCGCCAAATGCTTTCCGGAGTTTCCCCGGAAGAGGCGCTTCTACTCGACAACCTGCTCCGCCGTTGCGCCGCGGCCCTCGAAAGCGTGGGACGTCTTGAGGGCGGAGGAGACGAATAGACTGATGTCCGCTCACGGCCCAAAAGCCGAAGTTTGGGCCATGCCCACTCAGGGGAAGAGAAATCCCGCCTTAGGGTGGCGGCCAAACTAACCCGACCTAGCTCGTCGGCGCGTCGAGCTTCCGCGTCAGGTTCTCGAACTCGCGCCGCAATTCCTCGTTCTTGAAAATCTGCTCGAACGTCGGCGCTTCAAGCTTCTGGATCGCCTCGAAGGAAGCTGAGCTGTCGCGCATCAGGTTGCGCAGCTGCAAGCTCGCTTCCACGGTCTCGAACGTGTTGTCGGCGATGCGCAGGTCGTGCGCCGCGCGCGTCCGAGCCTGTGCGATCTGCTCGCGCTGTTGCGTCAGATAGCGGCGGTAGCCGCGCGCCGCGTCCTCCGCCAGCTTCTGGCTGTCGCGATTGGCTTCGAGCGCACGCTGCTGGTCGGGGCGATTGTCGGCGCGAAGCAGGTTCGTGGTCCGGGCCTTGGCGGCGGCGATGTCTTTCAGGATGGCATCGAGCTTCGGCATGTACTGCGTGTCGATTTTCGCGATCGTCGAGTCCTGCGCGTGCACGAGGAGCGCGAACAGCGCCGCATGCATGGCAAAATATTTGCGCGCCGCGCCCGTATTCTCCGAGGCGCCGCTCATGAGCTTGCCGAGATGCGCGTCGATCACCTTGGCCGCCTGGAACGTCGCCGCGAGGCGCACGAGATCGCCCGAAAGGACGCTGTCGATGAGCAGGTCGAGCTGATCGGGATCGAGTCCGAGCCCGGCTTTCGCAAGTGCCGTCTGGATCTCGCCTTTGGCGCTCACGATATTGGCGCGGTTTTCTTCGATGCGCCTCTTGCTGTCCTCGATGTCGTTGCCGAGGCTTGCGACCGTATCGGTCAGCACGCCGGGCATCATCGAGTCCTTGGGCGCGCTGAGCTGCTTTTCCTTCAGCGTCACGATGCGCTCTTCGAGCTCGCGGATATTGCGGCGGAAGCCCTCGATTTTCTTCTGCACCTCGACCACGGGCACATCGGTGACAATGGCAAGCGCGGAATCGAGCAGCGCCCGCACCTTGGTTTCTCGGTCTTCCTTGGTTTCGGTCCAGAGCGGCGTAACCAGGAACTCGTCCTTGCCCGGCAGCTTCTTGGCTGCCGCGCGCTGCTCCGAGACGTCATTCAGGATGTTGTCGATGGCGGCCATGAGCTGCCGCGCCTGCTCGTAGCTGAGATCGCCCTCGCGCGGGTCGATCTCGGCGTCTGGAGCGGCGGCAGGCTTGCCTTGCGCCAACGGAACTGCCGGCCGCTGCGTCGTGCCGATGAGGTCGGCGATGCCGTCCTTCTTGGCGCTCTGCGCCTGTGCCGTGTCGGCCGGCAGCCAGATGAGGCTTGCGCAAAGCGCGGCGACGAATACGGAAGAAAGCGAAAACCCGCACAATCTCGTGGGCATACATGCCTCCCAATGAGGCGGCAATCAGCGCTGAAATTCAGGCAAATCAATGGTGCCGAAGTCGCGATGCAACTTATCCTACACGATCGGCGGCCTCGCGCACACGGGCGATCAGCGGGTCGTTAATCTGGCGCGCGTCGTTGAGCACCGCCATGTGCGTCAGTGCGCCGGCAAGATCGGTGGGGAAGGACGCCGCCTTCGCCGCCTGATACGGAGCCTCGACCGTGACGCCGCCGAGCGCGAGGCCGAGGCGCAGCTCCTTGGCGCTGATGGCGAGCACGGCGAAGGTTTTCGCATCCTTCGCAATCACGATGTGGGCCGCGCCCGGTGCTGCGACCGACGCCGGCACCGCCTTCGCAATCTCGGTGAGAACATAGTTCGCCAGCGGCCGGAACGCCTTGGCCTTGGCGAGCACGGTGTCGAGGTCGTGCGCCTGCGCGGGTGGCGGAGGCGCCGCGGGCGCCGGACTGGGAATAGGAGGCGGCGACTTTGGGACGACACGCAGCGGAATCACCGTCGCGCTCGGCTTCGGAGCGACGGGCGGAGGCGAGGCGGGGAACACTGCCGCAACAGGGGGCGCTGCAATGGGCGGAGCAGGAGGCAGAGACGGTGGAGCCGCGGGCGCCGCAGCCGCACGTCTCGGCCGCGCGGTCTTGCGCACCGCGCTGCCGTTCTCGTACAGCGGCCGTC
>JBAZYB010000359.1:0-3439 GCA_041659545.1 Hyphomicrobium sp.
AGAAGAGAGCCGTCGTGGGCGGCTTGCCGCCGTCAACTTCGGCGTGCGGCTCTTCGAGCACCTGCCCGATGGCATCGGGAATTTCGCGCATGAGCGCCACCTCGACGAACACCAGCGGTTCGTCGACGAGCGAGGGGTGGAAGAATGCGAAGCAGCGCCGATCGGTCGGATCGAGGCGTCGGCGCAGATCGTCCCAGCCGCGGATCTCGTGCACGGCCTCGTAGTGGATGATCTTCTCCAGGATGGCCGCGGGCGTATTCCAGTCGATGCGGCGCAAGACGAGGAAGCCGCGATTGAACCACTCGTAGAATAGCCGGCGCAGGTCGGCGTCGACGGGCGTCAGGTCGGGATTGTCGGCCAGCAGGCGCAACAGGTCGCGGCGCATGCCGACGATTTCGGTCGTTGCGCCAGGGGCCAAATGCAGCCGCCGGAAGAACTCGACGCGCGGGCTCTCGAGCGCCGCCTGCATCGTTGCGAGTGTGCCATCGGACGGGGCCGCGACATAGGCCTGCGCCGCCTGCGTCACCGCCTCGGGATCGGGTTGCATATCGGCGGCGAGAAAGCGGAAATAGGCCAGACGCTGCTGCGGATCGAGCCGGGCGTAGCAGTCGAGAACGGCGCCGGCGATGGCGACCCCGGAAGCCTCGCCGCGGCCGGAAAGCAGCGCGCGGGCAAGCTCCTCGATGTCCTCGCCTGCGTCGGCTCCAAAGAGTGACTTGGGCAATAACGAACGGCCTTGCTCGGCGACCGAGCTCAGCAGTTCCTGGAGAAACGAAACGTTCAAGGCGGCGTCCTTCTGCCTGGCGCGGCGATGATACTGTGCCCGATCCGCGAGGGGAGTGCAGCACAGCGGCACACATGCCAGTTGGGGGCGATTTGCTCGCCGCTCAAGCGGCGCCGGATAGGGCAAGTGCCCGATAGGTGAGCACGCGGCGCGATTTCACCCAGGGATCAGTGAGAGAACGGAAGCCAGCGTATCGCGGCAGCTCGCGGTGAGCGAGATAGGCGGCCTCGTCGGCATAGACTTGGTAGAGCAGGAACGATGCCCCCTCGAGCGGATCGGCGGAGATGTCATAGCGCCGGCATCCCGGCTCCTCCTCCACGCACGCTGCGGCGTGCCGGCGGAGCTCCTCCCCCAATTCCCATTGGCGCCCTTCCGCGGCTTCGAGAAACACGACAACGACGTACATCCCCCAGTCTCCCTCCTCGGCGGGCACCCGTTTACCATTCGTAAACCTATTGGGGTGACATTTCATTAACCATCACCCCGAGGATCTCATGGATAGCGCTGTCAGCTACGACCGCATGACATCGAGCCTCTCTGAGGCAAAGAACGACACCGGCCGCACGGCGTTCTGCGGTCCCTACGTCCTGTCGGCCATCACCGGCTACCCGATCTCCAAGATCGAGGACATCATCCGCGTCGAGCGCAACTGCCCGCGCAAGTCGGTGGTCAAGGGGACGGGGGCCGACGAGGTCGGAGCCGCGCTCGCCCAGTTTGGCTACGAGATGACGCTGAAGGAGACCCACATGGCCAAGCCGCGCAAGGAGCGGCCCACCTTGTGGACGTGGATGCAGAAGCCCCGCAACGTGTGGACGCACTACATTCTCGCCGTGCACAAGGGGAAGGAAGGTCACTGGATTCTCGTGAAGGGCGTCAAGATGTGTGACACCTACACCGAGGGCCGCTGGACCTTCGTGTGCGACGGGCCGCACCGCGGGGCTCGCATCATGGAAATCTTCGAGGTGCGCAAGTCGCTGGCGTGATTGACGTCTGTGGCCGTCGGGCCGGCGATTACACTCTCGCTTCTACCCCCAGAACTCTGACCGCCCGCTGAAATCGATTGCCCCGGGGGCTTGCCTCGTCCAAACTTCCGCCTACGGAGTTTTGCGACGGGGCGTGGGATGTCTGTGGCGCGGCAGATCGCGAATTTTCTCGGCTACGAATTGCGCGAGTTGAGCAGGCTGGACGGGCTGGATACCATACCGGTGTCCCTGCGCCGCTACTTCGCCGGTCACAGCGTCGATCTCCTTGTCGATTGCGGCGCATTCGTCGGCAACTTTGCTCGGAGTTGCCGCAAGGCTGGATATTTGGGGGAGATACTTTCTCTCGAACTCGCCGCTGCGCAATACGCCAAGTTAAAAGCGAGCGCGGCTGGCGACGCTAAATGGGACGTGCGCCAAGTGGGTGCCGGAGCATCGCGCCAATCGGTGCGCCTCAACATTTTCCCGCACGGGGTCTTCAATTCGATCCATACCGCCGATACGACGCTGTTTGATCTCAAGTCCGGACACAGCGAGCAGATTGAAATCTATCGCCTGGATGAGTTGCTGTGCAGCTTTGCGGACGCGCGAAATATCTTCTTGAAGACGGATACACAGGGCAACGATCTCGCCGTGCTGCAGGGGCTAGGCACGCGCTTGGCAGATGTGCAGACCATCCTGGTAGAGATGTCCGTGCAGCAGATCTACCAGAACACGCCCAGCCATTGGCAGATGCTTGACTTCGTCAGAAGTGAGGGGTTCGAGCCGTACACGTTCTCGCCGGTGTCGCGCGACCCGAAGGGCGCGCTGATCGAATACGATGCGCTTTTCCGCCGAGCGCCAGTTGCTGGTGAGCTGAATAAATTCCCGGGCTAGTCGAAGCGGTAGGTGACGTCGCCGAGGATGCCGAGACGCTCGGTTTCGACCTTCAGGCGCGCCGGCGGGGTCGGCACCGGGAATTCGCCAGAAGAATCGTAGGCACGGGTGGAACTGCCGTCCGTCGTCCACATGGCCCAATAGCGTCCGCCGACGCCGACGCTGATCCGCTCGGTCATGTCATAGGAGAGCATCAGCTCGAGTTGCGTGCCCACACCATGGCCGCTGAGCGGATTTGTGCTCGCAAGCCGGCCCGAGTTGCTGAGGTAGTGATGATCCACCGCATTGAGCGAGACATAGGGAAGGTAGGCGGCGTCGCCGGCCAGCTTCAGTCCAGGGGCGAGATAGAATTCCGCCGCGGCGCCGAGGCGCAGCGACTGCCACTTAGCCCGTTGCGTGATCACTGGGTAGCCGGTTGCGGGCAGTGATCCGCCGACGAGGGTTCCAAACGGCCCCGCCTGATTGGCGAGCTGATGTACGCCGTAAGCGTCCAGGCTTTCGCTATAATAATTGTAGCCGACATAGGTGCCGAAGCGATAGCGCGGCGCGCGCCACCAATCGTAGCCGACGTCCACGGTCCCGTACCAGGGGATGCTGCCATCCACCTGGCTGAGCGTGTTGGTGTAGGGGATGCGCTCCTTGACGTCGGGGCTGACCTCGCGATCGCCGGGAATGTTGAAGTCCTCGTCGTTCATGTGGCCGCCATTGATCGAACCGCCACCGACGAAGCCTTTGGCAAACAAGTTCCACGGCGCGGTGAAGCGGCCGGTGGCCTCGCCGCTGCTGGCGGTCAGCTCAT
>JBAZYB010000360.1:0-3434 GCA_041659545.1 Hyphomicrobium sp.
AGCCTGGAGCCGAAGGCCATATCGTCGCCCAATTTTTTCGCGTGATGGGTACCGGGGCCCGTTGGTCCCGGTTTCGGGGGGAACATGACAAGTAGACTTTGGCTGCTGGCGGCGCTGCTGCCTTGGCCACTCGCGGCCCACGCGTCAAGCATTCGCGATCAGCTGATGAAACTCGATCCGGAGGAGCGCGCCCACCAAGTGTGCGTGATCAAGGGGATCGACGTCATTCGCCGCGATGGCAAGCTGCCCAAGGCCGATCGGCTCAAAACCAGCATCATGGGCCGCGCGGCCTTCACCGGCACAGCGGTGACAGCGAAGGGCGGCGCGGTGCGTGCCAAATCGCATTGGTACAAGCTGAAATTCACCTGCACCGTGTCACCGGACCAGTTGAAGGCGCTCAGTTTCGCCTATGAGATCGGGCCCGAGATCCCCGAAGACAAATGGGAAGATCTCGGACTCTGGCGCTAGTGCGCGGGATGCGCCGCTACCAATGGCTGCGGCGCGCCTTAGCGGATCAATCGTCGTAGCCAACGAGGATGTCGCCGGTCGCGGGATGGACGTGCGCTTCGATGCGCGTGCCATTCTTGTCGACGAGGTCGACCTCGTAGGCGCCGTCGTCGACCTCGATCTCGCGCACCTTGTAGCCCTGGGCGACGAGCTTGTCGGAAAGCTGCGCCGGCGTCAGCCACTGGTCGCGCGGCACATTGAGGTGCTGGTCGCGATCGGCAAAGGCGGGTGCGCCAGCGGCAGCAGCGAGAAGCGAAAGGGCTAGAACGGACGCGGTGAGCGTTGCTCGCATAGTTGTATCTCCTGGTGTGCGCAGGGTGGACTTTTCCCGGCGGGGATAACTTGGAGGGGGGTGCCTGACGGGGGTCTGACCTGGCTCGTCAGGGACTTGTCAGCAATTGAGCCGCAAGCTTGTCCGTATGTCCGCGAACATGAAGCGATACATGAACCGCCGCCGCTGCCTCGCCGCCGGAGCCCTGCTCCCGGTGCTGACTCTGGGTGCTCTCGCCGACGATGTCGGTCCGGAGGTCGCCAAGCGCCTCTTGAGTGAAGGACGCATCCGCCCCCTCGAGGAGATCCTCGATGCCGTCAGGGTTAAAGTCCCCGGCCAAATGCTGGAGGTGGAACTGGAGCTGGAACACGGTGTCTACGTTTACGAGATCAAGATGCTGGGGCCCAATGGCCGTGTCGTCGAGGTCGACGCCGACGCGAAGAGCGGCAAGATCCTGGAGATCGAGGACGACCACTGATGCGCATTCTGATCGTCGAGGACGAGGCGCGTATCGGTGCGGCGATCAAAAGTGCGCTCAGCTCCGCGGGATATACTTGCGATCTGGCCGTGGATGGTGAGGACGCTTGGTTTCGCGGCGATACGGAATCCTACGACCTCGTGCTGCTCGATCTCGGACTGCCGAAGATGGACGGGCTTGCGGTGCTAAAGCGCTGGCGTGCCGCGGGCCGCAACATGCCCGTACTCGTGCTCACCGCGCGCGGTGCGTGGACGGAGCGCGTTGAAGGCATCGACGCCGGTGCCGACGATTATCTCGCCAAGCCGTTTCGGACCGAGGAGGTTTTGGCGCGCGTGCGCGCCCTCATCCGTCGCTCTGTGGGGCAAGGGAATCCGCTGATCGAAGCAGGCAATCTGTCGCTCGACACACGGCAGATGCGCGTGCTCGTCGACGGCGAGGTGGTACAGGCATCGCCGCTCGAGTATCGGCTGGTTGCCTACCTGATGCATCACAAGGGCCGCGTGGTGCCACCGCACGAGCTGCTCGAGCATCTGCACGGAGACGACGACGCTCGCAACGCCAATGCACTGGAAGCGCTCATTATGCGGCTGAGGAAGAAGCTCGGACCAGACGCGATCGAGACGCGGCGCGGATTTGGCTATCTGATTGCGGACGTTAAGCCATGAGCCTTGGCTCGCTGCGCCTGCGCTTGTTGCTGGGTGCGGCGGGATTTGTGGTCGCGGCGCTGATCGTTGCGGCGGTCGGCCTCACGTTCCTGTTCGAGCGCCATGTCGGTCGCTGGATCAACGGTGAATTGGCGGCCCACGTCGACCAGCTCATCGCCGGGATCGACGAGACGGCTACCGGGGAGCTTGTCGTTGCACGACTGCCTGGAGATCCGCGCTTTCAGCGGCCGCTGTCGGGACTTTACTGGGAAGTGAATGTCGAGCCCGAAGGGCCCCTGCTGCGCTCGCGATCGCTGTGGGACTACGAGATCCCCCTACCCGCCGAAACGCACGTGGACGATGCGCTGCACACCTACACGGTTCCCGGTCCCGACGGCAAACCATTGCATCTCGTCCAGCGACGCATCGCCTTGCCGGCGCGGCTGGGCGCAAAGACCGCCGGCGTGGCCGTGGCTATCGACCGGGCGGCACTTGATGCTGCGGTGCGCAGCTTCGCCAGCGCGTTGATCCCGCTGCTACTCGTTCTGGGTGTTCTCATTACCGCTGCGGCGTGGGCGCAAGTGAGCATTGGATTGCGACCGTTGGCGGCCATGCGGCGCAAGCTCGCCGAAATCGCATCGGGCCAGTCGCCGCGACTGGGCGGCGGCTTTCCGGACGAAGTGCTGCCGCTGGCGCACGAGATCGATAGCCTGCTCGAAGCGCGCGAGCGTCAGGTCGAGAAGGCGCGGACACGCGCTGCCGATCTGGCGCATGGCCTGAAAACTCCGCTGCAACTGCTGAGCGACGACGCTCAACGGCTCAAGGCGCAGGGAGAAACGGATCTCGCTGACGACATCGAACACATCGCCAATGCGATGCGTCAGCATGTGGAACGTGAACTGGCGCGGGCACGAACCGGCGCCACCGGCGGCGCGGGCGCGGCTAACATCGAAGCCGTCGCGCAGCGGGTCGTGCGTGTCATTGAGCGGACGCCGGATGGGCAGCGGCTCGCATGGCAAGTCGACGTCCCCGGCGGACTGCTGGCGCGCATCGACCCTGAGGATCTCACGGAGGCACTCGGTAACCTGGTGGAGAACGCCTCACGGCATGCGCGATCTTCCGTCGTTATTCGCGGGCGGCCCCATGACGGGGCCGTGGTGGTGTCTGTGATCGACGATGGCGCAGGAATTCCTCCCGCACGGGCACAGGAAGCGCTGCGTCGCGGCGGGCGTCTTGATACGTCAGGATCGGCGGGTCTGGGGCTGGCCATCGTCGGTGATATTGCCGAAGCCTGGGGCGCCACGCTGAGCATTGAATCGCCCGAGCACGGCTGCCATGTGAGCTTGCGCATTCCGGCGGCTCGCTTACCCGCGAAGGGGCAGTCATAGCTGGCCGGTGTAACGTTCCCGGCGCCACTGCCGTACTCCTGATGCAGTCCGAGAAGCACACAGGAGACATTAATGCTAGCCATGCGTGCGAAGTTCATTGCGGCCGCCATCTGCGCTTGCGTCATGTCTGCGACCACGGCATTCGC
>JBAZYB010000361.1:0-3426 GCA_041659545.1 Hyphomicrobium sp.
TGCAAGTGTTTCAATTCCGCGCGGGCTTCGGCAATGGCGATGCAGTGCTTGGCGCAAACCGATTCATAAGCTTCGTGAAGAGCTTCCACTTTGGCGAGTTTCTCGCCGGAGAGTTTGAACTCGTGGCGCACCCACATGAGCGAGTCGTGGTTCTGCCCGGTCGACACCGACATGGTGTGGTGAAAGCAGAGGTAGGACGCGCCCCCGGCCAAAAGGGCGAGAGCGATGATCGCACCGGCGGTGATCCAGCGGTAGTTCATGGTTAGCGGGGGGCGTTGACCTGCTGGTGCGGATCGATGCTGACGACGTAGCGCTGGATAAGCTGCTCGCGTTCGCGGTTGGCCTGAGAAGCGGCGAGAAGGCCGCCGCCGGTGCCGGCGAACACGATGCTGGCCGCTGCGCAATAGGACACTCGGACTAGGTTTAGCCGGAGCCAGCCGCTCCAGGTCGCGGGCATGCGACGCGCGGAGTCGATCCGAGCCCAGACGGCCGCCCGGAATCCGGGATTGGCTTGGGGCTCCACCGTCCAGTGCCGAAGCAACTGGTGGAGAGCGTCATCTTGGGGATGGGTTTTCATGGTGGTTTCTCCCAATAATACACCGCAGGTCGGCCGAACCCCTCACGTTTTATAAAACCTTCGGCGGGTCTGGGCTATCTCATTGTATATCTAGCAATAAAATACATCGAAGCAATTCGGGCGAGGCCATCACGCGGGTTGCAAGACAAGGGTCGGGAACTAATCTGATGGCTGCCTTCTGCTTCATAACCACATGGAACCCGTCCGCTCCCTCGACTCTTTGCTGGCCCAGCGTTCCCGCTTTCGCGCGTTTCTTGTTTCGCGTCTGGGCAACGAAGCCGATGCCGATGACGTGCTGCAAAACGGACTGCTGAAGGCGATGCGTTCGGCAGGCGAGGTGGACGATGCCGAGAAACTGACCGCTTGGTTTTATCGCCTGCTGCGCAATGCCATGATCGACCATGTGCGCAGTCGTTCGGCGAATGTGCGCCGTGACGAAGCCTGGATGACGGAGGTCGGTTCCCGCGATGAAGAGATCGAAAGATCAGCCTGCGCCTGTTTCGAGCGACTCCTGCCGGAACTAAAACCGCGCGATGCCGAGCTGTTGCGCCGCGTCGAATTGAACAATGAGGCGGTGGCGGAGGTTGCCCAGTCGCTCGGGATGACGGGAGGGGCCGCCAGCGTGGCGCTGCATCGCGCACGGGCGACACTGCGCCGACGGTTGGAGGATTTTTGTGGCGACTGTGCGAAGGGCGCGTGTTTGGACTGCGATTGTGCCGACGCCGGGAGCTGAGGAGGTCGGTCAAAGCTTTGTGCGACGCAGGCGAAGGGCGTTGGTGATGACCGAGACGCTGCTGAGCGCCATCGCCGCACCGGCAAACATCGGGTTCATCAACCACCCGGTGAACGGATAGAGGATGCCCGCCGCCAGCGGCACGCCGGCCGCGTTGTAGATAAAGGCGAAGAAGAGATTTTGCCGGATGTTCTTCATCACGGCGCGGCTGAGGACGAGCGCGCTCACGATGCCGCGCAGATCGCCTTTCACGAGGGTGATGCCGGCGCTTTCGATGGCTACGTCGGTGCCGGTGCCCATCGCGATGCCGACATCGGCGGCGGCGAGCGCGGGGGCGTCGTTGATACCGTCACCGGCCATCGCGACGACGGCACCGGAGCGGCGGAGTTCCTCGATGATGCGATGCTTGTCCTCGGGCGCGAGTTGGGCGCGCACGTCGTCGATGCCGAGCTTCTTGCCCACGGCGTTGGCGGTGGTGGGGTGGTCGCCGGTGAGCATGACGACTTTGAGGCCCAGCGCGTGGAGCTGGCGAATCGCCTCGGGCGTAGTGGCCTTGATCGAATCGGTGAGGGCGAGCAGCCCCGCCGCTTTTTGATCGAACGAAATCCAGATCACCGTGCCGCCTTCCGCGAGCAGGCGTTCGGCCTGCGTCTCGAAGTCAGCGGGGATCTCGACCCCTTCTTTTTTGAGCCACTCGCGCTTGCCGACGCGCACGAACTTTCCGTCGATGCGGCCGGTGACACCCGCGCCGGTGATGGAGGCAAATTCCTCGATGCGAGGGAGGGTGAGCTTGCGCGCTTCGGCCGCCTTTACGACGGCGTGGGCGAGCGGATGTTCGCTGCCGGATTCCAGCGCCGCAGTCCACGCCAGCAGACGTTCTTCACCGACGGCCGCGTCGGCATGCAGTCCTGAAAGTTCGGGGCGTCCCTGCGTGAGCGTCCCGGTTTTGTCGGTGACGAGGTGGGTGACTTTTTCGGCGCGTTGCAGCGCGGCGGCATCGCGGATGAGCACGCCGTGCTGCGCGCCCCGGCCCACGCCGACCATGATCGACATCGGGGTGGCCAGGCCGAGCGCGCACGGGCACGCGATGATGAGCACGGCGACGGCATTGGCTATGGCGTAGGCGAGCCGGGGTTCCGGCCCCCAGAACATCCACGCCGCAAAGGTAAGCACCGCGATGGCGATAACACCCGGCACGAAATAGGACGATACGCGGTCGGCGAGGGCTTGGATGGGCGCACGGCTGCGCTGGGCCTGCGCGACGAGTTGCACGATCTGCGCGAGCAGGGTGTCGGAGCCGACCTTTTCGGCGCGCATAACGAAGCCGCCAGTCTGGTTGAACGTAGCGCCGATCACGCGATCGCCGGTGGCCTTCTCCACCGGCAGCGGTTCACCGGTGAGCATGGATTCATCGACGTTGCTGCGGCCCTCGATGAGCACGCCGTCGAGCGGCACCTTTTCACCCGGTCGCACGCGCAGCAGGTCGCCGACCTGGATGCGATCCAGCGGCACGTCCTCGTCTTTCCCATCGATGACGCGGCGTGCGGTTTTCGGCGCAAGTCCGAGCAAGGCTTTCACGGCCTGTCCGGTGCGGCGGCGGGCGCGCTCTTGCAGGTATTCGCCGAAGATCGCGAGGACGGTGATGATGGCCGCTGCCTCAAAATAGAGACCCGTCTCGCCGCCGTGCCGCATCTCGTGCGGGAAGAGGTTGGGCGCGAGCAACGCCACGACGCTGAACACGTAGGCCGCCCCGATGCCGAGTCCGAGGAGCGTATACATGTTGGCGCTGCGATGGCGGAGGGAGTTCCACGCGCGCCGCCAGATGAAATCTCCGGCCCAGAAAATCACCGGCGTAGAAAGGATGAACTCGCCCCAGCGCCGCCATGTTGCCGCTTCACCTTCAAGCGAGAATCCGGCCATACCGGCCATCGCGGAGATGAGAACGGGAAGCGCGAGTGCGCCGCCGATCCAGAGCTTGCGTGCAAGTTTGTTCAGTTCGCCGTCGTCGTCCTCGTCCGCGGCTTCGCCGCCCTGAACCGGCTCAAGCGGCATCCCGCATTTCGGGCAGTCGCCGGGATAATCCTGACGCACCTCCGGGTGCATAGGGCAGGTGTAG
>JBAZYB010000362.1:0-3417 GCA_041659545.1 Hyphomicrobium sp.
TCTTTTGATCTTCGCCATCGTCATCATCGTGGTGCTCTACATCATGGACCTGTTGCCCCTGCCACCCCCGATTCCGCTGATCGCCAAGCTGATCGTCGGCCTGATCGGGCTGATCTATTTGCTACGCGCGCTCTCCCACTAGTTCTTTTGCGGCGTCGTAAGCGGCCATGAATTTCATCACCTTCCGGAAGTCGCGCACGGTCGTTCCGTCCAGGGCTCCGAGGTTCACATGGCCGCAGGCTTCGACTAGCTCTCGCAGAGCCTTCCGGTACCGCGCTGCCATGGCCTGTGCGCCTGCCGCTGCTTCCACCAATTCCGTCGCCTCAGGATTTTTGCGCTTAGCCATGGCCGCCTCCGTTGCTGACCTTGCCTTTATAAGCGGTACCGTTTATGCTTGTCAATAAGCGATACCGCTTATGGAGACGATTTTGACAAATATTCCGGTACCGGATATTTCCCGGCGTATGGGGAGACCGCCGCTAGGGATTAAGCCGACGCAAGTCCGCCTTTCGGAAGAGGTGCGGGAGCGGATTCGCGATCTGGTTGGCGACAGTGGCATGGCGCAGTT
Source organism: Hyphomicrobium sp. (assembly GCA_041659545.1). Taxonomy (GTDB): domain Bacteria; phylum Pseudomonadota; class Alphaproteobacteria; order Rhizobiales; family Hyphomicrobiaceae; genus Hyphomicrobium_A. The sequence continues at coordinate 569 of JBAZYB010000362.1, forward strand.
TATCCGTGAGGCGATCGAGCGAGAGCTAATGCGGCGCGAAAAGTAGTGTCACTCGCGCTGTTCGGTCAGGTAGCGCGGCGGGATACTTCGGCTCGGTAAATTGCCAATAGGTTTTCGTGCTGCGTGCGCCACTCGTCCCGGTCTGTCGTGACTTCGGCCAGCTTAAGCACAAGCTGATTTTTCTGGGCCTCGTGCGTCCTTATCTCGTCCCAGCAAGCCTGCCCGCACCTCGGCGATTTCCATCTCGTCATGTTTGACTCACTAGTGTTCGGTCAGGATTGCGGACCCTATCGGCTTCTTCGGGTCCACAATTTTGCGATGGCTTTACCGCAATCGCAGCAGTACGTCGTATCTTCGTCGGGGCTATCCGGACGCTGCCCAACGATCGGGACAGTAATAGTCCTACCTTGGTGCGGGCACCGCCATTGCCAGAACCGCTGCATAACACTGGTCACCGCCCCTGCAACCTCTGCTGCTCTTTCAACTGGATCAGCGTGTCGTCCACGATGATCTTGAGGTTAGCCCAGAACATCATGGCCGCGTTACTGCTGTTCAAGATCAGCCCCTGTACCGGCTGCCCCATCCCGACCGGCGGCACGAGCACGAAAGCGCCGCCGAAATTTCCGGCCTTGTTCAACCGGATCTGCGCAGCCATCTGATCGAAGCCGGTAGCTATCGTTTCCGCGTCGTACCCGTTCTCGCTCATTGAAACCACCAGATCATAAGAGCCGCAACAACAAGCGCGGCGAATACTGCTTCCAGATTATTCATAGCGATGCGAGTAATACGGCTTGATGTCCGTGTTGAGCATCGACCCGACGGATGGCGCGTTGGCGACCTGGAGCGCGGTTTCTTCCGGTACACCGGAATAAACCGACCGGCGTCCCTTGAGCCACGCCACCGTCATCTCCTTGGCGTCCTCACGATACCCGATCTCGCTCACGTTCGAGCTGAACACCGGTTTTTGCCAGTCGGGCATTGAGTTCTCCTACCATGTTGTCGAATACCGGGCCCCAAGCATCGTCGTCGCCCTGCAGGAAGTACCTCGCCTTGGGCGTCCAGATCGCCTTGGTCCCGTCGATGCCAATCCGGAAGTCCTTGCCCTGGCGACTATAGGGCACCCAGCATTCCTTATCCGCCAGCGCGGCCATGTGCGGCACCGCCGATTCGCAAGCGATCACAAGGTCGAGCCCCTTCATGATCGACAACGTGTCGGTGACGTCGCTGATATAGCCCGAGAGATCGCGCACCACGCTGGACGCGCCGGTATCGTAGAGATCCTGCTTCTTGGCGTCCTTCTGCAGACTGTAGAGTTGGACGCCGGGCACGCGCTGCAGTTCGAGGAAGTGCTTGAGGTCGATCGAGCGGTGCGCGTTGATATCGTTCAGCGCCGAGCCCGACCACGCGATGCCGATATGAAACTTGCGATCCGTAACCTTCCAGTGCTTCTGCAACATTGGCGGTGGCGAATACTTGAAATGAGGCTTGCCGATGATCTCGCTGTTGAAAAGTTTCAGCGCAGTCGGCAGACTGACGAACGTCGTCCAGTGATCGTAGGCCGGGAACGGCGTGCTGAGCGGCATCAGGTTGAGGTTCTTGATGTGCCCAAACGCCTGCTCGAATAGGCGCATCAGTTCGGGCTGCACGCACAGATGCACGAACTTCGAGCGCAACGCAGCCTCGGGCACGAAGCGCGCAAACGAGAGCGTATCCCCGAGGCCCTGGTCGGCGGCGATGAACACCGTGCGATCGCGCTCTCCTTTCCAGCGCGTGAACGGGAACGACAGATACTGATGCAGCTTGTACCGGAAGCGCGCCTCGAAGTAGCGAAGCCCCTCGGCGAACTGGCGGTTGTGCATGTACGCGAACGCCAGCGCGATGTGCGCGGTGGGATCGTCGGGCAGAAGCTCGTTGGCCTTGAGCGCGCACGATACCGCGGTCTCGGTATTGTTCATGATGTAGTGGATGATCGACAGATTGAGCCAGCCGAACGCCAGCGCTGGGTCCAGCTCGACCGACAGCTGCGAGTGCTCGTAGGCTTCCTGCGTCTTTCCGATCACATGGAGTTGCCAGCCAAGGTTACAGTGGATGCGCGCGAGGTTGGCCGCGCTGTTCTCACACTCGAGCGCGCGGCGATAAGCGGCGACAGCCGCGTGGTGCATGTTGAGATCGCAGGCGTTGTTGCCGACCGCGTAATGCGCCTGCCCCCACGTCGGATCTACGTAAGCCGCGGCGACGTAGTTGCCGTAGGCTTGCGTGAGCCCGGCCGAGTTGCCGCGATTGTTCTGCGCGGCCTGCTCGCCGGCATCGTAGAACTGTTTGGCGGCGGCGCGGTTACCCATTCAAGACGTCCTTGTATTTCGTGCGCAGGTTCGTAGCGAGGCAAAGCGTGATCGACATCGGGCCTTTCGGGCGATGAACCCATTCGCCCGTGTCGCCGCGCTGCTCTACCGGCAACAGGTTCGCACAATGCGGGCATGCAGCCTTGATGACTTCCTCAACCTGCACTTTGTTCAGCATCCTGCGCCCTCACGAGTTTCGCCATGCGGGCGATATGGTTCGACTTGAACGGGTTGCCCCGCCGGTTGAAGATACCCTTCTCGGTCAACTCCTTCGCCAACAGTCGGGGCGAGAAGAAGTCGGCAGGGCGCACCGACATCCGCTCGCGGATCAAGGCGAACACCTGATGCTGCACGGGATCGGGCTCGAACTTCGCGTCGGCGCCGTGGCCCACGACCTTCATGCCGTAGGGGATGTTGCGCCCGCCCGTATAGCCGCCCTTCTTGCGCTTGAGGTAGATGCCGGTCGTGATGCGCTCGACGATGCGCCCGCGTTCGAACTCGGCGAAC
>JBAZYB010000363.1:0-3410 GCA_041659545.1 Hyphomicrobium sp.
ATGCCGGCCGCGGTGCTGTCGGGAAGCGCTGCGGCCGCCGCCGCGATGGCGTCGGCATCGGGCTTCAACTTCGGATCGCGTGCAACCAGCGCCTTGCCGACGGCTTCCGCCGTGGTCCTTGCGTCGTCGACCACGCGACCGAATAACTGCTCCCGCACGGTGCGCAGCAAGTGGACCGTGTTGAACATGGTCTGCCCGAGCTTGTCCGGCGTATCGGCCGCCTTGAGCGCCTGGCGCAGCCTGTCGGCCTCGGCAGCCACTGTCTGCAGCACGGCGGCAAGGCGTGTATCCGGCCACGGCTTCGGCGGCACCGCTTTGAACTCGTCGATATGGTCGAGCCATTCTTCGAGCGCGCGTATCAACGCGCCCTTCAACTGCGGCAGGATGCCATCGGCGTCGGTCTCGACCGCCGTGATCAGATTATCCCCGAGCCGCTTGGTCAGACCCTGCACGGTTGTGCGCAGTGGCACGAGCGCGGACGCAACCCCGTCGGGCAACGGCTCGCCGACGGCGGCGAGCCAGTGCCAGCTGTCAAGGGCGGCATGCAGCTTGTTGGCGCGATCGCCCATGTCCTTGGAGATCGCCTCGCGCCGGGTTGCGGCCGCGGTTGTTGCGGCCTTGATAGTTTCGGCCGTGGCCCGCTTCGCATCGATCGCGCCTGCAAGCGCTGCCCGTGCGGCGTCGAAATCGGCCTTGAACTTCGTATCGACGGTTTTGGCGATGAGCTGGTCAAGCGCGGCAATCTCCTGCTCGGCTGGAATGGCCGCGTCAAGACGGGCGCGCCGGGCTTCGAGGCGGTTGCGGAAGAGCCAGCCGAGCAGGATACCCCCCACGATCACGGGAAACAGCCAGCCAGCGGCGATGCGTGTCACGATGGTGAGCGGGAAGTCGACGGACTGCGCGGCGAGCTGGGCCGCGCGGACGGTCAGTGTGCCCGACGTCGTGCCGATCGAGATCGGACCCTCCAGCGTTGCGGTCGCGGTGTGCTGGCCGAAGCCGTCGATCACGGCCGGAAGTTGAACACTCAGACCATTCCCTTCGGTCGGATCGCTGCCGCGACGCAGATCGACGCGCCAGGGCGTCCGGTCGATGCTGACATAGGATTTGCCGCTCGTTTCGTTCAAGGTGATCTTGCTCGGCTCGAGGCTGGACTTCCCCCAAAAATATACGGTGTTCGCGAGTTGCAGCGGCGTCGACACCCGCAACTCCGCCGCCGGCTTTGTCAGCTTGAGCTGAACGGTTTGCTCGAGTTCCCTGGGTCTCGGCTTGTCGGATTTTACTTCTTCGCCAGCGGGGACGGCAGGCGGTTTGGGTGGAGCTGCCGCAGGCGAGGCGCCCGGCGGCTCAGCGGGCTTCTGCGGTTCCGGTGCCGCGAACTCGACGGTCGCCACATAGGCGCCCGCGGTCTTGAGGTTAGCCAGACTGAAGGAGGCAAACAGCGTGGTGCGCTGACCCGGGAGGTCGCGGAATTCGATCGTGCTGCCTGCTGGATCGATGACTTTGCCGCCCTGGCTAATGCTCCAGCGGCGGATACGGACTCCGTCCATACCGAACTTCGCCGGAATGGAAAAGTCCACCGTCTTTCTGGTGGCCGACCGCTCGGACAAGTCGAGTTCCGTTGAGTCGAGCACGATGATTGGCGCGGAGGCTTGCGCGGCTACCAGCGTTGTGCCGGCAAGACCCAGGGCAAGCGAAACGAGTATGCGTTGAAGCGTCATGTTCTCACGCCCGTAAGCGTGCGGAGGACAAATTCACTTGCCTCACGCGTTGCGAATTACTCATGTGGCGATCATCGCAGTTGATCAAAGCCCAATGCCGGGGGCAGCCGCCGGGGCCGGGTTCAGCAATATTCACCCAGCTTTTGGAGAGACCGAAGCTCAACCCCTAGGACGCTAAAGCTCCATTATGCATCCGGGAGTGTGGTTGCCAAGCATAAACTTGGCTCGCCCGTTGAAGGCGAATGCCGGCCAGCGATCAGGAGCTTGAGCCCATTGGCGCGCCGCGCGCCACCAAGCTGACGTCGGCGCCCGCGCGCGCCAGCTGCACACCGAGATATCCGCCGATCGCGCCGGCGTCGTAGACGCAGATCCTCATGGCGCTTTCGCTGGCGAGTGAAAAAATCGACAGAGATCACCCGCCGGCTTTGAGCACCTCAAAGCCGGGACATCGAAAACGACGGAAGATCTTATCAGGCAGCAAAGACGGTCTGCGTCGCCATGGCTTCGTCATCGAACGCGGTGGAGATATCGCGGATGCTGATGACGCCGATCAGGCCGTAATTGTCGATCACGGGCAGATGGCGGATATGGTTCTTGTTCATGAGATGGCGCGCGTGTTCGAGCGTATCGGTGGAGCTGCACGACACCAGCTCCTGCACCGAGATCAGTTGCGAGACTTTCAGGTTGACGCCGGCCGCGCCGTGCTCGGCGATGGCGCGAACCACATCGCGTTCGGTAAACATGCCGACCGCCGTATTGCCCTCGGTCCGCACCACGTCCTTGATCACGAGCGCGCTGATGTTGCTGGTGCGCATGAGCTGGGCGGCGATGCCGACGGTTTCGTTCATCCGAACCGTCGCAACACGCGCCGTCTTCTTGCGCAGGACGTCTCCGACTTGCATCGCAACCTCCTTCAGGTAGTTCCGAATTCTAAATACAATTCAATCTTGGTATACATAATGCCAATTGTCAATGTGAAATCGTTTGCGCTGTCCGCTGCTGATATTGCGAGAAGTGGCAGGTTTACTGACGTTTCTGTCATTCTTTCTGTTCGCGCCGTTTCGCTGGCACGACCGGGAAAGCCGCCGGATATCCCATAAGTATACCACGAACGGCAAGGCGCAACGCAAAGCGCGCGCTCATCGTGGGATGGGCGCGCGCTTCGCGGCAGAACTTGGGTCGCGGTGTCAGGCGGCGGCGGTCCGGGTTCTTCGCAACCGGGTGAAGCCTTCCTGGATCCCGGACCAGAACAGCGCGATCAATCCCAGCACCATGATGGTTGAGACCAGGGGATTGGAGAAGAAGATGCCGAGCGAACCCTGCGATCCCAGCAGCGATTGCCGGAACGCCTCTTCCGCCTTGTCGCCGAGCACGATGGCCAGCACCAGCGGGGCGAGGGGGTAGCTGCACTTCTTCAAGAGGTAACCGACGACGCCGAATACCAGCATCAGCATAACGTCGAAGGTGCTCGAGTGAACCGAGTAGGCGCCGATCGCGCACAGCACCAGGATGAGCGGCGCGATGATGCTGAACGGCACCCGCAGGATCGCCGCGAAGATCGGCACGCAGGTCAGCACGACGATGAGGCCGAACAGATTGCCGAGATACATCGAGGCGATCAGGCCCCAGACGAACTCCTTCTGCTCGATGAACAGCATGGGGCCGGGCTGCAGGCCCCAGATCAGGAGGCCG
>JBAZYB010000364.1:0-3408 GCA_041659545.1 Hyphomicrobium sp.
GGCCTCGATATCGTTGCGCGCTCGGTCAATGCGCTAGGCGGCACGATTGCTTTGGCCGACGCTCCGATCGGCGCCGTATTCGTGATCGAACTGCAGCCAGTTTGTGCTCCCTAAATTCAGGCAGAAAAGCCGCACAGCGTTGCCATTCTTCCTCCCGAAGCGCCCAATCGCGTGCGGCAATCGCGTCGCTCGTGGTGAGCGTTACAAGAGTTTCGTGGTGAGCGTCACATGAGTTACGGCCGGCTAGCGAGCGCAGGAGCCATTCGTATTGCCTTTGCTTCATCTCTCCTCTGCACCTCGGCGATGGCGGGCAACGAAGCGAACTTCGTTCTGTACAACCACCACACAGAGGCCAAGGGAACGACGGAGGTAAACTTCCTGAACGATGTCGCCCGCTCCACTCCGGGAGAGCCAGCCTACTCGGCACAGCTGGTAGAGATCGAAAAGGCTCTGACCGACCAATGGATGATGGCGCTCTACTTCGAGGGCGATGCTATCGACGGATCGGACTACGCCTTCGGCGGCTGGCGGATCGAAAGCAGATACAGATTGTATCCGTACGGCGCCTTTCTGAATCCGGTCCTAAACGTCGAGTATGGCAACCCCACGGCTTCCCACCGGTATCTGCTCGAGGCTGTCGGTCGTACCGATGCAGAAGAAGAGGACTCGAGCCACGAGATCGAGAGCCGGCTCATTCTTGGTCACGATATCAACGACGGCTTCGACATCGCATTCAACTGGATCAGCGACGCCAATCTCAACACTGGCAATTGGGAGTTCGGCTACGCGGCGGGACTCAACTACACGCTGTTTGATCAGACTGCGCGTCGAGGCGCAGAACCTGGCGGCTTGGGGATCAAAGAGGTCAAGCTGGGAGCAGAACTCTATGGCGGGCTGGGTGACACCGCCCTGGGGCTGACGCTCGACCCTCAGCGAACCGAACAGTATGCAGGGCTCAACCTGCGCGCCGAGTTCGAGAACGGGCTCCATGCGCAGGTCGGCGCTGCGCTCGGGCTGACCGACGATAGCGAGCGCAGCCTCCTGCGTCTCATGCTCGGTTGGGAGTTCGAGTAGCGCGTGTCGCTAGCATCGGGCTCGATCCGGCCAAGTTCGGCACCCACTCGTTACGACGCACGAAGGCGGTGCTGATCTTCGCCGGACTGGAAACCTGCACGCGGTCCAATTTTGCTTGGACAGTTTGAAGTGATCCAGGTCAAAAATAACCACCGCCAGAGCGACGTCAAACCGGTGGGCGCGCCTGATCTCATCCGATAGGGCCTGATCGAACTTCAGCCGATTGCGGCGCACACAATGCCATTGCAAAAGTCGTACCCCAGTGATCGCCGAGGCGGCGGCCGTCTCACCACGTTCGCTGGCGGGAGGACCAGCCAAGGTACCGAGAGGTGAGGCGTGTGCTGAGATACGGACAATATTCTGATCTGAGTGGGACACGCAAAAGAGTTCGGAAGGATCAAGGGTGTCGCGAGGACTGCCCACCGCTCCACTTCGTTCAAGGCTACCGCGCTGCGATCCGCGAGGCGCGCATCACGCGGCATTCCGCTCTGCTATCGTCACACAGTTCCGGCCCGAAGCCTTAGATGAATAGAGGGCATCGTCCGCGCATTCTAGAAGCGCTTGGAACGTGCTGCCGTTTGCAGGACACGAAGCCAACCCAATCGATGCGGTCACTCCCGGCAGGGCTAAGTCGCCGTGTAGTGGTCCGAGTGTCTCCTTTGCCGAGTTTGCGGAAGTCAGGGCGAAGCAATGCAAGATGGCTTCGTCCAGTTCTTCCTGAGGCCGCTCTACCCTCGAAAGCCGACGTGACCCTCCCGAGTTTCTTTATCGCGCTGGAGTCGTTACATTGGCCACGCTAGCAATCACCCTATTCGCAATGGCCGCAGCAAGTCTCGCCCAGCAGCCCGACGCCGATCAAGGTCCGCCCAAAGGGATGGGAATGATGGGCGCCGGCTACCCGATGATCGGAATCATGGGGCGGAACTGCATCTCGACCTTTTTGCGATCCCGCCGTGACTGAGCGTAGGCCTCAGTGGCGAACGGCGATTGGGCGACGTCGCGTGCCGCTTCGTAGATGCCGCGCGGGATCTTACGCGCCGGCTCCTTCGGACAGCACCTCGGCTTAAGCGGACAACTCCGACAATCCGCTCCGTTGCACCCCGATAGTGCCGCTGCTCGTCGTTGGCGATGTCAGTCCGGGCCCCAAGCGAGGAAATGGCGCGGCGTGGCGCAGCCAACGGGAGGGGTTGGTCGACGGTCGTTCGTATCGGCCCTTCGGATCAATCATCTTGGACGACCCCTTTGCTTTTCATCCCGTCGGCAGCCCTTGTCGACCTCTACTGGCGGCACATCCCATAAGGGAGACCATTAGAGGGACTCGTGATCTGTGAGTTGAATTCCCCACCGGATCGGGCTGTTGAACGCTTCCACGGTGCTACAGGCCGAAAGGATAAGTCTCCGGCATGCCGGCGACGTCGGCGGTGGCGAGCGGCGTCACGGCGTTAGTCTCGTCGAACCAGATGTACTCATCGAACTGTTGCGGAAGGATGGCCTGGAAATAGTGGCTGGCAAGCTCGGTCTCCGGCCGATAGATGACGCCGATGGCGCGTTCGAGCAGCGGTTTCTTCAAGGCCTCCTGCAGCGCGGCATGAGCCTTCATCGGCACGAAGTAGCTCGACTCGCCCAGTTCCTCTGAAGCGGCGTGAAATTGACGCTCGTAACTTTGCTCATGCGCCGCACGTACTGACTTGATCTCCATCGGCCCATCCCAATCGGAGGCGGCCGCGACCGTCCCCCGATCGGTGCCAAAGCCGACCAGATAGGCGTGTTCACCGAACGCCTGGCGGCAGAGCTGGCCGATGTTATGCTCGCCGCGGATTGCCATCTCGGTCGCCGAGGCGTCGCCGACGTGCGAGTTGTGCGCCCAGACCACGGCCTTGCTGTCCTTTCCGTAGAAATCAAGCAACGCCTTGAGCGTCTCGAACATGTGGCTGTCGCGCAAATTCCACGATGCGCGCGAGCCGTAGTACATCGTCCGATAGTAGCGCTCGGCGTTGGTGACGAGCCGCGCATTCTGCACGGCGTCCAAGTAGCGTTCGCCATCGCGCAGGGCGTACTCGCGCCGACGCGTCAGGATGCCAGCGAGCATGGAAGCCACTTCCTTCTCGCATGAGCGGTAGCGCCCAGTGAGTGCGGCGCGGCCATAGGTTGCGGGATCCGATTGCCATGGCGTCAGGCAACCGTAGCGCTCGCGCGCGATCTGCGCGGCGTGCGGATCGACATCGTCGAGATAGTCGAGTACGGCACGGATAGAATTGTGCATGCTGTAGAGGTCGAGGCCGTGGAACGCCGTCCGCTCGGCTGGCTTCAATTCAGCGTTGCGCTGACGCAGCC
>JBAZYB010000365.1:0-3405 GCA_041659545.1 Hyphomicrobium sp.
GCAAGCTCCGCCACGCCGGGCGCTGCGCGATGCGGATGCACTGTCACGCATACTCGCAGCGCGCGGTGCAGAACTCGTGCTGCATGGACACAATCACATCAACAGCCATATGGACTTTGCGCGTCTCCCCGAGTCTGGCGGTGCGGGTGTGCCGGTGATCGGCGTCGCGTCCGGGTCGGCAATACGCGTGCACAAGCATGAGCCGCTCGGTTGCTACAACTTGCTACGCATTGGACGTACCGACGGGCGTGTGCACGTCGAGTGCGTGACGCGTGGCATCGCGCAAGGTGGCGACAGCGTCGTGCAGATAGAGCGCAAACTGCTGACGTGATCTTGCGCATCTTTCCGTGACGACGAACTGCGCATCGTGGTGTGCATGTCGTTGCCGCGCTTTGTTGTCGCACAAAGCATGCGCTGATTTACTGCACTTGGCAGTGTCGCTGCCCCCGCATTGCCCAATGTCTACGCATTATGTCGGTCTGCGTTATGGCATGCCCAAATGTATGGCGCCTATGCCACGCTCGATCGTCGATGCGCTTTGCGGGGGTCTTCTCCCCATTCAATGCGCGTCGTGACACTATATACGGCTACGAGGCGCAGCGGATGGAGTGCCTCGCGCGAGGCGGGGCGAATGCAAGTGCGACTGTTCCGACGAAATATCCGGTTGAATCTTGCGCTCCAGGGTGGCGGTGCGCACGGCGCATTCACGTGGGGTGTGCTCGACCGGCTGCTTGAGGATGACGAGATCGACATCGGCTGGGTGAGCGCGACCAGCGCGGGTGCGGTCAACGCAGTCGCCGTCGCTTCCGGCTTGAGCAAGGGCGGTCGCACCGCGGCGCGCGAGAAGTTGCGCAGCGTTTGGGAGGCCGTTCACAAGGCGGGCGTGCCTGATCTATTGCGGCTCAATCCGTTTCTTTATGGATTGTCGCGCGCGCCGTCTCTGGCGCAGATGGCGAGCCTGTGGTCACCCTACGAGTTCAATCCGCTTGGCTTTGATCCGCTACGCCGGCTGCTGACCGAGAGCATCGATTTCGAGGCACTGCGCAACAGCTCTCCGATCGAACTGCTCATCGCCGCAACGGAAGTGGCAACAGGTCGCGCGCGTATCTTCCGGCGCAAGGAGATCACCGTCGAGGCGGTGCTCGCATCTGCCTGTCTTCCGACGCTGCACCATGCAGTGGAGATCGACGGAGTGTCCTATTGGGACGGCGGATTCTCCTCCAACCCGGATATTAGAACGCTGGCGATGGAAAGTCCGGTGGAAGACACGCTCATCGTCCAGCTCAGCTCGCTCATACGGCCGGGGGTGCCGACGGGCGTGCGCGAGATCTCGCTGCACGTCAACCGTCTCGCATTCGATGCGCCGCTCACGCGAGAGATCGAGCTGATCGAGACCGTGCGTGAATGCTGGCAAGGTCGCATCGGTGGTCCGCGCGGCCGATATGCGAAGCTGGCGACGCATCGCTTTCATCTCATAGAGGCAGGGCGATATACAGGCTCGCTCAGCCCCGACAGCACGATGAAGCCCGACTGGCAGCTGCTGAACTACCTTTTCAACGCCGGTCGCGATGAAGCCGACAAATGGCTCAGCAGGTATCGGTCGAGTATCGGACGCCGTTCGACAGTCGATTTGAAGAAGCGCTTCCTATCGCATCAGGGTGGCGGCCGGGAGGTCGTGCCCGACGCCGTCGACGACCGTGCGTCCGCCAAGGCTAAGGCCAGGGTTCTGGCCGATATACCCGACTGAATATAGCGCTCGACTGTGACGTGGGTGCTGCCTAACATGCCGCCGGCTTAGGCATGGAGATCGGGCCCGTGGATGAGATTTGGCGTGTGTTGCGGTTGGTGTTCTTTGGCGCGGGCGTGGCGCTGGTTTGGGCATATCCCAGCGTAGCCGAGCAGGGGGCGGCATCATCCTCTGTGCAAACGCGTGAGGCTCCGGCCATCGCCGCGGCCGCAAGTCTGCGGTATGCCCTCGACGAGATCGCCAAGCGCTTCGAACGGGAAACCGGCAGCAGCGTGAGGATCACGTACGGTGCGACAGGAAGCCTGGTGCACCAGATCGAGGCCAGCGCCCCGTTTCAGGTTCTCTTTTCGGCGGATGAGAAAAGCGTGAAGAAGCTTGCCAAAGAGGGACGCACGGAGGGTGAACCGATTGTCTTCGCGCGCGGGCAATTGAGCGCTGCAACACCGAAGGGTTCGCCGGTCAGCATCGATAGCGAGCTCAAGGGGCTGAAGACGGCACTCGAGGCAGGGAAGGTGACGCACGTTGCCATCGCCAACCCTGAGACAGCACCCTATGGCCGTGCGGCGCGCGAATCCCTCATGAAGGCGGGTCTTTGGGAAAAGACGCAGCCTCTGCTCGTCGTTGGCGAGAATGTCGGGCAAACGGCGACCTTCGTTTCGACTGGTGCGGCCGATGTCGGCTTTATCGCCAAGTCGCTCGCCATTTCGAAAGAGATCAGCCCTAAGATCAACGCGGTCGTTGTGCCCGACGCGTGGCACAGTTCGATCGATCATGGCTTAGCGCTGATCAAGGGCGCCGGTCCGACAGCCAAGGCCTTTGTTGATTTTGTGCGGGGGCCGAGCGGCCGGGCCGTGCTCGAAGACAGCGGCTTTGCCGTGCCAACATCCTGAACTCGGGCGCGCATGGACTGGACGGCTTTCGCACTCTCTTTGGAACTTGCCGCCTGGACCGTGGCGCTGCTGTTGCCGATGGCGGTTTTGATTGCGCGCATGCTCGCGTGGGGCCGCATACCCTTTAAGAGCGGCATCGAGGCGCTGATCATGTTGCCGCTGGTGTTGCCGCCAACCGTTCTGGGGCTCTATCTGCTTATCGCCTTCTCGCCGCAGCATGCGTTCGGCGGCCTGTTTAAATCGCTTTTCGGCACCTCGCTTGTCTTCAGCTTCCCCGGCATTCTCATTGCTTCACTGATCGTCAACCTGCCGTTCGCAGTGCAGCCGATCCAGCGCGCCTTCGAATCCATTCCTCGCAATGTGCGTGAAGCGGCCTTCGTCAGCGGCCTGTCGCGCTGGGAGACGATGCGGCGTATCGAGCTGCCGCTTGCTTGGCCGGGTATCGTTTCGGCGTTGGCTCTCACGTTTGCGCATACGCTGGGCGAATTCGGTGTCATCTTGATGATAGGTGGCAGTATTCCCGGCGAAACGCGTGTTCTATCGATCTCCATCTATGATCGCGTGCAGGCGTTCCGCCTCGACCAGGCGAGTGTTATGTCGGCCGCGCTGCTGGCCTTCTCGCTGATTGCCATCGCCGTCGTGCACATGCTGGCACGTCGCGGCAGGGTGGACACGCATGGGCGCTGATGCGACAGCGCTGTCTGTGTGGCTCGAGCAGGCGGGGCCGATCCCGCTCGACGTTTCGTTCTCGTGCGGATCGGGCGAGCT
>JBAZYB010000366.1:0-3402 GCA_041659545.1 Hyphomicrobium sp.
GATCAGGGTGACGTCGCTGCCTGCCTTGGCGAAGCGTCTTGCCAGCGCCAGTCCGATCCCGCGTGAGCCGCCAGTGACGACGGTTACCGGCTTCAAGCCTGCAATCGCCTGCAGGGCAGCTTGGGAAGGCTCGGCGTGGCGGCCGAGCCAGCGGTCGATGAGACGTTGGATCAAGGCATGGAACCCCTGGCAGAGGTGGAGGGATGCTCTTAGCAGTCGCGGCAGGTCGACGCGAGGGACCGAGCGCTCAGGCCCGATCCTCTCACGCCCGATCCGCTCCTTGTGCTGGGCAGAAACGGTGCGGCACGTATAAAGTTCTATTCAATCGTCGATCAGCGCTGCAATCGGACCGCAATGCTCACTATGTAAGAGTTCTGCGGGGAACAACGGAGCGACCGGGCGACATGGAATACGCAGCAACACGACTGCAGACATCCGCCAGACGCGGCGTGGGCATGCGCCTGCCGTTCAAGCGTCACGCTCCGACCCGGCATGCGGTGCTTTCCGCCAACGGGGCGAGCCAGTGCGTGAGCTTGCGCAGCATTTCGCGCCATGGGGTGCGGCTAGACCGGGCTTTCGGCTTGCAGCCTGGGGATACGGTAGATGTGAGGTTGCCGTCGCAGCAGCCGTTGAACGGTACGGTCGACTGGTCGGTTGCCGGATTCTGCGGCATTCGCTTTGACCAGCCGCTTGCCGACGGCGATCCGGCTCTGGCGGGCGCCTAACGGCGGGTCTTTAGTTCCCGCTGTAGCCCAATCCCGCCTCGTTCAGGATTGATTTCGCGGCCAGTCTCCTTTGGCGCTGACCAAAGGCAGCCGACTGTCAACTGTCTGTCACGTTGATCTTCGAGCATAAGCCATCTGTTCCGTGCTGCCGGTTAGGCCTCGTCAAATAGTTGGCGGCCATCGCAGACCTGGGCGTTGGGGGCCTGCATCGTGGCAACGAAAAGCAAAATCGTCGCGGAGCTTGGTGAAGCCGATCTTGTGCTTCCCGATCGTATCGGAGAAGCGCTGACGGCGAACGACCACGTGAAATACTACTTCGCCCTGCTGCAAACGGCGCGGGCCAATGCCGATCACCCAGCCGTTCCGGTTCCAGATCTAAAGGCGGAGCGATTGGCCAGCGCCGTAAATGATGACTGGCTCGACGGCGTCGTCGCTGAGACGCGGCGCCCGGAACCTCAACGCTATGCGGTTCCGCGTATCGACGAGATCCTCGACCGTATCTCTGCCGGTATCGCCGCCATGCTTGCTTGCCTGCCCGACGATCAGCAGGCGGCCTTACGAGAGCGCCTGGAAACGTTCGATTTCAAACTGGCGAAGGCTGGCGTTATTGCCGGAAACGCCATCGACGCCATGACATCGGGAGATCTAGGGCATGGCGACAGCCCGCACCTGCTCGTCATGGATGCCCATAAGGCAATCAACGTGCTGCAGGCGGCGACGGCAACCGAGAGTGTTCTGGGGGCAAGCACTCGTGGGCTGTCGGAACACTCAAAACGTCTCGTAGCCAGCTTCATGACGGGCCTCAACCGCACGGCGCCGCTCAAATTCGATCATCCTGGCCTAGCCACCACAGCGACAGAGCACGACGGTCGACTGCTGATACAGAACGACATCGGCACGACTGACGCCCATGTCCTCGTCGTGCGTGTCACGGGGCTCGAGACCAGTCTCACGTATACGGACATACATAGCGCGCGGCTCAAGTTCTTCGTCAGTCTGTTCGCAAAGTTTGCGGTCGACTGGCAACGTACCGACAACCGCACGAGCGATGTCCTGGAGAACAAATCCTACATCCTGACGACCGGCGTCTTTCGGGCCGCCGACGAGGCCGAGCTCGGTCGCTATCTCGATCATCTTGGCTCGCGCATCGTGTTCCTCATTGACTGGAACAAGATGCGCAAGCGCTTGCGTGCATTTGTGAGCAAGGAACGCGCCGTAGAGGTACTACGTTGGGCGGCGGAGCACGACGTCGGCCATCGCGCGCTTCTGGAAGCGGGCGGGGAGCAGGTGCTGGCGGAAGCCGTCGAGTTCGCCACCGGCGATACGCTGCGCTACGGTGACAGGCTCGACAACCTGATCGGCGAGGACAACGCCACGCGGTTCCTGCGGCGGGCCATGGAGGTCGCTTCGATTGGTCTGCGACAGGGCCGTTCGCGGCGCCTGATCGCAGATGAGATCAAGGCGGAGCTTAAGCGCTACTTCGAGACGACCGGCCTTGCCATCCTAGATCTTGCGGCCCGGCATGCCGAAGCGGGATTCGACCTCGCCGTTACCTTGCGAGATGCCCTGGAGAATCTCCAGGGAGGTACTGGAGCCGGTGACGCCCTGGCCAGACGAGCCGTGCAGTGGGAGCACCGCGCCGACCAACTCCTCAATGAAGCACGCGACGATATCAAGCGGCATCAGCGCCCGGTTGCGCTGCTTCGCTTTTTCGAGCGGGCTGATGACGCTGTCGACGAACTCGAGGAGGCGGCATCGCTGTCCGGACTTCTCCCACCTGTTGCCGTTCCGGGGGCTCCCATGGAGGAGCTGCGCGGTCTCGCCGATACAGTGCTGGCGTGCGCACAGGAGTTCATAAAGAGCATCGAATGCGCGGCAGCGATCTCGCGCAGTGACGTCTGCGATGACTTCGACGACTTCCTCTCGGCATTCAGCAATCTCATGGATCTCGAGCATAGGGCCGATGATCTCTTGCGAGCGATCCGGCGCGCACTGGCGCAGAACGTCGAAAGCGCCAGAGCGATCTACCTGATCGATCTCGTCTCAGGCAGCCTGGAGTCGGCTACCGACGCCTATCTGCATGCAACTCAGGCCCTGCGGGCCTACCTCATGGAAGAGGTCATTGCGTGAACAGAGAAACTCGCACCACGCGGATATCGCGCCCGCTGGGCATCTATCGACTGATCTCCGGCGCCCGAGCGGCGCTGCCTTCCCGCGAGGATGTCGGCAACAAGGCGCTGAACCTCATGGTCATGGCGCAGGCCGGCCTGCCGGTTCCGCCGGGGTTCGTCCTGGGTACGGAACTGTGCCGCGCGTACATGCAGCAGGGGCGGCGAGTGTTGGATAGCCTGGAGCCAGTGCTCGCATACGAGCTCGAAAGGCTGCAGCAGCAGACGGGGCGTCGTTTCGGCGATTCGCGGCGGCCGCTGCTCGTCTCGGTCCGCTCGGGTGCGGCGGTGTCGATGCCCGGCATGATGGAGACGGTTCTTAATGTCGGGCTCAACGTCACGACGCTTTCGGGACTGCGGCGGGCCACCGGCAATCCGCGTCTAGCGCTCGATTGTCGGCGTCGGTTCCTCGAGCAATATGCCGAGGTGGTCCATGGCGTGAGCCCGCGGAGATTTGAGGAGATTGTCGCAGCTGAATTGCGTGGCGCCAACGTGGCTTCCTGCAACGA
>JBAZYB010000367.1:0-3396 GCA_041659545.1 Hyphomicrobium sp.
TCAATTGTAACGTCTGCGTGGTCGCGGTAAGCGTCCGGCCCGTACCGTCTTGACATCCGTGGTCGCGGGCTATTTGTCGCCCCACTGATTCCAAGCCATACGTAACAACGCGGCATTTGCGGCGTGGCGGTCGAATCGCTTGGGGTCGAAGTCCTTTCCCGCCCAACTCAGGAAATCACGGACCTCTTTGTGTCTCGGATTCTTGGCGAACTGGTCGAGGAATTCCTGGTAGCTGTAGGACCCGCCGGCATCTTCGGGCGGGCAGGCCCGTTCGCCAGCTTCGACGTCGGCGCAGCCGCGCCAGTGCTCCGGAAGGGGCACGACCTTTTCGACGGTGAGCGTGTGTTGCCAATCGTCGCCGAAGTCGTACATATAACCGAAGCGTGAGATGCCGATCAGGGCTTTGTCCAATCGGACGCGGCGTTCGTCGATGATGACCCGGTCAGGAGCGTCTTCGGAATGAGGCGTCGCATAGGTGACCTCACCGATCTGGAACTCGTGCAAATGGGCGTCGGTCCACCCCATTGCTGCCTGGATCGTGTGGTGTAGCTTGATTAGCGATGTGTTGCCTTCGATCCAGATGCGCCGCCAGATCGCAGGGACGACGCCTTCCAGTTCGATGCGTAGGCAGTACAGCTTGGCGGAGGTCGCCTTGGATTTAGCCACGATAGGAGAGTCGATCTCGGACTGGATCGATAAGGTCGCAGATTATCGCAACCGGATCAAGCGGCCAGACGATCCTCAGTCCGTGGCTCTGCCGCTATGGCCCAGGGCAGCAGTTCCTCAATCCGGTTGATCGGATGATCGGCGATACGATCGAGCACGGTGCGCAGATAGCCTTCCGGATCCAGGCCATTGAGCTTTGCTGTTCCGATCAGGCTGTACATGGCCGCGGCACGCTGGCCTCCGGCGTCAGACCCGGCGAAGAGGTAATTCTTGCGGCCCAATGCGACGGCGCGCAGCGAACGCTCCGCCGCGTTGTTGTCGATCTCGATGCGCCCGTCATCCCGATAGCGGGTCAACGCTGGCCAGCGCGAGAGCGCATAACGGATCGCCAACGCCAGTTCCGATTTCGCGGAGACACTGGAGAGCGTCGCCTGCATCCAGCGCTGCACCCCATCGAGCAACGGTCCGGCTCGGGACTGCCGCACCGCATGGCGCTCTTCAGCCGGTTTGCCGCGGATGTCGGCTTCAATCCCGTAGAGCGCGCCGATGCGCTGCATCGCTTCCAGCGCAATCGGTGAGTCGATGGCCTCATGGATGTCGTGGAACTTGCGCCTCACATGTGCCCAGCAGGCGGCCTCCACGATACTACCGTCCTCATAGAGCTGATCGAACCCGGCGTAGCCGTCGGCCTGCAGAATGCCCTGGAAACCTCGTAGATGGACTCGAGGTCGTTCGCCCTTGCGATCCGGGGAGTATTGGAACCAAACAGCCGGTGGGTCTTGATTGCCTGCGGGACGGTCATCACGTACATAGGTCCAGAGGCGCCCGGTCTTGGTCGAGCCGTGTCCGGGTTCCAGCACCGGCACCGGCGTGTCATCGGCGTGCAGCTTCGCAGCCTCTTTTACATACCTGCCCAGCGCGTCGACCAGAGGATCCACCAAGTTGCTCGCCCCGCCCACCCAATCGGCCAGCGTCGAGCGATCCAGTTCCACGCCTTCGCGCTCGTAGATCTGCGACTGACGATACAGCGGCAGGTGATCGGCGTACTTGGAGACCAGCACGTGTGCCAAGAGGCCCGGTCCGGCCATCCCGCGCGCGATCGGGCGCGAGGGCGCGGGTTGTTGCACGATCGTCTCGCACTTGGTGCAGCTCAATTTGGGGCGCACATGCCGGATCACCTTGAAGCGCGCCGGTACGTACTCCAACATTTCGGAGACGTCCTCACCGATTTTGCGCATCGCCGCGCCGCACTGCGGGCACTGGCACGCCGGCTCGTGCACCACTGACTCGCGCGGCAAGTGTTCGGGCAGGGGCTTGCGCGCAGGCCTCGGTTGCCGCGGCGCGAGTTCAGCGGGCATCGGTGGTAACTGCGCCCGGCTCGCCTCGAGTTCCTCCAGCACCAGTTCGAGCTGATTGATCTGCTGCGCGAGCTTCTCCGAGGAGCGACCGAACTTCATGCGCCGCAACCGTGCCAACTCCAGTCGCAGCTTCTCGATTTCTACTCGGGTGCGGGTGACTTCGATTTCTCGTGCGGCGATCAGCGCGCGTTGCGCGCGCACCAATTCTTTGAGGCTGTCTACGTCTTCGGGAAGGGAATTGAGATCAATCGTCACGAATAAATATTAGGACACGAACGGTGTTTTTGCGAGGAGAAATTGCGATATTTTTTATGCTCAATGATGATCGAAATTTGCATCGCAATTCGCGATCAATCAGGCCGCGCGTTCAGGTCGCCAGGTGCGCTCCGGTCTCCTCCAATCGATGCCCTCGAGCAACATCGAGAGTTGCGCCGGCGTCAGCGATACCGAGCCATTGACCGCCTGCGGCCACACGAAACGGCCCCGCTCCAGGCGCTTGGCCAACAGACACAGTCCATCGCCGTCCCACCACAACAATTTGACCAGATCGCCACGCCGGCCGCGAAACACAAACATCTGTCCGGAGAAGGGATCCTCGCTGAGCGTTTCCTGAACCAATGCGGCCAGACCATCGAAGCCCTTGCGCATGTCGGTGATCCCTGCGGCAATCCAGATCCGCGCACCCGTGGGCAGTGCAATCATCGCGACAGCATCTTGATGACCACGCGCAGCGCGGCACAATCAACCGCACCGCACACCGTGACGCGGCCACCTCGCAGTTCGATCTCCATTGACCCGGCCTGGGCTGCTCGTGACTGCCTCGCCTCGGGCGTCGGGGATTGCACGATGATTCTCTCCGCCGCCGGATCTTCGATCCTGACCGGCAGCATCGGCATAGCCTTACGCCCCGCCCCGAGCAGACCTTGCTCGCGGAGTCGACGCCACTTGAACACCTGGTTCGTGTTCACGTCGTGGTCCCGGGCAACCCGCGACACCGACGCCCCGGGCTTCATCGACTGCTCGACGATCTCGCGCTTGTGCTCCAGCGTGAAGCGCCGACGGCGCACCGGCTGATTGCCGCGCCTCGATACGTTCTTGGATTCTCGATTAGCGTCCACTTAGAAATAAGCGGACACCTGGATGCATCCGCTAACCCCGCATCGTGCCTAGCCGCCACCGATTGCGAAAGACGGTACTGCCCGGACGCTTACCTGGGACGCGAAGTTCGTTGTTTCTTAGAGTCTTGGTGGCCAAGGGCGGAATCGAACCACCGACACAAGGATTTTCAGTCCTCTGCTCTACCAACTGAGCTACTTGGCCATGTCCTGCGTTAAGGACGTGCGCCTTTCCTGAGCGGAGGGATCCGCTGCAT
>JBAZYB010000368.1:0-3357 GCA_041659545.1 Hyphomicrobium sp.
AGGGCTCGTCCACAAGTTCACCATCGACTTCAAGGAGCTCAAGCTCGGTCGCGCCCACCACATGAAGTTCTCGGGCAAGGCCCAGTCGGCCGCGCTGGGAAGTGGAACGAGCGTTGCTACACCGTAAGCTACGAAACCTCGTGAGAGGAAGGGTCCCGTCGCGCGTCTTTGCCGCGCAACTCGCCGGCTGCTCTGCGTTGCTCGTCATCGGCCTTGCGTCGGTGGCGAGCGGAGCGGCCGGCGTTTCTTATCCGGCTCCAGGGAGCTATACACTCGATAAGATCCAGAAGGCGGGATCGGGCTGGGTCTTGGAGGACAATGCCTGGGTACCGAAGCGTGCGTCCAGCTACCTCACCGGCTCGATCACCCTATTCTCCTTCTTTTACTCGACCTGCAATCTGCCGGAAGGCTGCCCTGTCGCGTGGTCTGCGTTCGAGACCGTTTACGCCGACGTTCAGAAGGATCCCAAGCTGCAGGGTCGCGTACGTCTCGTGTTCCTTTCGCTCGATCCCAAGGTCGATACGCCGGAGCTGCTTTCGGTGTTCGCGGAGAACCGTCGCGAAACGCGCAAGATTGCGCCCTGGCACTTCCTGACGACGTGGTCGGATGCCTATCTGAAACCCATCCTGGAGGGGATGGGGCAGAGCATCAGCCGCGGTGTGGACGATGCGGGGCAGCCAGTCATCAATCATATGATCAAGGTGTACTTGATCGACCGCGAAGGCTCGGTGCGGGAGATCTACACGACGGCGTTTCTAGATCCGCAGGTCGTCCTCAACGACATCATGACACTGGTCATGGAAGAGGATCAGCTTAAGCTTGGAGGGCACTGAGTGATCCTCGTGCGGTCCGCTACTCCCCGCGTCACAGCCCATTGGGCGACCCGCCCGTGGGTCTGTGTCGTCGTGAAGCTCGTACAGGTGGTGGCAATGGCGTGGAGCCAGGAGCCGACTTCCGGACCAGCGCGGACCAGGATCAGCAGCCGTCGGCGGCCCGCAATGTTGGCGGGCCTCAGCCGTGTCGGCGTCTGGTCGTGAGGGCACGAGAACAAACCATCGATACGAGGTAAACAGACCATGTCTTATGCAATTGACTTGTCGGTCCGGCCGGTGGTCACGCCCTTCTTTGACGCTGATACGAATACGATCAGCTACGTCGTCACCGATCCGAATTCCAAATCCTGCGCCATCATAGATTCCGTGATGGACATCGATTACGCGGCGGGACGCATCAGCTATCAGTCCGCGGATGCGATCATCGATTACGTGCAAAAGAACAATTTGAACGTCGAGTGGCTGATCGAGACGCACGCTCATGCCGATCACCTGTCGGCTGCGCCCTATATCCAAAAGAAAGTCGGCGGCAAGCTGGGCATCGGCGAGCATATCAAGACGGTGCAGGAAGTGTTCGGCAAGGTGTTCAATGCGGGCACCGAGTTCCAGCGCGATGGGAGCCAGTTCGACCGTCTGTTTACAGATGGCGATACCTACAAGATCGGGTCGATGACGGCCTTCGTCATGCATACGCCAGGCCATACGCCGGCGTGCACGACGCACGTGATCGGCAATGCGGCGTTTGTCGGCGACACGCTGTTCATGCCCGACGGGGGATCGGCGCGGGCCGATTTTCCAGGTGGCGATGCGCGCACGCTTTTCCGTTCGATCCGTAAAGTTCTCGAGACGTTGCCGCCCGAGATGCGGGTCTTCATCTGCCACGACTATGGGCCCGGTGGGCGCGAGATCCGCTGGGAGACGACGGTGGCGGACGAGCGGGCAAGCAACATCCACGTTCGCGATGGGATCAGCGAGGACGATTTCGCAGCCATGCGTTCAGCGCGAGACGCGACGCTCGGCATGCCGAAGCTGATCCTACCCTCGCTGCAGGTGAACATTCGTGGCGGAAAGCTTCCTGAGCCGGACGATGGCGGGAAGCGCTTTCTCGTCGTGCCGATCGACACGCTCTAGAGGCGATCAATCCAACTCGGTGGCGATGATCCGAGCAAGCTGAAGAGACAAACGCGAGGCCCGCGCATCACCGCCGGGCCTGGAAAGCAAAGTATCTGGGGAGAACGACATGGAAGTGAAGACGCTGAGCGATGAGATTTCGGTCTCGCCGCAGATAGCGGTTGCCGACATCGCCAACATCAAGGCCGCCGGCTACCGTGCTATCGTTTGCCATCGCCCCGACGGTGAAGCTCCGGACCAGCCGCTGTATCGCGAGATCGAAGAAGCCGCCAAGGCCGCCGGCATCGAAGTGCGCTACCAGCCGGTCACGCCGGGCATGATCACCGATGAAGATGCGGCCGCCTTCGCGGGCCTCATGAAAGAGCTCCCCAAACCGGTGCTCGCCTTCTGTCGGACCGGGACGCGCTCGACCTCGCTGTGGGCGCTTGTGCAGGCGAAATCCCGGCCGCTTGCCGATATCGTGCATGCGGCCAAGTCGGCCGGCTACGACATGAGTGGTATCGTGCGTCGCCTGGCCAATGGCGGACGCACACCGGCCGCGCTGCCCGATATCAAGCACGACATCGTCATTGTTGGAGGTGGTGCAGCGGGCATTGCCACAGCCGCGAGCTTGCTGGCCCGCAAGGCCGATCTCGACATCGCCATCATCGATCCGGCCGACACTCACTACTATCAGCCTGGCTGGACGATGGTCGGCGCCGGCATCTTCGATGCATCTTCCACGGTCAACACCATGGCCTCGGTGATCCCGCCGGCGGTCAAGTGGATCAAGGCGGCTGTTACGGCGTTCGAGCCGGCCGAGGATGCGGTCATCCTGGAGGGCTGCCGGGTCATCAAGTACAAGCACCTCGTCGTGTGCCCGGGCCTGAAGCTCGACTGGAGCAAGGTGGAGGGGCTCGTCGACACGATCGGACGCAATGGCGTCACCTCTAACTATCGCTTCGATCTGGCGCCCTACACGTGGGAACTGGTGCGCAATTTCAAATCCGGTCGGGCTGTGTTTACGCAGCCGCCGATGCCGATCAAGTGTGCCGGCGCACCGCAAAAGGTGATGTACCTGTCGGCCGATCATTGGCTGCGCCACGGTCATCTCAAGGACATCGACATCGACTTCTTCACGGCGACGCCGGCTCTGTTCGGTGTCGCTGCCTATGTTCCCGCGCTGATGAAGTATGTGGACCGCTACAAGGCGAAGCTCAACTTCCACCACAACCTCGTCGCCATCGATGGAGCGGCGAAGAAAGCCTGGTTCGAGCAGGCCGTGCCGGACCAGCCGCGCAAGCGGGTGGAGGTCGACTTCGACATGATCCACGTGACACCGCCGCAGTGCGCGCCGGACTTCATCCGCGTCTCGCCGCTGGCGAACGCCGCTGGATGGGTCGATGTCGATCAG
>JBAZYB010000369.1:0-3336 GCA_041659545.1 Hyphomicrobium sp.
CGACGGCCAGGAAGTGCTGATCATGAAGGAAAGCGACATCATGGGCGTCATCACCGACACCTCGTCGTCGAAGAAGAAGGCCGCTTAAGAGCGCCCTCTCACCTGAAATCCCAAATTGTCCTGACACTCAAGGAAACCCAACATGTCAGCCAAAGAAGTCAAATTCGGCGTTGAAGCCCGCGACAAGATGTTGCGCGGCGTCGACATCCTCGCCAACGCCGTGAAGGTCACGCTCGGTCCGAAGGGCCGCAACGTCGTCCTCGACAAGTCGTTCGGCGCTCCCCGCATTACCAAGGACGGCGTCACCGTCGCCAAGGAAATCGAACTCGACGACAAGTTCGAGAACATGGGCGCGCAGATGGTCCGCGAAGTGGCCTCGAAGTCGGCGGATGCTGCCGGCGACGGCACCACCACCGCGACCGTTCTGGCCCAGGCCATCGTCAAGGAAGGCGCCAAGTCGGTTGCCGCCGGCATGAACCCGATGGACCTCAAGCGCGGCATCGACCTCGCGGTGGAAGCCGTGGTCGCGGACCTCGTCAAGAACTCCAAGAAGGTCACCTCGAACGAGGAAATCGCCCAGGTCGGCACCATCTCCGCCAACGGCGACGCCGAAATCGGCAAGTTCCTCGCCGACGCGATGAAGAAGGTCGGCAACGAGGGCGTCATCACGGTTGAAGAAGCCAAGTCGCTCGAGACCGAACTGGACGTCGTCGAAGGCATGCAGTTCGACCGCGGCTACATCTCCCCCTACTTCGTCACCAACGCCGACAAGATGCGCGTTGAATTCGACGACGCCTACATCCTCATCAACGAGAAGAAGCTCTCCTCGCTGAACGAACTGCTCCCGCTGCTGGAAGCCGTCGTGCAGACCGGCAAGCCGCTCGTCATCGTTGCCGAGGACGTCGAAGGCGAAGCCCTCGCCACCCTCGTCGTCAACCGTCTCCGCGGCGGCCTCAAGGTTGCCGCTGTGAAGGCTCCCGGCTTCGGCGACCGCCGCAAGGCCATGCTGCAGGACATCGCTGTCCTGACCGGCGGCCAGGCGATCTCGGAAGACCTCGGCATCAAGCTTGAGAACGTGACCCTGCAGATGCTGGGCCGCGCCAAGAAGGTGATGATCGACAAGGAAAACACCACCATCGTCAACGGCGCCGGCAAGAAGGCCGACATCGAGGCGCGCGTGTCGCAGATCAAGGCGCAGATCGAAGAGACCACTTCGGACTACGACCGCGAGAAGCTGCAGGAGCGTCTGGCCAAGCTCGCAGGCGGCGTCGCGGTGATCCGCGTCGGCGGCGCGACCGAGGTTGAAGTGAAGGAGCGCAAGGACCGCGTTGACGACGCGATGCATGCGACCCGCGCGGCTGTCGAGGAAGGCATCGTGCCGGGCGGCGGCGTCGCCCTGCTCCGTGCGTCCGAGCAGCTCAAGCGCATCAAGACCCAGAACGACGACCAGAAGACCGGCGTCGAGATCGTCCGCAAGGCGCTCTCCGCTCCGGCCCGCCAGATCGCCATCAACGCAGGCGAAGACGGCTCGGTCATCGTCGGCAAGATCCTGGAGAAGGAGCAGTACGCTTACGGCTTCGACTCGCAGTCGGGTGAATACGGCAACCTCGTCACCAAGGGCATCATCGACCCGACCAAGGTCGTTCGTGCGGCGATCCAGAACGCAGCCTCGGTTGCGGCGCTGCTGATCACCACCGAAGCCATGATCGCCGAACTGCCCAAGAAGGGCGGCGCGGCTGGCGGCGGCATGCCTCCGGGCGGCGGCATGGGCGGCATGGATTTCTAAGAAGTCCCGCTCACTTCAAGCGAACAAGAAATGCGAAAGCCCGGCGGAAACGCCGGGCTTTTTGCTACCCGTCATTGCGAGCGCAGCGAAGCAATCCAGATTGACTTCCAGCAAGCGAAGACTGGATTGCTTCGTCGCTATCGCTCCTCGCAATGACGCCCCCTGCTCCCTCGCCCCGCTCTTGCGGGGAGAGGGTTGGGGTGAGGGGCAAATCCACCCTCATCGATCAATACACAGGGCGCGGCGCAAACCGCGCCCTTTTCTTTTTCTTTAGCGCCTCACCCGTCATTCCGGGCGCGGTGCGGCATCCTTCATGCCGGTCCGCAGACCCGGAATCTCGTCCAGAAATTACGACATGCAAAACCCCGACGGACGCCGGGGTTCGTTCGTCAAAAATTTCAGCCGAAAGCGCGCGCTTCACGCCACCTCGTCGGTCCAGACCTTGAAGCTGACCAGCGTGTTCGGCCCGAATGTCTGCGTGATAGGAACGTCGGAGGCGTCGCGCCCCTGCGCGATCAGCACGCGGCCGATGCGCGGCACGTTGTTGCGGGGATCGAACATCTGCCAGTGCTCGCCGATATAGGCCTCGAACCATCCGGCGAAATCCCCCACCCACGGCTTCGGCGTGCCGATGTCGCTCAGGTAGCCGGTGCAATAGCGCGCGGGAATGTTCATGCAGCGGCAGAACGTCACCGCCAGATGCGCGTAGTCGCGGCAGACCCCCTGGCCTTCCTGATAAACCTCATACGCAGTCTTCGTTGCCCGCGCGTGCTCGTAGCCAAACTTGATATGGTGATGAACGAAGTCGCAGATCGCCTGCACGCGCGCATAACCGGGCGCAGTGTTTTCAAACAGCTGCCACGCGACGTCGGACAGGCGATCCGTTTCGCAATAGCGGCTGCCAAGCAGATAAACGATGGTTTCCGCGGGCAGATCCTCGACGCGATGCTGAACAGCAGACGGCACCGCAATATCCGGCTCGCCACTGTCGCGCACCAGACCATCGGCGAACAGACGCACCTGCCCTGGAGGCGCGACAATGCGGCTGCACCAGTTGCCGAAGCCATCGCGATACGGAACGATCGGCACGGACGGCGTGACGGTGAGATAATCCGGCGTGATCACATCCGAGGCGCGCGTGAAATGCACGCCCATCACCATGATCATCGGCGTCGGCTGCGGAAACTCGTAGATCATCTCGTAGCCGACGCGAATCTTGATTTCAGGCACGTTTTTCCAATCGGCTTTGCGGTGTGGCTGCGGCATCTCTGCCGCAGCTTATGGGTCGCCTTCAGGATTTGTGCTTTGGCGCGGGCGCAGCCGGTGGCCTCAATTCCGCGATCTTGAGCAAAGCCTCCGCATGGGTGGCGTGCGGTCCGGTGACGAACGTGCCGCTGATCTTGGTGGTGTACCATCCCGAAACGACGCCAAGCCGAAGGGCTTCCTCTGCCTTGACGTGCCGCGACGACAGATCTTTTGTTGTCATATCAAGCATACGCAAATCCTCCCGTTCCCGCCGAACGTCTCGATGAAGATTCAGGATCAATCGT
>JBAZYB010000370.1:0-3335 GCA_041659545.1 Hyphomicrobium sp.
AACATGGCGAGGTTGACAAATTCCTTGTCGTCCTGAGTCTGCTGTGCAGTCGTATCAGCCATTTGGGACACCTCCCGGTGGCGGTTGTGGAGCAGTCGACGGCTGCGCGGCAATCTGCGCACCGACCTGCGCCCCTACCTGTGCGCCCATCTGCGCTCCGACCTGAGCGCCGACTTGCTCGGCAGGAGCCGCTTGCGGCGCTGGTTGCACGCCGGGCTGCGGCGGCTGCGCGGCTCCTGGCGGCACCAACTGCTCGGCAGGGTAGCGGAGAAAGAGGTCATTCGTCAGGTCGAGGAACGCCCGGCTGCCGATTCTCTTTAGCTGCGTGGCGCGGAAGTTGGGCTCTTTCCAGTGACGGGCCACGTACTCCATGTACTCATCGTTGCTCAGTTCCTTCATGCCAAGCTGGTTCTTCGGAAACAGGGCAGGCGCCAGCTTCTCGGCCGTCACGCGCGCTTCGGCGCGGAGTCTCAGTGCAATGGCGTCCATGTCGATCTGCTTTGCCATCTAGGCGCTCCACTTCGCGGCTTCGTATTGGTCGAGTGCTCGGTAGAATGAGCGCTTGTTAAAGGCGAATGAGTCGTAAACCTTGTTGCCGCGGCAAGTATGGCATGCGCAAGCGAATGAATGCTTGGCAAACCTGCAACGGTTGCGCTCGATGAACTCAGTTCGTTCGGCGAGCGTAAAGAGAAAAGCTTGCCCTCGATAGAATCGTACCCAGCGATTAATAGCACGCTGGCGCTGATACCAGACCATCTCCGACGAATGCCGCACGTCCTGCTTTGCCATCAGGGGATTGGCCTCCAGACCAGCTGCGTCAACCGCTCCCACTCCGCTTCGTGGCGACCGATTGCCGACTTATCATCATCTTCCAAGCAGATGGCCCGCACGAGGCTTCGCATCTCCATCAAGTTCTGCAACGCCCGCGCATCATCGTGGCACCGACTGCGCCGCCCAATGCCCCAGCCGACCAGCGAGGCGACCATCAGGCCAAACAGCACTTCCATCACCGGACCTCGACGCGCGTGTAGTCGTGGAACGACGCCTCGATGATCTTGTACATCCTGCATGCCTGACAGTGATACCAGAGGAAGACGCCATTGGGCGTGCGCTTCACGGTCGGCACCGACGAGATGATGACGCCGCAGTAAGGGCAGAGCAGAGGCTGGTCGTTCATCGGCCTGCTCCGATATAAGGTGGTATTATGGTATCAGTCTGTACCGATGGAGATTGATGATGTCTTATTTGGATTGGATGCTTCACCGAACCGTGCTGACTGAAAATGGATGTTGGATGTGGAGAGGGGCCAATGGATTGCCGACCAACCCCTACGGACAGGTCAGGATAGGCAGAAACGGACAAACCGTTCACGCTCTTGCGCACCGTTTTATGTACGAGTTGGTCAAGGGTCCAATCCCTTCTGGTCTGTATGCTTGTCATACTTGCGACACTCCGCTTTGCATAAACCCTGACCACATCTTTCTAGGAACGCTATTAGACAACTCACGAGATGCAGTGAAAAAGGGCCGCCTCCCCGAAATGTGGGGCGAGCACGCTCCCAACAGCAAGCTTACTTGGGAGCAGGTGACCCACATACGTTCTCTTCCTCCAGAGAATCGTCCTACGGGAAGGACGTTGGCCAAGCAATTAGGCGTCACCGAAACGACCATCAGCGAAATCCTGCACTATAAGACCTGGTGGCATGCTCCCGCCTAGCTTCCAAGATTTTGCACGAGTGCCGTTGCCGCTTGCGTAGGCATCGGCTGTGCTGGGCCAACGCCCACGACGTTACCGTTTGGCGGTGCAATTCCTGCCTGCGCCGCTGAAATAGGAGCCGCGCCCTGTCCTTGCGGCGCCTGACCCAATGCCGCCGGATCGCCCGGCGCTCCCATCTGTGGCGCCCCCTCCATGCCGGGAGGCAGACCAGACTGTGCTGTCTGGGCTGCCTGTGCATCCGCGATGGCGTCACCGCGACCCGCCATCTCAGCAACGTCCTTTTGCAGCATATTGGTGTACCATTCGCCGTTCCTAATCTTGTCTTCAGCCTGGCTGAGACGCACCTGGTCTGGATTGTCCCCCATGCCTTCCACTGCTTCGGCCCAACCGATAGTCCCCGCCTGAAGCCGCTCATGGAAATACCGGGCGACAACCATCTGTGCTGATGGCCGCTCAGGATCGATCTTCCAGTTGTATCCAACCGCGTCTTTAAGCTCGTCAGGGCCGATGCCGAGCCATCCCTTCCCCTCCCCTTCCTTCCAGACCCAGCAAGTCTCTTTGACCTTGGTCTTTACAAGATGCCACGCAAACTCTGTGACCTGGTTGTACATATCTTGTACATGCGTAACGAGCGGCTGATCCTTCGTCTTCGCCTCGGTCAGCAGCTGCGAGATCGCGAAGCCCGCGCCTTCCATGCCGCCGCCCAGCGGTCCCTTGACGCGCGGCGATTCGAGGTTCTGGATTTGCTCGCTGACGAGGCTGATCTGCTCGCGCAGCGAGTTGCTGATCTGCGGCATGTTGACGGGCGCCAGCTTCTCGCCCGGTTGGCCGTTGATGATCGAGCCCGGCGTGTACTTCTGGTCGTGGCGAGGCTTGTTCTCGTCGCCGGTGAACGGCAGCGCGGCATCGCTCAACTCGCTGAAGAGTAGCGGCTTGGAGTCGCGAGCCGCCACCTGGGCGTGCAGCGTCCACAGGAACGCCCGGTACTCGACGAGCCACTTCTTCGAGTAGCTGACGCCCCAGCCAACCTTGCGGTTTCGCCAGTAGTTCATCTTGTAGCCGAGCGCGTAGAAGTAGGGCACGCGGCCATAGCGATGCCGCCACTGCTTGACGATCTTCAGCCGACCGTTGTACTGCACCGCATACGTGACCCAGACGTTGTCCCAATGCTCCCAGACTTCGCAGGTCTGCTGATTGGTCGTCTGATTCTCTGACGGCGAGATCGGCTCCGCCATCTCCTCTTCGACGACCATGGGTCCGTCGGTGCTGTTGCGCAGCCCCAGCCGGTACTGCCGGAACACCTGGCTGACGGGCCGCTTCTGGATTTCCAGCACCTCGGACACAACGCCATTGTGGAACGATGGCTTGAGGGTGCGAGCATCGACCGACGCCCAGACGAACGGGATGCCGGCATCCTTCTTGGCCTGCTCGGTGTCGCGCTCGAATCGCTGCTCAGCCGAGTCCTCGGCGTCGTCTTCGCCGTCGTCGAGCCGCTGGCTATCTTCGTCCATATAGCTTTTGAGACGCATCGAGTAGCGTTTTGCCCAGCGGTCCTTGTTGAACAGGAACTTGGTCCAGGCGCCGCCGTCGCCGCACACGGCATCCATCGTCTCCTCGAA
>JBAZYB010000371.1:0-3307 GCA_041659545.1 Hyphomicrobium sp.
CGGTCACGGGGACCATCGCTACCAAGACCTCCCCTAAAGCCTAACTCCGTTCGGCTATCGGCAGGCACAGGGGCATGATGCGGCGCAAAGAGCGCTCCGCATCATGCCTTTTATTTACGCGGCATCGCAATTGCCGTTTTCTATTCATTCTCGCGCGGCACGCCAGTTCTCATTGTTTCGGCATCAATACGAGCGGCCGTTCCAAGGCACCGCTATTCTTTTTCTTGCGTCCCCCACGACAACTCTCTTCGACGTTCCAGTGCGCATAAGCGCGGATGTCGACCCTGTGGGCGGGAGAGGCTCAAGCGAAACTTCACGCCGGCTCCAAGCTACCCGCGAGGCGCATTAAAACAGGCGAAATCATGGCATCGAGGGGCTCGATCCGATACTGCGTGTGGCCTTCTTCGGACGCTTGAATGGCCTTTCGCCCCCGCAATGACGGGGCTTTCCGATCCGCTGTTGACCATATTCTTCGGAACACAATGGCCAATTATTGGGCAGACTTATTCTACGGCCGCTATTAATTCGCTCCTTGGTGGGGGATTTGATGTTTGGCCTGACACTTTCCGCCGCGCGTAATGTCGTTGCCGGCAGCTTTCTTATTGTGGCGAGTGTGGCGGGAGCCGAAGAGGCGCGTCCTTTTGATTGGACCGGTTTTTATGTTGGCGGCAACCTTGGTTATTCCGCCACGGACGCCAAGTTCGGCGTCAACCCCACCGGCGGGTGGAACACGGTTCCCGGTGAGATTCCCCTGGTTCGCGGCGCCACTGGCTCTACGCTGTCCTCCGACGGCGTCATTGTCGGCGTCCAAGCCGGCTTCAACCAGCAGCTCGGTATCTGGGTCATGGGCCTCGAGGCCGACGTGAGCGGCACGACGAACGAGAGTTCGCGGACCGGCAGCCCGATCATCGGCACCGGCATCACGTCATTTTCGCAATCGGCCGAGCTGGCATGGATGGCCACGGTGCGCGGACGCCTCGGCGTTGCGGTCGACAATGCCCTGATCTACGGGACGGCCGGCGCCGCCATGGGCGACTGGTACATCGACATGCGCATGGCCGGTGGGCCCGACGCGGCGACGTTCAACAGATCGACCGTGGAGACGGGCTGGGTTATCGGCGCCGGCTTCGAGTACGCCTTTACCGAGCACCTGTCGCTGAAGGCCGAGTACCTTTACGCCGACTTCGGCAGTGTCGAGGGGAACTCATCGTTCGTGCCGACGTCGCCGGACTTCGTCAACGCGCACAAGGTCGACCTAACGAACCAGGTGGGGCGCGCGGGTATCAACTATCGGTTCTAGTTGAGTTTTTGCGCTCGTTGTCCGGACTGAGCGCGAGCGCGGAGAAGTCGGTCCACGTTTCGGGGTCGACGTCTCTCTACCACTCTTCACCGAATGGGCTACGCCCAAGTGCTTCGTTGTCCTCGTCCTCCCGGTAACCGACTTTGAGCATGGCGCGGCTTCCCTGATGGTTGGGAGGCCGGCGTGGACGCGCAATTTTGCCTCGCTCAGGTCGGGTTGGTCGGATGATCGTACCAGTAATACTGTCCGGTGGTTCCGGAGCCCGGCTCTGGCCTCGCTCGCGTTCGATGTATCCCAAGCAATTCGTTCGGTTTTTCGACGGCCAAGGCAGCCTGCTCGGGGCTACGCTGCGTCGCCTGAGCCACAAGGATGGCTTTGCGGCTCCGATCGTTGTGTGCAATTCGGATCATCGCTTCCTGGTGCGCGATGAGATCGCTGGCGCCGGCGTCGAAGCGCAGGCCATCGTGCTGGAACCGGTATCGCGCAATACGACGGCGGCGGTGGCAGCTGCGACGATCATGGCGATGCGCCGGGACCGCGATGCGCTGGTCGCCGTGCTGCCGTCCGACCACCTGATCCAAGATGCCGTGGCCTTCCGTACGGCGCTGTCGACGGCCGCCGACATCGCCCGCGACGGAAAGCTGGTTCTGCTCGGGATCGAGACGGCAGGACCGCTGACCGCATACGGCTATATCGAAAAGGGCGATCCGGCCGAGCATGGGGCTTTTGCGGTGGAATCTTTCCACGAGAAGCCGTCCGTCGAGCATGCCGAGCGTCTGGCGGCCGACCCGAACTATTTGTGGAACAGCGGCATCATCGTTGCCAGTGCGCGGACGCTGGCGAAGGAAATCGAGGCGCACGCACCGGCCGTGTGGAGCGCGGCGCGCGATTCCGTAGCGGGCGCGACTACCGACCTGGGGTTCGTGCGGCTCGACAATGCGGCCTTCGCGCGCGCTCCGAGCCTGCCGATCGATACGGCGGTCCTGGAAAAGACCGAGGCGGCGGCGGTGTTGCCGATCGATTTCGAGTGGGGCGACGTCAGTTCGTGGTCGACGCTGTGGGAAAGCTCGCCGAGGGATGAATCGGGCAATAGCGTCGAGGGTGACGCGCTGCTCATCGATACGTCGGGGTCGCTGGTGCAGAGCGAGCGTTCGCTTGTCGCCACGATCGGCGTCGACAATCTCATCATCGTCGATACGCCGGATGCCCTGCTCGTCGCCGACAAATCGCGCGCCGAGGAGGTGTCGAGCATCGTCGCCCGGCTGGCGCAGCTGAACCGGAAGGAGCACTTCCAACATCTGCGCAACTACCGCCCCTGGGGCTTCTTCGAGACGCTGAGCCTTGGATCACGCTTTCAGGTGAAACTGCTGCACGTGCACCCGGGCGGGCAGCTGTCCCTGCAAATGCATCATCACCGCTCGGAGCACTGGGTGGTGGTCTGCGGCACGGCCAAGGTGACGATCGGCGAGCGCGAGATGCTCGTGCAGGAAAACGAGAGCGTCTACGTCAGCGCGACGCAGTGGCACCGCCTGGAGAACCCTGGAAAGGTCAGCCTCGAGCTCATCGAAGTGCAGCTCGGCAGCTATCTCGGGGAAGACGACATCGTACGCACGGACGACATCTATAACCGCGCCACAGATGAGACGCGATAGCGGCAATTCGGTGCCCATCGAGCCGCGCCTGCCGCCGCAGTGGTAACCTCTACCTCATTTGGCGAAGTGCTTGGCGATGCCAGCTGCGTGCTAGCCTCCAGGGATCTTGAGGCCGACGTGGCGTGGAAAGGACAGCATTAAGAATGCTTCGATACGCCAATGCGTTAACGGGACGCGCGCGTCGCAAGTCTGCGCTCGGCAACGCCTGGGGTGCGAACCTTCTCGACCAGTCGTTGGCGACCGCCTGGTACCCTGCCAAGTGGGACGACGTCGGCGACGACGAGCTCGTTTTCCTGATCCCCTCGCTGTGCCATTGGCAAGACGGGGGGACAGCGGATGGCGCCGCGCGGCACGG
>JBAZYB010000372.1:0-3302 GCA_041659545.1 Hyphomicrobium sp.
CCGCGACCTCCGGCGTGACAGGCCGGCGCTCTAACCAACTGAGCTACTCCCGCAGCAACGGCTCAGCCGCGCAACGTGGCGTCCGTTTAGAGGCAGGGTTGCGACAAGTCAAGCGAGGATTGCGCGTCGCTAGCGATCAATTGTGAACGGCCCGCGACGGCCGGGAAATCGGCGTGCCGGGCGTCCGGAATTGTCACTGAACCGAGCTGGTTTGCCGGGCCGCAGCAGGCGGCAGACATCGCCCGTTCGCCTTAGGCTCCGACGCGGCGGCCTAGAGCCGCTTCTTCGCGAACGCTCTGCCGGAGGCGCTCTTCAAGTAACGCCCAAATGCAAAGGCTCGAGCTTCGTCGGCAAAGTCGACATAGGTCTTGATATCCCACGGACGGTGCTTCGAAGTGTGAGGTACGGCTCCGGTGTTGTGCCGGGCCAACCTTTCTCGCAGGTCTCCAGTCACCCCCACATAGGCTCCGCAGCAGCACGCGACACCAAAATGTAGACATAGCGCATGACACGAGACTAGCGCCTTGTCAGTCGCACCGTCATTCATGGGAATACGTACAGTGCGAGAGGTCTCTGGCTTGCCAAGCCGTAGCAAGCGGAAGCCCGCGCCCGTCTTTGCCTTCGGCTCCGACGCGGCAGCCTTCGCTGCGCTTCGCTTGCGAAGGCTGGTGGGCGGTGACGGTCTCGAACCGCCGACCCTCTCGGTGTAAACGAGATGCTCTACCAACTGAGCTAACCGCCCGGCAGCTACGGCAATCGAGCCGCTGCTGACGCGGCTCTAACTAGGATTTCGGCTCCAGCCCGTCAACCGGAAACCCCCAAGCAGGCAAATGGCCCCGGCGAAGACGCACGGGGCCATGCCAAAATCGGATTTGGACCGATTAGTTGATCGCGTCTTTCAGGCCCTTGCCGGGCTTGAACTTGGCCTGATTGGAGGCCGCGATCTGGATTTCGGCACCCGTTGCCGGGTTGCGGCCGACGCTGGCCTTGCGCTTGGACACCGAGAAGGTGCCAAAGCCGACCAAGCGGACTTCGTCACCCTTCTTCAGCGAGCCGGTGATCGCTTCAAATACCGCGTCCACGGCTTCTCCAGCCTGAGCCTTGGTAATGTTGGCGCCCTCGGCAACCACGCCGATCAGATCGTTCTTGTTCATAGCGTTTCCTCATTGTGGAATGCCCGCCCTCGCTGGCGAACCAAAACGCGGCCACCCTTTGACGATTCTGGCCGAAACGCAAGGAACTCCGGGCGTTTTCACCGGCGACACGGTGCATTTCTGTTAATGAACCGGTAATTTTGGCTCAACTTTGTCGGGGGTTCGACGGAACTGTGGCCCCTGCCCGGGCTCGGATGCCCAACATCAAAGGCAAAGCCAGCAGGTAAATGGTCGCTCCGATGATCCAGACCAGCCCCGGCCAGCTGCCGCGCACGCCATAATAGGCAACGCTGAAGAACAGCGGCCCGAACACTGCAGCCAGGCTGACGAGGCTGGCGAGTACCCCCTGCAGCTGTCCCTGCTTGTCGTCGCCGACCTGCGTGGTGGTCAGCGACTGCAGCGCCGGCATGCCGATGCCGCCCAGCGCGAAAAGCGGCGCCAGGGCGAAGAGAATCCAGCCCTGCGACGCGAAGCCAACGATGACGAGCGCTGTCAGCTCGCAGCCCATGCCGATGATCAGCGCCCACTTCTCGCCGAACCTCGACGCGGCCGGACCGGTGAGGAACGCCTGCGCGCTGGCGTG
Source organism: Hyphomicrobium sp. (assembly GCA_041659545.1). Taxonomy (GTDB): domain Bacteria; phylum Pseudomonadota; class Alphaproteobacteria; order Rhizobiales; family Hyphomicrobiaceae; genus Hyphomicrobium_A. Next base: position 1,738 of record JBAZYB010000372.1, read on the forward strand.
GAAGACCCCGAAGGCGCCCAGCGACAATCCGATCATCAGTCCGCTCCATTGGAACCGGTCCTCGCCGAACAGCGCCCAGACAGTGCCGTACATCGTGCCCACGAAGTTCATGATCACGAAAATGGCGATCATCGGGATAAGGGCGGCGAAGGTGAAGGCCCACTTCAGCGGCGCGAAGGGGTTGAGCACCTTCAGGTCGAACCCTGCCCCGCGCTGCCCCGGACGCGACTCGGGCAACACGAACAGCGCCAGCGCGAAGTTGAGCGCATTGAGCGCCGCCGCAGCGATGAACGGCGCCCGTACCCAGACATCCCCAAGCACCCCGCCCAGTACCGGGCCGATGATGAAGCCGATGCCGAACATGGCGTGAAACAGGCCGAAGCGCTTGGCGCGTTCCTCCTCGGCTGAGATGTCGGTGATGTAGGCGGTGGCCACCGCCATGTTGGCGCTGCTCAGTCCGGCGATCGCCCGGCCGACCACCAGCATCCAGAGCTGCGGCGCAAACGCCATGATCAGGTAGTCGATGGCCGCGCCGGCCAGCGACACCAGCAACACCGGCCGCCGGCCAAAGCGGTCGCTGAGCACCCCGAGGATCGGCGAGAACAGGAACTGCATCGCCGAGTAGAGAGCGAGCATCAGTCCCGACAGGATCGCGACCTCACCGGAACCGGTGACGTCGCGCAGCAACGCAGGAAGGATGGGGAAGATCAACCCAATGCCGACTGCATCGAGTGTGACCGCGGCAAGGATGACGACAAGGGCCTTGTTCAACAGACGCCTCCGCGGACAAACTGAGGACCGTTCTGTAGGACGCCTTCACTCTGACTGACAAACGAAAACGGCGCCCCGGAGGGCGCCGCTTGTGTTTCTGCTTCACGCTGATTGCCTAGTGCGGCAATCCCGCAGCGGCCTCTTCGTCGACCGGGTCGACCGGCGCCACCTTGGGCGGCGTCTCGTCATATACCCACTCGATCGGCTCGGGCTGCCGGACCAGGGCGCGGCTCAGCACCTCGTCCATCCGGCTCACCGGGATGATCTCCATCCCCTTGGTGACGATCTCGGGGATTTCCTTGAGATCGCGGATGTTCTCCTCGGGGATGAGAACCGTCTTGATGCCGCCGCGGAGCGCCGCAAGCAGCTTCTCCTTGAGGCCGCCGATAGGCAGCACCCTGCCCCGCAGCGTCACCTCGCCGGTCATCGCCACGTCGTTCTTCACCGGGATGCCGGTCATCAGCGAGACGATGGCAGTCGCCATCGCGATGCCTGCCGACGGGCCGTCTTTGGGCGTCGCGCCCTCAGGCACGTGCACGTGGACGTCGCGGGTGTCAAACAGCGGCGGCTTGATGCCGAAATCGACGGCCCGCGAGCGGACATAGCCGTTCGCCGCAGTGATCGACTCCTTCATCACCTCCTTGAGGTTGCCGGTGACCGTCATGCGCCCCTTGCCGTGGGTCATCACGCCTTCGATGGTCAGCAACTCGCCTCCCACCGGCGTCCAGGCAAGCCCGGTCACCACGCCAACCTGCGGCTCGGTGTCGATCTCGGCGTGACGATAGATCGGCGGC
>JBAZYB010000373.1:0-3294 GCA_041659545.1 Hyphomicrobium sp.
GGAGGACGGCAAGGTCAACTGGACCCACGTGGCGACGGCGCGGCTGACGATGCGTGATTTTTCCGACGCCTTCCTCGATGATTATCTGTTGCGTGCGGCTGACCGCGTCAGCCAGACGGTCGGTGCATACGAGTTGGAGGGCCTCGGGGTGCAGTTATTCGAGCGCATCGAGGGCGACTACTTCACCATCCTCGGCTTGCCATTGCTGACGCTGCTCGGGGAGCTGCGCGGGCGCGGGATTATTTCCACATGAAACACGCCTGCGTCATCGGCTGGCCGATCGAGCATTCGCGCTCGCCGATCATCCATGGCTATTGGCTGAAGCAATACGGCATCCACGGGACGTACACCAAAGAAGCGGTGCGGCCGGAGGAAGTCGCCGGATTTCTGCGCTCGCTTGCACAGCGCGACCTCGTCGGCTGCAACGTGACGGTGCCGCACAAAGAGACGGCCTACGCCATCGCGGATGAGCGCGAGGAGTCTGCGCGCGCTGTGCAAGCGGCGAATACCCTGTGGCTGGAAGGTGGAAAGCTGCACGCGGCGAACACCGATACATATGGGTTCATGACCTATCTCGATCATGTGGTGCCGGATTGGAAAGCGCATGACGGGCCGGTGTGCGTGCTTGGCGCTGGGGGCGCGGCGCGGGCAATCGTGCATGGTTTCGTTGAGGCGGGCGTGGATGAGGTGCGCGTTTTCAACAGAACGCGAGGCCGCGCCGAGTTGCTGGCGGAAGCGTTCGGGCCGCGCGTGAAGGTTTTCGACTGGGCGAACCGCAGCGACGGATCGCGAGAGGCGTGCGTGCTCGTCAACACGACGGCCGCCGGCCTCAAGGGGGCGGGATCGCTCGGCATGGATTTGAGCGGCTTCAATCCCGATTGCGTCGTTGCCGACATCGTCTATGTGCCGCTGGAGACGGAGCTGCTCGCGCAAGCGCGAATGCAGGGATTGCGCACTGTCGATGGGTTGGGGATGTTGTTGCATCAGGCTGTGCCTGGGTTTGAGAAATGGTTCGGCGTGCGTCCACAGGTTACCGATGACTTACGCGCATTGCTGATTGCCGATATCGGGGGGCGAACATGCTGATCGTTGGGCTGACCGGCTCGATTGGTATGGGCAAATCCACAGCGGCTGCGTATTTGCGCAAACGCGGGATGCCGGTATTCGACGCCGATGCCGAGGTGCATCGCCTCTACGCCGGTCAAAAAGCTGTGGAACGCATCGAGCTCGCGTTCCCCGGGGTGACGACGCTCGAGGGTGTCGACCGAGGCCGGCTGAGTGCGGCGCTCATCGCGCATCCAGAGCGATTGCGGGAGCTGGAGGCGATCGTCCATCCCCTGGTGCGGGAAAGCGAGCGGTCGTTCCTGCGTGCCGAGGCGCGGCGGGGAACGGAAATCGCGGTGCTGGAAATTCCGCTGCTGTTCGAGACGGGCGCCAACAAGCTCGTCGACGCGGCGATCGTGCTTTCGGCACCGGCAGAGATCCAGCACGAGCGGCTGGCGACGCGGCCGGGGATGACACCGGAGAAGCTGAAGGGGCTGCTGGCGCGGCAGATGCCCGACGCCGAAAAGCGCGAGCGCGCCGACTTCATCGTCGATACGGGCAGCGGCATGGCGTCGAGCGAGGCGCACCTCGACAGGATCATCGCCGAGCTGCAAACGTGGTCCGGGCAGGCCTTTGCCCGGGAGTGGGCTTGACCTGAGCAGCCGAATCGCGGCGTCCAGAACATATGCGCGAAATCATCCTCGACACGGAAACCACCGGCCTCGACCCGATGCGGGGCGACCGGCTGGTCGAGATCGGTTGCATCGAGCTCATCAATCGCATCCCCACGGGGCGCGAGTATCATTGCTTCATCAATCCCGAGCGCGACGTTCCGGCCGAGGCTGAGCGTGTGCATGGGATTACGACGGCGTTCCTCAGGGACAAGCCGAAGTTTGCCGAGGTGGCGAGCGACTTCCTGGCATTCATCGCCGAGGACGGCCTCGTCATTCACAACGCGGCGTTCGATATCGGCTTTCTGAATTTCGAGCTGTCGCGCGTGGCGCTCGGCAAGATCGCCATGGACCGGGTCACCTGCACGCTGCAGCTGGCCAAGCGCCGGCACCCGGCCGGACCAAACAATCTCGATGCACTGTGCAAGCGGTACGGCATCGACAACACCAAGCGCACCAAGCACGGCGCGCTCGTCGACTCGCTGCTGCTCGCCGAGGTCTATATCGAGCTGCTCGGCGTGCGGCAGGCGGCGTTCGTGGAGTTGGCTGTCGATACGCAAGGTCCGAACGGCGGCGAGATTGCGCCGATGCAGCGGGGCAATGCGCTGCGTCGCCCACACCCGCTGCAGCCGCGTCTGACGGCAGAGATGGAGAGCGCGCACGCCGTGTTCGTCGAAACGCTGGGGGAGCAGGCCATCTGGCGCCGCTTCCTGGTGATGCCCGGCGACTCCCCTGCAGAGAGCCGGTCGCCAGACGCTTGAGGCGAGGCCCAGACCGTGCCTGGGGCCGTCGCGGTTCAAGTGAAAATGCGAGCGGACACTCGGAAGAACTTCGCGGGGCGCACGTCAGTTCGCTTGGGCGCGTAGCTCCTGCTGACGGCGCATATACAGCGAGCCGAAGTCGAACGGATCCAGCAGCAGCGGTGGGAAGCCGCCTTCGCGCGTCAGGTCGGCGGCCAGGCGGCGCAGGAACGGGAACAGGATTGCCGGGCAGTTGACGAGCAGGAACGGCTCGAGGGCCTGCTCGGGGATGTTCTCAAGCTTGAACAACCCGGCGTAAATGATTTCGAGCTGGTAGATCTCGCCCAGCTTGTTCACGGCTTGAGCATTGAAATCGATGCTGCTCTCGTAGAGCCCGGGGCCCATTCCTTTGGCGGCGACATTAATAGACAGCTGCAGGTTGGGCTGATCGCCCGGGTCCTTGATGATGCGCTCGATGTTCGGGTTCTCGAACGACAAATCCTTGATGTACTGCGCAACGATCTTCACCTGCGCCGGGGGCGGGGTGGTGAGCGCAGCTTCGTCGGGGTTGCCGTTACCGTTGTTGGAAGTGGCCATCGAGTTTTACCGTGAAGGTTGGGTTACAGTTCGAGGCGGCTAGCTAACACGCGGGCCGGCCTGCGACAATCTTGGTCTCTGGGGATTGGGCTTGGTGTCTCGGGATCGCAGGGTCTGCACCGGCGGGGTCTATTTGTCCTGCTCCTCATCGTCGAGGCGCTGGTAGGTCCCCTCGATGATGATGGGTGCGCGCGGTTCGGCATCGGGCTGCGGCGGCGCTGGGCGGGGGCTGGCTGCGCGGC
>JBAZYB010000374.1:0-3281 GCA_041659545.1 Hyphomicrobium sp.
CGAAACCACGACCGCGCCTCGTTTGCCGGTGCAAGCGAAGCGATCGGGCGATGAGATCGAGGTGACGGTCGACGCTGTCAGGCCAGGAAGCCCGCATGCCACGGTGCTGCTGCTTCCGTATCTTGCATCGCGCGAGGTGGCCGTCGGCCGCGGCGAGAACGCTCACAGCAAAATCACCTATACAAATATCGTGCGCGACATCATTCCGCTGGGCGGTTGGACTGGTGCGCCAGTGACGTTCAAGTCGCAGCTACCCCGCAACGAGGCCTATGACGGCGTCGTCGTCCTCGTGCAGGAAGGGACGCTGGAGTCACCCGGGGCCATCCTCGGCGCGACAGACATTTCCACAACCCAACGATCCAAGGATTGACGTGCTGTAAGAGCGCGATTCCGCGCGCAGTCGTCAACAATCCTGCGGAGGAGAATTGGAATGCGTGTGCGCACCCTTGCATATTTGGTTCTTGGGCTTTGGCTTTTGACTGGAGAGGCGGCGGCTGGGCCGCGCGCAGTTCTCGAACTCTTCACCAGCCAGGGCTGCGCCGCCTGTCCTCCGGCCGATCGCCTGTTCGCTGAACTCGCGCGCGATCCGCGATACGTCGTGCTCTCTCTCCCTGTCGATTATTGGGATCGCACGGGTTGGAAGGACACATTCGCCAAGAACACCTTCACGCGTCGCCAGCAGGCGTATGCGAAACTGCGCGGGGATGGCCAGGCATATACGCCGCAGGCGGTGGTCAATGGTCGGTTGCCCGTCGTCGGCTCCGACCGATCCGGAATAATGGCAGCGGCTTGGCAGGGAGCGGACAGCATTGGCGTGCCGATAATGGTTCAACAGAGAGGAAGCGAGATTGAGGTGGATGTCGGGGCGACGGCGGAAGTTTTAGCGGGGCGGGCAACCGTCGTGGTCATGCCGTATCTTGCTTCACGCGAGGTGACGATTGGTCGTGGTGAAAACGCCCACAGCGCGATCACCTACACAAACATCGTCCGAGAAATCATTTCCTTTGGTGATTGGTCGGGTGCTCCCGCGACTTTCAGAGGAAGGCTTCCCGGCAACGAGCGCTACGACGGTGTCGTCGTGCTGTTACAGGAGGGCTCGGCGCAAGCCCCAGGCGCCATTCTTGGTGTCGACCGCATCGGTCTACGTTAGGTCTGGCGTCTAACTGCTGCCTTTAACGTCGGGCGTCTCGGATGAGGCGGGCGCCCCCCAAAGGAGGGCTACGCCGATCACGGCGGATAGCACCGAGGCGGCAAACACGGCGATCTTGGCTGCCGCGAAGTCAGATGCCTCATGGAACGATTGCCCGGCGATAAACAGTGACATGGTGAAACCGATGCCGGCGAGGGCCCCGGCACCGGCGAGTTGGCGCCACGTGTAACCGGCAGGCTTGATCGCCAGTCCGGCGATGACGGCTAGCCACGAGGCTGCGAACAGCCCGAGCGGCTTGCCGATGACGAGCCCCGCCATGATGGCGAGCATCAGAGCTTCGTGCCCGGTGATGACGGCGATGGATAGCGGGACTCCGGCGTTGGCGAGAGCAAAGAGCGGCAGGATGATGTAGCTCGATCGCGCTCCAGCGTGGCGCAGGAGGCGGTCCGCCGGGGATTCGAGCCGGTCGTAAATTGCGTCTATGGCGCGCAGTGCCGGTAGCGATGGTCCGTGGCGTAAAACCTCATCACCATGCCGTGCCTCAGCGCTGACGATGGTTGATAGCTGTGCCGTTAGCGCTTCCAGATTGGGAGGCGGCCGGGTCGGGATGAAGAGGGCGAGGATCACGCCGGCGAGCGTGGCGTGGAGACCACCAGCGTGCACGCAGGCCCACAGAACGATGCCAAAAAGCATATACGGCGCCACGCGGTAGATGTGTGCGCGGTTGAGCATGGCGAGTGCTGCGGTAACAACGAGAGCTGCGGCCAAATACGTCCACTGCAGGGCGCCGGAGTAGAACAGGGCCACGACGGCGATGGAGCCGATGTCATCGACGATGGCGGCGGCGGTGAGGAAGATGCGCAGCTCCAGGGGAACCCGGCGGCCCATCATGACGATCAGTGCGACGGCAAACGCGGTGTCTGTCGCCATCGGCACGCCCCAACCGTGAGCCCATGGCCCGGTAGGAAGGACGAGTGCGTAAAGCCCAGCAGGGACAACCATGCCGCCTACTGCGGCCGCGATAGGCAATGCGGCGGAACGGCGGCTGGCGAGGTGGCCGACTGTGAACTCGCGCTTGATCTCCAGTCCGACGACGAGAAAGAATACCGTCAGTAGGGCATCGTTCACCCAATGGAGAAGCGACATCTTGAAACTTGTCGCGCCGAGCGTGAAGCCTAGGTGCTGATGCCAGAATTCTTCGTAAGCGGGTCCCCACGCGGAGTTCGTCACCGCGATGGCGAATAGCGTCGAAAGCAACAGCAGTACGCCGGCCGAGGGGCCCCAGCTGGCAAAGTCGAGCGCCGCTGAACGGAACCGGTGCCCAAGCGTGCCGACCATCGCGTCAAGGAAGGAGCTCTCGTCCCACGGACCGTCATACCGGCGGCTGTTGATGAAGAACGTTGGCGTGATCATGACGCCGCTGGCGGTGGCGCTGTGCTCGTCGGATTCGACGCGGTGAATTTCTTTCTTCCAGTCGTCCTCGGAGGGAAGAGGTGGCACGTCGACGCCGAGATCGGCAGCAACCACCTGCAGATCCTCCTCGGTTAGCATTGCCGAGCGCGACATGAGTGTCACGTGGGCACCCCAGAAGGCTTCGGCGTCAGGGGCGCGCTCGACGAGCTCGGCTGCTCGGCGCGCAAGATCGCTGCCGGTCAGGGGCCGGTGCCGGAACACGTAGCGCAATCTAGGGCCGAGCTCGTCGCGGACTTCGGCGATGCGCGCATTTGCAGCCCGGCAATAGGGGCAGGCGTAGCTGCCGTATTCCACGAGCGTTATGGGAGCATTGGTAGGTCCGAGGGTGTGGTCGTCGGCGCGGACCGGACGGTCGAGGCGGCTGCTCGGCGCGGAGTGGTTCACGTTACCTCTTACTCGGATAGTGCGAATTCTGGCGGCCTGCACCGGGCGCAGCCGGGATATCTATATGCCAGCAACGGGCAAGTCACGCACCTGGGTGGTGGCGGGCGTCGCCGTCAGGCGCGCTTGCGCAGCGACCGCTGGACGGCAAGTTCGAGGGCTTCGAGGAAGCGCGAACGGTCCTGGCGTGCAAAGGCGGCGTTGTACCCCTTGCTCTCGCCTGTCTCGCGCAAATGAGCCGATAACTCGCGCATCGCGAGCGCCATGCCGATCCCTG
>JBAZYB010000375.1:0-935 GCA_041659545.1 Hyphomicrobium sp.
GCTTTACCGTGCTCTACGGCCGCGGCGGCGAGATCGAGCACGGCGTGGTGATGCTGCGAACCGCAGCTGACACCCGCGCGCTGGCGCGGGTACCGGCGCAGGATAGCGCGACGCTGGCGCATCTAACGAACATGGACCGCACCCCGGTGGGAACGCTGGGCGACATCGCCACCGCGGAGGATGGCGTCCTGGAGTGGCGGGTGGGGTAAACTCCGTGTCCCGGACGCGGTGCAGCGCCCTTGCGCTGCTCCGCAGAGCCGGGACCCACGACGACGGATGCGCGGTGGTGATAGATGGGCCCCGGCTCAGCAGCGCACCGCTCACGCGCTGCGCAGCGTCCGGGGAACGGGAGCCGGCATCGAGATCACGGCCTTGGCGCCGATTCCGCTCCAAAGCTGAATGTCGTGCCGGAAGCATTTCTGCCATGTGGACGCCGGTGCGCTACGGCGAACAGTCGCCCCGCGCCGAAAACTAAAAACTGCACCGGAACTACCCGACGGGCAAATCACTTCTGTTTATCAGAAATCAAAGTCAATCCCTCGAAGTAAAAATATTTCGCTTAACACGTCGGGCAAATCACCTTTAGTGATTCGCCCGTCTCACCCGACGAGGGGCGTTGCGCACGTCACGAACGCGCGGTGGGACGCGATGGACGCGACAGCGTCGGGCGCGCAAGGGATTGCAGGGCGGATTGAACTCCGTGAGCGATCATCCGGTGCGCAGACGGACGGCGCTGCTAACTGTCTTCGACGAAACTGGCCGGATCGGTACGAGGTCCGGCGAGAGCTTTGGCGAGACGGGCGCGGACGGCGAAATCGTGTTGTCCTGGCGCCCCTATGCTGGCGTCAAGTCGTGTGGAGATGTGTCCGCCCAACCGGGTCCGTGATGCATCTGCGATCCGCGAGGCGACGGTGGCAATAGTGCAAGGCTCACCG
>JBAZYB010000375.1:945-3262 GCA_041659545.1 Hyphomicrobium sp.
AGGAGATCACGTATAAGCCGTAAACCATCGTGCGGGGAAAGCCGGATGATCCGGTTGCCCTGTGGTCTACTCGTGCGCCTGTTGTGCGTACGACCGCGGGTGCGATCGGCGCCCGGCTTTCCCCGCGCCCTCTCTTCCTGGAGAGGGTGAAACGGACGCAAACCTCGGGCGCATCGCGCCGCGAGAATGCGGACGCATATCCGCTCGCTGTTTGAAATTCGAATACGACGTCTCAGCCGCCATTGCGAGCAATGGCGGCGTCAGGCCGCCCTGACCGAATTGAGGAACTTGCCGACCTCGAGTTTGAGGCGGTTGCTGTCGCCGGACAGCGACTGTGCCGCGGAGAGCACCTGGGAGGAGGCCGATCCGGTCTCGCTGGCGCCACGCTGCACGTCGGTGATGTTGGACGAGACCTGCTGGGTGCCGTGCGCCGCCTGCTGCACGTTGCGGGCGATTTCCTGCGTCGCCGCGCCCTGCTCTTCGACGGCCGCGGCGATGGTCGATGAAATCTCCGACAGTTTCTCGATGGTGCCGCTGATTTCCTTGATGGCGTTGACCGAGTCCTGGGTGGCGGCCTGGATGCCGCTGATCTGCTGCCCGATCTCACCGGTCGCTTTCGCGGTCTGCTCGGCGAGCGCTTTCACCTCGGAGGCCACCACCGCGAAGCCGCGGCCGGCCTCGCCGGCACGGGCCGCCTCGATGGTGGCATTCAGCGCCAGCAGATTGGTTTGTCCCGCAATCGTGTTGATCAATTCGACCACGTCGCCGATCCGGCTTGCCGCCTTCGACAGTTCGCTGACGCGATCGGTCGTGGTGCGGGACTGATCGACCGCCTCATTGGCGATCCGCGCCGAGTCCTGGACCTGGCGGCTGATCTCGTTGACGGACGACGTCATTTCCTCGGTGGCGGAAGCCACCGACTGCACATTGGTGGAGGCTTCTTCCGATGCTGCCGCAACCATGGTGGTGAGCTCCTGCGCGCGCTCCGCAGTCGCCGTCAGCGTGCTGGCGGAGGCTTCAAGTTCGGTCGAGGAAGAGGATACAGTTTCGATGATCGCGCCGACCGCGCCTTCGAAGTCGTCCGCGAGCTTGTGCATGTCCGCTTTGCGACGGGCGACGGCACGGGTTTCCACCTCCTTCTGCTCGGCCTCCAGGCCCTGGCGGGCGGTCGCATTGCTCTTGAAGATCTCGACGGCCTCGGCCATCTCGCCGACCTCGTCACGCCGGCCAATGCCGGGCACCTCGACGTCGAGCTTGCCGCCGGCGAGATTCTTCATCGCGATTGTCATGCGCTGTAGCGGCCTGGTAATGCCCCGCGCGATGAACATCGACACCGCCAGCATGAGCAGCAGGATCAGACCGGCAGCGATCAGGGACCGCTGGGTCGAGGACGACACCTGGGCGTCGAGGTCATCCACATAGACGCCGGTCAGGATGCTCCAGCCCCAGGGCGAAAACCCGACGACATAGGAAAGCTTCGGCTGCGGCTTGTCGGATCCCGCCCTCGGCCAGAGATAGTCGACGAAACCGCTGCCCTTCTGCTTCACCAGTTCCGTCATCTCGACCGAGAACCGCTTCCCGGTCGGGTCCTTCACGTCCGACATGTCCTTGCCGACGAGCTGCGCCGCGACCGGATGCATCAGCACGCGGGGCAGCAGGTCCTGAATGACGAAATATTCATTGTTGCCATATCGAAGCATTGCGACCCGGGCCAGCGCCCGCTTCTGCGCGTCGGCAACCGCAATTTCACCTTTCTGTTCCGTCGCATGTTCCTCCTTGACGATCCCGAGGGCCAGCTCCGCAAGATGCTGCAGTTCGATCTGCTTCTGCTGCTTGAGGCTCGATGCCAGCTCACGCGAGTCGAGGATCGAAATCCCCAGCAGTCCGATGAAGCCGAGGCCGATCAGTGCATAAATCTTCCGGCCGACGGTCATCCTGAACGGGCTCAGCATTGCAAACGACATATTCTCATCTCCACGGGATGATGCGCATTCGTCTGAAACGAGCCTGGGCAGTTCGAATGCAGCGACGACCGGGCCCAGAGGCTGGTCTCGCATGCGACCTCCGCCTCCGGTCCGAAATCATAATCGGTTCCCGTTCGGTTCCCGTTAATCCTCGATCCGTAGATTAACGGAGTGTGCAGCCTTCCCATCGTCAGGCCGCCCTCACCGAGCTTAAGAACTTGCCGACCTCGAGCTTGAGGCGGTTGCTATCGCCGGACAGCGACTGCGCCGCGGACAACACCTGCGAGGAGGCCGAGCCGGTCTCGCTGGCGCCGCGCTGCACGTCGGTGATGTTGGACGACACCTGCTGGGTG
>JBAZYB010000376.1:0-3246 GCA_041659545.1 Hyphomicrobium sp.
CGGCCGCCGCACCGCGACCCGGATCCGGTAATCGCGCTTGGCCAGCGCCCGGACCACGCTGCGGCCGAGAAAGCCGGATCCTCCGAAAACCGTGACCAGCGTGTCCAGATTCGATGCCATGGGGTCCATTTTCCTTTGGTCAAAGTCGAGAGATCGCAGGGGATTACGCCGTTTCGCGATACGCCAACCGGCCGGCGCTGTACAGCGCATTTGGCCGGCGATGAGCCGATTTGACAAGCGCGCGGACGGTCCGTACTAACCGGCCCGGGCCCAGGTGGCGGAATTGGTAGACGCGCTGGCTTCAGGTGCCAGTGGCTTAACGGCCGTGAAGGTTCGAGTCCTTTCCTGGGCACCATTGCCCATGCCCATGATGTCGCCGGCCGGACGGCCCGAGGAAGCATCTTCCAGGCCGCCGCGGGCCGGTCCAGGCCGCGGCGTTTTCGCCTTGGGTCTGTTGGCGTTCGCCCGCCCCTCGTGCCGGGCGAAAACTTGCGGCCTCCAAGCCAGGTGAAGAACTCGGCGCCGGCGTTGGGACGTGAGAAAAATTCAGCCGAGCCTTCGATGGGCATGACCGCGGACTGCGTTGTCAAAACCTGATCGAACCTGAGCCGCCGTCCCTGTCGGATCGAAAAAGTCCGTGACGTTGTTCTCGAAGGCAACTCCTGGTTACGCGGCTATTCGAACGACCGAAGCGGAGCAGCGCGAGCTAGGGGTCCTGCCGTCTTCGCCTCTCGACGGCTGATCGCAGCAGTGCTGCGGCTTCATCGAGCCAGGGGTTGAGCAGGGGAAACGGAATTTCTTCGAGATCTCGCCTCGCGCGGCAGCAACGCGTGATCCTGGATTGCTCGATACAACTCTGAATTTTTTCCACTCGAGGTCAATGATCTCATACGAGCCGTGCTGCCTGAGCAACGTTTGAGTGTGGCGTCGAATACGAAGCTCGAGATAACGCCAACGTGCATACGTACAGCGATTCTAAATCGGTTTCGTTGCTTCCGAACCTCCGATTCCCTAGTCAGACATCCGTTGGGTGAGTTGGGGGTGTCGTGAGTAACATCAAGAAATACAAGAGCCGCCTCTACGTCGGCGTGGCCACGAGCGTTTTTTCGCTATGCCTGACCGGCATGGGAGCTTCTCAGAGCAGCGCGCAGAGCGCAGCGCCGCGGGTGTTGCCTCCGGTATCCATCAATGCGCCTGAACAGAGAGCGCGGGTGACGCGCACGGTGCGGTCTCGTGGCGCGGCTCAGCGCTCAGCCCGCGTCGCACCCCGGCAACCGGCCGAACGGCCGCCTGCGCCGATTGCACCGGTCGCCACGATGGGAACGACCCGGACGATCGGAGCTCCGGCGCCAGCCTATGCCGGCGGTCAGGTAGCGCAGGGCGGAACGCTCGGCCTGCTCGGCAGCACCAGCGTGATGAACGTGCCCTTCAGCACCGTGAATTTCACGTCGAAGCTGATCGAGGATCAGCAGGCGCGGACGGCGGCGGACACGCTGATCAACGATTCGTCCGTGCGGCTGACCACCGGTGCCAACGGCTTCGACGACACCTTTCAGATTCGCGGCTTTCCCGTTGCCGCGACCGATGTCGGATTCAACGGCCTGTACGGCTTGACGTCCTCGCAGCGCGTGCCGGCCCAGATCATCGAACGGATCGAATTGTTGAAGGGGCCAGGTGCGCTGATCAGCGGCATCGCCCCTGGGAACAGCATCGGCGGCGGCATCAATATCGTCAGCAAACGCGCGACCGAGGAGCCGTTCACGCGTTTGACGCCGTTCTTCATGAGTTCTGCCAATTACGGCCTGCATCTGGAGACCAGCCGGCGCTTCGGTGACAACAAGGAATGGGGCGTCCGCTTTAACGGCGTGGGGCGTAACGGCGAAGCTTCGATCAAGGACGGGAATTTCCAGACCGGCCTCGGTGCGTTGGCGATCGACTATCGAGGGGATCGCCTGCGCTGGACGCTCGACGCCATTTCGCAGAACGACAACACCGACAACTTCCGTCCGCAGGTCAGTCTTTCGTCGATCGCGACCGCAATTCCGGCCGCACCGGATGCGCGCAGCAACTGGTATCCGGGCACAACGCTTCGCCAAAAGGACAACACCATCGCATCGGGTCTCGAATACGACCTGACCGACTGGCTGACGGCCTATGCGGGCGTCGGCTATCGTGAGGGCTCCAACTACCAGACGTTCCCCACCTCCGCGACCGCTGTCGATGCTCTCGGGAACTTCACGGTGCGCAATACCTATTACGACTCCTACACCAAGACTTTGAGTGGCAATGTGGGGCTGCGGTCGCAATTCGATACCGGCTTCATCGGTCACAAGCTCAACTTCGTCTATACGGGTTACCGGCAAGAGTATGGATACGCCTACATTACGGGGAACACGGCCGCATCGAATATCTACAATCCGTCGCCGCTTCCGACCATCACGGCCGCACGGACCGCGCCGAAACACTCGTCCGACACGACGCTGACCAGTGCCGCGCTCGTCGACACGATGTCGTTCCTGAACGATGCGGTGCTGCTGACGCTCGGTGTTCGTCAGCAGAACGTGAAGGTGGATAGCTTCAGCACGACAACGGGCGCTCTGACGAGCAGCTACGACGCCGACGCCACGACACCGCTCGCAGGCATCGTCGTCAAGCCGTGGCAGAACGTCTCGCTGTATGCCAACTACGCCGAAGGACTGAGTCAAGGCACCATCGTCGGCGCGGGTTATGCCAACACCGGGGCCGTGCTTGCACCGTACAAATCGAAGCAGCAGGAAGCCGGCGTCAAGGTGGATTGGGGCACCCTTACGACGACCGCCGCAGTGTTCCAGGTCACCCGTCCAAGCTTGATCACGACGGCATCCAACGAGCGGCTCTACGACGGCGAACAGCGCAACCGCGGCGTGGAATTGTCCGTCTATGGCCTGATCCTGCCGAACCTGCGCGGCATGGCCAGCGCGACGTTCCTGCGTCCGGAGCTGACGAACCCGACCAATGCTTCGGAACGTGGCAACGACGCCGCCGGCGTACCGAGCAGGACATTCTCTGCCAGCCTCGACTGGGACACTCCCTGGGTCACGGGCCTCGCTCTCAATGGACGCGTGATCTACACGTCGGGCTCCTATCTCACCAGCGCCAATCTTCTGCGGTTCCCCGACTGGACCCGTGTCGACATCGGCGCGCGCTACGCGACCTCGATCAACGGCCGGCCCGTCACGATACGCGCCAACATCGAAAATCTGTTCG
>JBAZYB010000377.1:0-3245 GCA_041659545.1 Hyphomicrobium sp.
AGGCCTTCGCGGCTTTGGTTTTGGTTTCGCTCATGGATTGGGTCTGATGTCCGACTGTGAAGCCGAACTATAGGGGCTCCGGCCGGGGCGGTCAGCACACCCGGCCCACTCATATGGGGACGGCGCTGCTGGCGGAAAATGGTTCCCCAAGCCGACGCGAGCCGGTCAGTCCGCCGCAGGAGTTTTGGCGGCCGGCCCGCGGATTGCCTCCCAGCGCGGCTTCATATCGGGCAGCGGCACCGTGCGCTTCGTAGCGGGTATGCCGGTTGAGCTCGCCTGATGAGCGAGGATGAGCCACCGCCCGTCCGGCTGCTTCTCCATGACGAACACGGCGATGGCGGCGTTCTCGTACGTCTCCTGGTTGGCCGAGGCATAGAAGTAGCCGCGTTCCCACACGACCGCCTTGGCCAAGCGCGGATCGACGGTGAGCACATCGATTTCGTAGGCAAATTGCAGCGCGCGTGCGGCGAGTTCGTTGGAGATGGTGGGGCTGCGAGCCCGCGAGCGCGGATTGATCTCCGTCTCGGCCGGTCCGCCGTCGATCGCCATGGGCGCAGAGAGCTGCCAGTGCTTGCGGTCGGCGACCTTTTGCAGCTCGCCATACCAGGTGGCGATGACCGCGCGGATCGCCGCCTCATCGCTCGTTGCGGTCTGACCCGCCGCTGCAGGAGAGGCCAGGGAAAACATGAGGAAAAGGGCTGCCATGATGCGCACGCGAGGCTCCCGCGCCGGTCGACCCCGGCCTTGTCGCCCAAATCTGCGGCATCACTGCGGTCTGGCCCGCCGGACGGTGGGGCCACCGCGCCATTTGCCCGGTCCGGCCGAATGCGCTATCTAGCGCGGCCTGTGCACCCGTAGCTCAGCTGGATAGAGCGCTGCCCTCCGAAGGCAGAGGCCAGGGGTTCGAATCCCTTCGGGTGCGCCACCAAAACCCTTATTTAATTGTGTTTTCTGGTCAACCAGGAGATGTAACGGAAGGAGCGATCTGGCTTCCGTTGCTTCCGTGTTTTTCCTGGGGAGACGTTCCTCGCCGCCTCTCGCTCCGCATGCGACAGGACATGCTGAGACGTTGACTTGGCCCGCCACGTCGCGCCTCGGTGTCGATGAGGTCATGAAAGCGAAGCCGACGGCATCTTTGACCTCGGCAACGTCGCCAAGCGCGCTCTGGGTCGAAAACAGTGGGGCCCAACGCGATGAACTTCATCGCTGGCCTGCAATGCTCTTCCAACCCAGCAGACGAAGGCCCCAAAAACGGATCGAAGCCCTCTTGCAAAATCGCGCTATCCGTTACTTGCGCCAAGCATCGGATCACATGGGCAAGCAAAGCCAAGCGCCGAAGCAGGTATGGGGTGCCGTCGCGCTGCACGCCGTCTGCCAGGAGCGGCACGTCGTTGTACCTGAGCCGTCGACGCACTTCGTGTGGACGGGACCCTTCCCGACGCGACCCTTCCCATAGATGATGTTTGCGAGACCGTGCGTCGCGAAGACCTCGGCGATATCGTGCGTCACAGCTTCGCCGAGCGACTCGACCTTGATGCAATCGGCCTGAGCCGTCGCCGAAAGCACGCAGATCACTGCGGTGGCTGCTAAGCCGAGTTTCAACGAGCGCATTTGCCCCTCCAAGGAATGATTTATCCCGATCTCAAAACTAGTTAAGCGCGGCGCACTCGACAACAGAGTCGGCCTGCGGCAAACCGGGTTTCCCGCACGGAAGCGAAAAGCGTGCCGCATTTGCCACGCATCCCGGGAGCCCGTAGTGCCCGACTGTCTCCGGCTCCTGGCGATACCCGCTCGTACCACGCGACAGGCTGAACACGCGGTGCGGCGGACGGTGTGTCTGCCGCGTCGATGCCCCGTCTTCCGCCGCCGCGCCGTATGGCCTAAGGGTGCCCGGATTGCATTCGGGAACCCTCAACGCACATGATTCGGCTCGACAATATCGGCAAGCAGAACGGCCACCAGATCGTCTTCATCGAGGCATCGGCTGCGCTCAACAAGGGCGAGAAAGTCGGGCTCGTCGGTCCCAACGGCGCCGGCAAGACGACCCTGTTTCGCATGATCGTCGGGCAGGAGGAGCCTGACGAGGGCCAGGTAGCGGTCGATCGCGGCGCCACCATCGGCTACTTCAGCCAGGACGTCGGCGAGATGTCCGGCCGCAGCGCCGTAGCCGAAGTCATGGACGGCGCCGGCCCGGTGAGCGAGATCGCCGCCGAGCTTAAGGAACTCGAGACTGCCATGGCCGATCCCGAGCGCGCCGACGATATGGAACAAATCATCGAGCGCTATGGCGAAGTGCAGGGCCGCTTCGAAGAGCTGGGCGGCTACGCGCTGGAGGGCAAGCCGCGCGAGGTCCTCGCCGGTCTCTCCTTCAGCCAGGAGATGATGGATGGTGACGTCGGCGCGCTTTCCGGCGGCTGGAAAATGCGCGTTGCGCTGGCCCGGATCCTGCTCATGCGCCCCGACGCCATGTTGCTCGACGAGCCGAGCAACCATCTCGATCTGGAAAGCCTCATCTGGCTGGAGCAGTTTCTGAAGGGCTACGAGGGCGTCCTGCTCATGACCTCGCACGACCGCGAGTTCATGAACCGCGTCGTCACCAAGATCGTCGAGATCGACGCCGGTGCGCTGACGAGCTACGCGGGCAACCACGAGTTCTATGAGCAGCAGCGCGCCCTCGCCGAAAAGCAGCAGCAGGCGCAATTCGATCGCCAGCAGGCGATGCTCGCCAAGGAAATCCGCTTCATCGAGCGCTTCAAGGCCCGCGCCTCCCACGCCGCGCAGGTGCAAAGCCGCGTCAAGCAGCTCGCCAAGATCGACCGCGTCGAACCGCCCAAGCGCCGCCAGACGATCATGTTCGAGTTTCCACCTGCTCCGCGCTCCGGAGAAGACGTCGTCAGCCTCAAGGACGTCCACAAGCGCTACGGCAGCCGCGTCATTTACGAAGGGCTCGACTTCCACGTCCGCCGCAAGGAGCGCTGGTGCGTCATGGGCATCAACGGCGCCGGCAAGTCGACCCTGTTGAAGCTGGTCACCGGCTCGGCGGAACCTGACGCAGGTACGGTGAAGATCGGCGGCAGCGTCAAGGTCGGCTACTTCGCCCAGCACGCCATGGACCTTCTTGAGGGAGAACGCACCGTATTCCAGACGCTGGAGGAGGCGTTCCCGCAGGCGGGCCACGGATCGCTACGCTCGCTCGCCGGTTGCTTCGGCTTTTCTGGCGATGACGTCGAAAAGCGATGCCGTGT
>JBAZYB010000378.1:0-3240 GCA_041659545.1 Hyphomicrobium sp.
CGAAGCCACAGCCCGCTCATCATCGCTATGCTGCGCCGAGAAGTCGACCGCACCGCCATGAAACCGCTGCGCCCATGTCACCCCGGAAACCTGCCCGCCCGGCCGCAGCCGCATGGGCAACACGATTTCCTTGTCGTCGAGCAGATCCAGCGTGCGCTGCAAGTCCGGGTGCACAATTTTTACCAGCGCTTCGTCATCGGCTGACGCCGACTGCGTCAGCAGCGGAGCAACGGGAAATGGCCGATACGACAGCTCTTCCGGGTGGTCGTCGTCGAATTCGGGAGCCGGCGCCCAACTCCCTTCGAAATCGCGCGGCGGCGAAGTGGAAGTATCGACGAGAGAAGCCAAATTCTTCGCCGGTGGAGCAGCAGCCGACGATGGCGACTCCCCGAGCGCTGCCGTGCTCACCATCTGATCGAGACGACGCCGATCCGCATCGTTCGAGCGATGCTGAATAAGCGCCTCACTTGGGTCGAGCGAGGCCAGCGTTACGAGGTGATTGAGACGCCCCCGATCGGCGGCGATGGGCGGGGGTGCGGCCGGCCGCGGCGCTTGCACGAGCTGCGGCGCCGGCACGGCACTGGGCTTGGGCTCAGGCATAGCGCGCTCGAGGGCCGCCACGCGAACCTCTGGCAGCGGCCGCGCCACGGGCGCCGGTGCAGCCTTGAGCACGGGCGCAGGCGCGGCGATACCGGCCTCCGCCATCATGATTTCCGCTTCCGTCCGCGGCTTGGTGCGGCGCTCGAAGTACGCGGTCATCTGCGCGAACAGTGACGAATTTTGCCGCGCCTTCCGAACATCCTCGCGCGTGATCGATCCACCATCGGGGGGATTGTGCTTGGTGCGGCCGTCGGGGAACAGCATCGCCAGCTCCTGACGCGGCAGACGCGGCCAGGCGCGAACCGGGCCGGTGTCGACATGCACGAATGGCACGCCCGAAGTCGGATAGTAACCGATGCCTCCCACCTGGCGGATAGCAGCGGACCAGCGCAGCTGCTTGAGCGGCACGTCGGGGAAGGTCGCGTCGATCGCTTGCCCCGTCATGTGCCGGCTCTTCTTGGCCTGACCGCCCTGCGTCCGACGCAGCATGCTGTTCGTCTGCTCGGAGCGAAAGCCGCAGATGATTTCGATGGGCACCTTGCTGCCGAGCTCGGTGTGCATCTCCCATAGCAAGTCGATGGTCTTGGGATCGATCTCGATGGATTTGTTCTGGCGCCAGTCGCGCAAGAACCAATTCAGCTTCTTCAGCGCTTCGGGATCGTACCTGCCATCTTTCTTGTAGGTGATGGTGATCGTCTCATCCGTGTGGATGTGATGCATGGATATGGTGCGCGTCGAGCCGAAGGCCGCGACGACGTCGGGCGAGCCTGCGCTCAAACCCAAGATGACGGCGGCCAGACCGCCGAGGATAGCCTTGCTACGCGATACCAACGTGCCACCCCGTGTTCTGACCGGTCCCGGCGTGCTCTGGGCGTTTGCGCCTGCAGAGCACCGGTATGCGACCGGCATTCACGTTCCCTAAGGGTTAACGGCCAACCATTAATGATTGGTAACCAGCCTTCTAAGGGGCGAATAGGGGCGCAAAGCGGCTGTCAAAGGGCAATATGGTGGCGACGGACTATCGGGTTAAGCCGCTGTTGTGACTAACTGAATCTGATCAATTTTAGAAACCGCCGCCCAGCGCTTGGGAGATGAAATCCCCCACACTCTTCAGCGGATTGCCGCCCGCATACGACACGTTCTCTGGCGCCCGTACCGGGGCGAGGTGGTTCGGCCCCTTGGCGATCTGCGACCAGCGACCATCGAGCGCCTGCTGGATGCGCTTCTCGTGGCCATAGACGTCGCGCGCTGTCTGCAGCTCACCTTTGTCGTCGACCCAGGCCGTGAAATAAGTGATGTGCACGCCGATCTTGCGGTCGACCGGCACCTCGTTGTTCGGCGGCCCATTGGCGATGAGATCGGCAATCTTCGCCGCATCCCAGCCCTTGTCCTCGCCCAGCAAGATCTCCGCCATGCGGCGCGGATTACGCACACGCATGCAGCCATGGCTGAACGTCCGGTTCGCCTGTTCGAACAATCCCCTCGCGTTCGTGTCGTGCATGTAGACCGTGTGCTTGTTGGGGAAGTTGAACTTCACCTCCCCGAGCACGTTGCTGGCCCCCGGCGGCTGATAGACGTCGTAGTTGCGGATATCCGTGTAGGCCCAGTCGACGCTGTCGGGATCGATGTCGCGACCGTTTTTCGACACTCGCAGGCCCTGGCGACTGAAGTAGGTGCCACCGCGCGCAAGGCTCGGCCAAAGCTCGTTCACCTTGATTGAATTGGGAACATTCCAGCGCGGCTGGAAGGCAATCGACTTCATCGTCTCCGAGAATACCGGGGTCTGCTTATCTGGCAGACCGGTGATGACCCGCTCTGTATGGATGACGGCGCCGTTCTTGACGATGCGGAGCGTGAATTCGGGGATGTTGACGGTGACATAGAGATCGCCGAGGTCGTCCGGCATCCACCGCCACTCTTCCATGTTGGCGACGAGCTTTGCCGGGCTCAGCACTTCCACGTCGTTGAGCAGCGCGCGCGTGGCGTTGCCTACGACCGCATCGGGACGCGTCCCGGCTTCCTTCTGAAAGGCAACAACCGCCGTCTTCAGATCGTCGTCAAAGAAGTTCTCGTCGACGGTCGCACCAGCGGTTGCAGTCGGCAAAGCCACTTTGAGGCGCTTGCGCAGCAGCGCCACTTGCGGATCGCTCTTGCCCGGCACGAGCAGCGGACCGTTCGGCAGCTGCACGATTTCCTGAGCGGCCTTCGCCTGGCGCATCTCTAGATATTTCTGCCGCAGCTTTTCAAATTGCGGGTGCTGCGGATTGAGCCCGCGCAGATAGGCATCCGGCGCGCCGGCTCCGGCAAGCTTCTCGATAATGGTCTTCGGCTCGATGAGCTGCGGCTTGCGGTCGAGATAAGATGACAGCTGGGTTGCCGGATCGGTGATGCGACCGCCGCGCGCATAGCGAGCGTATTTCATGGCCGCCAGCGACAGGTTCAGCTCGGCGTCGGCCAGAGCTTCCGGGGCGAAGTCGCTTCCTTCTGCGACCGGAGCCAGCGTCGGCACGGCGAAGTCGGCAGCTTCGAGGCCCCAGTCGTTGGCCTTGCCGAACTCGGCAATGAGGGCGCGGCCCTTGTCGTTGAGGCCCGTCTTGGCCACCCACATAGGCACAAAGGCCT
This sequence comes from Hyphomicrobium sp., assembly GCA_041659545.1. GTDB lineage: Bacteria > Pseudomonadota > Alphaproteobacteria > Rhizobiales > Hyphomicrobiaceae > Hyphomicrobium_A. Next base: position 3,223 of record JBAZYB010000378.1, read on the forward strand.
GCGTCGCGTAGTAGGCCG
>JBAZYB010000379.1:0-3239 GCA_041659545.1 Hyphomicrobium sp.
GAGGTAAACGGTCTTGCCGAAGTCGCCGCGATACTCGCCACTGACCGATTCCCGCCCGCGTGAGCGCTCGACGTTGTCCGTCAGATCGCCGCCTGGCGTGAAGCTCTCATCCTCGTGCTCGATCAGGCCGCTGACGGTGTGGGCGGCGAAGCCGGGCGTCGCAAATCGCAATGTGGCGAGGTAGCCGTACTTGATGTCCTCGCTCTCGTTGCGCGAATAGAACGGAAAGGCGGGAAAGCTCAGGTCGTTGTCTGTCGTCACCGTAGCGTTGCGCGTGGCGCGTACCTCGTGCGTCAAGTGACCATCGAGGGTGTCCCACCGCACGTTGACGCCGGCGAGCCAGGTGTCCGACGTCAGCTTCGAGGGGTCGTCGACTGCGGTGGCGAGAGGGCCAGCGCCACCGAAGCCGTCACGGTCGGCGTCCTTGCTCATGTTGCACAGTGTCATGTTCACCGACAGCGTGTCGAGCACGGTCATACCGGCGCGCATCGAGAACGTGGAGAGGTTCCAGCTATCGGTCTCGTCGCCCACCGGTGCGATGTTGAAGCCCTCTGATTGCCGGCGATGATAGTTCAGTGAGAGGTATCCCTTGTCGTTGCCGGCCGAGAAGCCGCCCGCGAAGTCGCTGGTACCGTGGCTTCCGCCCTCGGTGCTGGCGCGGAAGGTCAGCGGACCGCGGCCGCCTCGCGTGACGATGTTGATGACGCCGCCCACCGCGCTGGAGCCGTAGACGCCGCTCATCGGACCGCGGATGACCTCGATGCGCTCGATGTCGGTAGCGTCGAGGTTCGAGAAGTCGAACTCGCCATCGGTTGGATTATTGGCCTCAATGCCGTCGATGATGACGAGCGTCTGGTTGGCCTCGGCACCGCGCAGGCGGACCTGCGTCAGGTTGCCCTGCGTGCCCGACGTGCTGACCTCGACGCCCGGCAGGCTGCGCAGAGCGTCGGCCACGTAGCGGATCTGGCGTTCCTCGATATCCTTGCGGGTCACCACCGACACGGACGCGCCGATCTGCTCGAGGGGCAAGCCATCGTCGGACGACGCTTGCGCTCCCTGCTTGGCAGGAGCCGTGGCTCCGCTGGCCGGTGCTGGACCGGACGCCGTATTTTGCGTGGACTTCGAAGTGCCGGTTTTGGCAGGCTGCGACGCATCGAGCGTCGCTCCCTCGACCACCACCGGAGGCAGCTCGTCGACGCTCTGCGCGAAGGTTGAGGTCGGTAATCCAGTCAGCGAAATGCCGACCGAAAGCAGAGCAGCCAAGTGGGTCCGTGTTGGACCCGAACGCGCACAACAACGCAAATACATGTCATCCCCCGTTACGCCGTACTGACACGGGAGTGCCGTCGAGATACGCCAAGCCGCACCCGCAAAATCGCTGCGGATGACAGATTACAATTCGCCGCCCCCGCAGTGTTTAGACTGCGGTTGTCGGTCGATCAGGGCGGCGCGAGAAGCGACACCGCAGCCAAGCACATCTGACGTAACCCCCAAAGGTTCACATCAGTCGCCGCTACGGGTCTCCGCTCCACCGCGCGCCCCGCACGGAGGATGGGCGACATTGCTGGCAGGTCTCCTGGCTTGCGGCTCGAACGTTCTTCCTGAACCTTCCCAACAATCGCCTTGGCGATCGTCAGTGGCATTCTCAGGAACAACTCGCCGCATACAGTTGCGGGGGCAGCCACGGCACGGCCAACGGGCCTTCCGTGTTCCCTCACGTGGCTATTGTCGAGCCGCGTGAAACCAGCGCCGCCAGAGTAGAAGGGCGCGGGGGCGTGTCAAGGCGCTCGATTGCGGTGGACATCGATTGTCTCCACGACGAGCGCTTGCGCCACTCCGGTTGGGCAGCCGGCCAAGGCTTTTTGAACCCAACTTTCGCGAGATACTGGCCGAGACTTTGTGGCGTCGGGCGGCCCACAGCCAAGTGAAAAAATACTGACTTGCAAAGATAGAAAACTGCATACGGGCGAATGTTTTGGCCGCGCAAAGGCGATGTACTTTGGTATCGCTCAACCTTACCGAAGTTTGATGTTCTGACGACTGATCCGCGTGTTATGCCGCCTGAGGTTTGGCGCAATCGATGCAGCAGCGGCGGAGTTTCGTCGCGCACCGTTCCGGTGTTTTCTATTCAGGCTGAACACGTGACCCGCAATCCCATCTTCTTCGATCCCACCCGACGCCGATCCGTCATCCTCGGCTACGTCGGCTGGACCGTATCCGTGGTCAGCACCATCATGCTCGCGCTGTTCGTGGCGAGCCTGCTGTTCCTGCCGAGCGCCTCGATGCTGCCGCTCGAGCCACCGCACAAGCGCATTGGGCTCACCGCCAACGACATCGCGCAGCGCCGCGAGCTGTTGCCGGCGGCGCGGCGTCTCGCCGATGCGGCGCGCTCCAAGGTCAGGCTGCCGAAGTGGGCCATCAAGCAGACTATGCCCAAGGCCTCCGCCAAGCAGCTTCTGGCAGCGCGCGGTCGCATCGACAGCCGGCCGCTCACCATCGGCTTCTACGTGACCTGGGACGACAGCAGCTTTGCCTCGCTGCAGACGGCGCTTCCCAAGCTCGACTGGATGGTGCCGAGCTGGCTCGAGTTCACCGGCCCAAATTTGGATCTGAAGACAGGTGTCGACCAGCGCTCGGTGGAGCTGTTGGGTCGGCAGAAGCAGCGTCCCGCGATTTTGCCGATGTTGCAGAATGCGACCGACGGCAATTGGGACGGCCCAGGTCTGGCCCACCTGCTAGCCGACCCGGTGAAGCGCCGCGCGCGTATCGATAGCATCGTCACGTTCCTGCAGGACCACGCCGCGCAAGGCATCGTCATCGACTTCGAGGAGGTGCCCAAGGACGCGCACCGAAACGTCCTGGCGTTCCTGCGCGAGATGCGTGTCGCGTTTGCCTCGCACGGCTGGATCATCGCCATCTGCGCGCCGTTCGATGATCCGGACTGGGCCTATCGCAGCTACGCGGCGGCGGCCGACTATCAAATTCTCATGGCCTACGACGAGCACTTCGAGGAGGGCGAGCCGGGCGCCATCGCCTCGCAGCCCTGGTACGTCGATAAGCTGAGCCGGCGGATGAAGGAGCTTGATCCGGCCAAGACGATAATCGCCATCGGCAACTACGGCTACGACTGGTCGGGAAAGCCGCCGGCGGTCGACATGACGTTCCAGGAGACGGTGCTGACCTCAAAGGAATCCGAGGCACCGATAACCTTCGACCCGCAGACGCTCAATCCACACTTC
>JBAZYB010000380.1:0-3233 GCA_041659545.1 Hyphomicrobium sp.
CGCCAATGATGCCACGAACACCCGCGAAGGGTGGGCGTCGTACAAGCCCCGAGGGAGGAAACCGCGGGGCCAGAGGCGGCCTGCGGGCAAACCGAATATCGTTTTGTATTCCGGTGAACGTGACCGCTGATTCCGGCAACGTGACCGGCGATTCCGGCGAACGTGACCGAGGGGTCGGTGTTGCGCGTTTTGATTTTATGCCGAGGTGTTTTTTCGGCTGATTTCTCCTTCTCTGGTCTTGGATTTCTTTGTTCATGGGGCCCTGCCAGGGCGCCGCAGGCCCCCTCGGTCGTGCATGGTTTCATGCATGACCCGCCCCCCGGCCAGGGCTACAGGCCACGCGCGGGCCATGGCTTTAGTTGCCCGTCGCTCCTTTCTGCGCTGACGCCCTTTTACGCAATGACTCCCCCGTCAACGTGAAACGGTGGTGACTTTGCATCAGCCGATCCAGCATGGCATCGGCCACTGTCTGATCCCCAATCCACTCATGCCAATGCTCAATGGGCAACTGACTGGTGATGATGGTGGCACGCTGACTGGCCCGGTCATCAATGATCTCCAACAGGTCGGCTCGGGTTTGACTGTCCATGGCGGCCATGCCCCAATCGTCGAGCAAGAGGACATCGGTGTTTTTGAGCGTATCGAGCCAGCGCGTGAACGTGCCGTTGGCGTGGCGAATACGCAGCTCCTCACCCAGGCGAGGAACCCGCAAATACAGCGCACTGTGCCCACGCCTGCAAGCATGCTGGGCCAGCGCGCACGCCAGCCACGACTTGCCCGCTCCGGTGGCACCGGTGATCAGCACCGCGTGCCCGCATTTGACCCATTCGCCCAGGGCCAGGCTCATCACCGCACTGCGCTCCAGGCCGCGCGTGGCGCGGCTGTCCAGGTCTTCAATGGCCGCTTGCGGGTATTTGAGCTTGGCCGTTTTGAGCAAGCGCGCACAGCGCCGGTCTTGCCTGCCGTGCACCTCACGATCCACCAGAAGGGCCAGCCGTTCTTCAAAGCTCATGGCAGTGATGCCGCTTTGCTCAAGCTGCTGCTCCAGCGCCTGGGCCATAGTCTCAAGGCGCAGGCTGCGCAGTTGATTCAAGGTGGTGTTCATCATCATTTTGGAGTTCTTTGTGTTGGGTTGTTCGAGTTGTGTGTTGGGTTTCATTGGTAGTAGTTCGCCCCGCGCACATGGGCGTGTGCCGGAGACGTCCACTCAGGGGCCGTGCTGACTTCGAGCAGGTCACGCCGGTTGAGCAAGATGTCGCGGATGTGGGTGTATTTGCTGGTGCCCAGGCCCAGTGCCATGGTGCAGGCCACCTCCAGCCGGGCCGGGCTATAGCTCTTGGAGAGCGATAGCAGGCCCAAACAGGCCCGGTAGGCGTGCTCGGGATGGGGTTGGCGCTCCAACATCTTTTGCACCGTGGCCGCACAGGCCACGCCGATGCGCTCGCCCCAAGAGATGAGTCGCTCAGGTGTCCACTGGGCCTGGTGCTGGTGGCGCTCGGGCAGGTGTTCGGTCACGGTGGTGAAGCCGCCTTTGTGGGCACAGCGCATGTGACTGGCCACCCGTAGCCCACGGTGCAGAACCTCCACTGCATGGGCCGTCACCCGCAGCTCCAGCACCAAGCCTACCAGGGCGTTGGGCACGCTGTAGCGGTGGCCTTCAAATTCGACGTGGCTGTCGATGTGTACGCGCACCGTTTTGAAGACCGCCCATTCCCAGGGCTGTACGGGCAGGGCCATCAGGGCCGGGGCATCGATTTGGGCAAATACGCTGGAGCGGCTGCCGGGGAGCTTTTGAAAGGCACGCTGGTTGAGCCATTGCAGCAAGGGGGCAATGGCATCGTTGACTTCCTGCACGCTGGAGAATTGGAATTTGCGCAGGCGCGCCAGTATCCAGCGCTCTACCAGCAGCACGCTCAATTCAACCTTGGGTTTGTCCTGCGGGTGGTAGGCGCGCGCAGGCAGCACTGAGCAGCCGTAGTGGCGTGCAAAGTCTCGCACCGTGTCGGTGAGCACCGGCTCGTAGCGGTCGGCCTTGGTGACTAGGGCACGTGGGTTGTCGGGGACGATGAGCTGGGGCACGCCGCCATAGAACGTCAACGCTTGCGCGGTGGCACCCAGCCAGTCGGCAGCCGTCTGCGCGGGCGTGGCCAGGCAGAAGCAGTAGCCTGACACTCCCATGGCGGCGACGAAGAGATTGGCGCGGCCCACCTCCTGCCCACCCTCGATCAAGGCGATGGTAGGGCCAGCGTAGTCGATGAAGAGTTTCTCACCAGCACGATGCACTTGGCGCATGGAGCGCTTGAGGCGTTTGGCAAATTGGCGGTAGTTCTCGCAGAACTGGGAGTAGCGCCAGGGTTTGACTGGGTTGTCGGCACTGTGCTCGTCACCCACCTGGGCGCAGTATTCCTCCCACAGCAGGGTGAGGGTGACGCCCTTACGGGCCAGTTCCTGGTGGATGCGCCCAAAGTCGGGTTGAGCGTAGGTGTCGCTGGGGCGGGGAGACGCCAGCAGGCGGCGCTCCAGTGTGGCTTCGTCCATGGCGGCGATGGCCTGCCAGTCCAGGGCTGCGGCAACGGCCAGGCCCACGTACTTGGTGACAACGCCTTTGGAGATGCCCAGAGCGGTGGCGATTTGTTGGTGGGACTGCCCACCTTCGAATTTGAGACGCAGTGCGTCTTTGAGTTTGCGCATATTGATCCTTAAAGCGGGCATGGGGCTCCTTGCAAAAAAGTGCAAGAAGCTACACGACCCGCAGGTTGGGTTTATGCGCAACACCGTACCGATGGCGTATACCGCCGTGCCGACTGACGTGACCGTTTGCAGCGGTCACGTTGGTCGGAATCAGCGGTCACGTTGCCGGAATCCTCCCGGTCACCTTCGCCGGACTAGCGGTCACGTTCCCAAACCGCCAAGCGAAGTCTGAATGGGGTGATTGAAATAGCCATCCACGAGAGAAAACTGACCGTGTCCGCAACGTGGACATGGAAGCGTTGCCCCCGCTTTGTCGAGCCCAGCAATGATTTGTTGTTTCTGGTCTTCAGGAATGCCTGACATAAAACGAACTTCCTTTGGAGTGGCTGCGTGATATAGATTTGCGAACATCTTGCAGTGTCAGGGTACCGCACCCTACAAACCTGGTTTCCAACTCAAATATCAGCATCTCATCCCACACGACTGGGCGCACGTTCATAACATGCATCATCTGTTATTTGAAACTCCGCAGCTTATCCTGT
>JBAZYB010000381.1:0-3232 GCA_041659545.1 Hyphomicrobium sp.
CCGTTTGAGAGCCCGCGTTTCGCAATGCGCATGGCTTGGCACAAGGTTCATGACAACGATCCGGCCCACAAGTGGCTTCGCAATCTGTTGTGACGCCGTGCCAGATTTCGGCATATTCACTGACGCCGGTCGATGCAGCATTTGACGACATGCCTGCTCTCACTCCGGAACCTTCCGTAGAGCAAACTGACGAGATCCAGTGTCGACTGCACACCTCTGCCGTCGTGTGAGAACGCCGGCCTCGGTCGCCTCGATGTCTGCAAACCACATTACAGATGCTTGCGCTGACGGCGCACATCCTCTCGTCGCGGCGTGGGGAGAAACCGGGAGCACGGTCTGCCAAGCATACCCGGAGATGCCCTTTTCTCGTCCGTAGGCAGCTCTCCGACGGCTCGTGCTCGCAACCTACGCGCGGCGGAAAGTCTATCGCTGCGCGGGTGGGAGGAGTAACTGCTGCGCCTCGAATTCGGCGCGGCTCATCGGGCGCGGACCCTGCACAAGCTGCACGCCCCGGCTCACAGGCCGCGGGGCCGAGCGCAGCATCACTAACTCGCGGGCGAGCGATGGCGACACCGCCAGCTGTGGCCTCGGAGCGGCCCCGTTCACCAGCGCGGAAGTCTCCATGTCCGCGGCCGTGTCGTCGAACGCCTGCTCGCCATCGTCACGGACGCCGATCCGCGCTTGCGTCGCCTCAAGTGCGATGTCGGCAGTCGCGAACTTTCCGAGGTAGCCCGGCACCTTCGGATACACGCGCCGGCCCACGTAATTGGCCTCGGCCTTCGTCGGCGATTGCAGGACAATGACGACGAGTGACGCCACCCCTTGCTTGCGGAAGCCGAGCTTGTCCGCGGCGGCTCGCGATACGTCGAGCTTGCGCTCACCGCTATAGGGACCTGCATTCGTGATCCGCAAAACGGAGGCGTCGCTCGTTTTGGGATTATAGGCAAGGATGACGGTGCCGTCCGGCAGCAGCGGGCTTGCCGCGTTATCGGGAAGATCGGCGCGGAAGACGGCCCCTGAGCTCGTCAGCCCGCAGGGGTTCAAGCGGTCACGATGGCAGCTGTCGTAGTAGGAGGCGAGCACGAAGCCGCGCCAGCCGACGAGCGTGTCGGTTTGCGCCAGCGTGCCGACGCGGTGACAATAGCCGTGGAAGCAGTAGCGGCTGCCGGGAGATTTGGCATCCGCCGTCGGCACGGCAACGACGCTGCCGATGAAAGTCGCGGCGACGCCGAACAAAGCCAGCAACGCAGGCTGCCAACCTGTGGCGATACTCGCGGCTGCCGCGCGCAGCGGACGCTTTTTCCCTGGCATGTGCCCCTGATCGATTCGCTCAGATCGTGTCTGACTTGCGAGACAACCGTGGCAATTTTTTGAGCAGCCTTGCTCGCGCCGGGCCATGCGGGTCTGGGGCTGCCACCGCCGCCGGGATGGCCGCGGTGGCGGCGCGCACCTTGGGGAGCTTCGCTCAAAGGGGCACCTGAAGCGGGTGTCACTCGTTGTTAGGACGTGCTAAGGGCCGTGCCGCTAACAGTAGGGCACCGATGCCAAAACGGCCGATCCCATTGTCAATTCTCATAATCGACGAGAACCGCCTGCGGGCGGCAGTCATCGAGGATGGGTTACGTGACTCCGGCCATACGAATCTCACCGTCGTCAACGACGTCGTCGGTATCGCCCGCAAGATTGCCGAGACGGCTCCGGACGTCATCGTCATCGATCTCGAAAACCCCAACCGCGATATGCTGGAAAGCATGTTCCAACTTTCCCGCGCCGTGCAGCGTCCTATCGCAATGTTCGTTGATCGCTCCGACCAAGCGTCCATCGAGGCAGCCGTCGAGGCCGGGGTGTCCGCCTACGTCGTCGATGGCCTTAAGCGCGAGCGCGTGAAGCCGATCATCGACATGGCGATCAGCCGCTTCAACGCATTTGCCCGCATGGCACGCGAACTGGAGGAAGCGCGATCGCAGCTTGAGAGCCGCAAGTTGATCGACAAGGCCAAAGGCATCTTGATGTCGACGCGCAAGATGAGCGAAGCGGACGCTTACGCGCTGTTGCGCAAGACGGCGATGAACCAGAACCGCAAGATTTCAGAGATCGCCGAGAGCCTGATTACGGCCGCGGGGCTGCTGGCCCCACCGGAGGAATGATGAGCGTGCGTAAGAGTCACGAGATTGTCGCCGGTTTCATGCCGTTGCTCGACAGCGCGATCTTGGTCGCCGCCAAGGAGAAAGGCTTTGCCGGCGACGAGGGCGTTGATCTACGGCTTGTGCGCGAGACCTCCTGGGCCAGCATTCGCGACCGAATGGCGGTAGGCCATTTCCAGGCGGCACACCAGCTGGCGCCGATGCCCATCGCGGCCAACCTCGGATTGACGCCGCTTGCTGCCAAGACCATTGCACCGATAGCGCTCGGGCTCGGGGGCAACGCGATTACGGTGTCCAATGCTCTGTGGGCGCAGATGGCGGACCAGGGTGCCACTGCCAGTCTCGACCCGGAGGCCGCCGGCCGAGCATTGCAGCGTGTAATCATACAGCGGGGAAGGAATTCCGCCGGCCCCCTGAAGTTCGGTGTCGTGCACCCCTTTTCCGGACACAACTACGAGCTTCGATACTGGCTCTCGGCCAGCGGCATGGATCCAGATCGCGACGTTGAGATCGTGATTTTGCCACCACCGCTCATGGCGGATGCGCTGGCGGCCGGTACCCTTGACGGATACTGCGTCGGAGAGCCCTGGAGCACAGCGGGGACCACCGCCGGGGTCGGGCACATCGCCACCGTCAAGGCGGCGATCTGGCGTTCCAGTCCCGAAAAGGTTCTCGGGGTCGCGGCGAGCTGGGCCGAGCGCGAGCCCGATGCTCTCGCCGCTTTGCTACGCGCACTCTGCCGTGACGCGCAGTGGTGCAGCGCCGCTCAAAACCATCGCGAGCTCGCAGAGATCCTCGCCGCGCCGAGCTATATTTCACGTCCCGCCGCGTGGATGCTGCACGGCCTTTCCGGCGATCTCGATGTCGGCGGTGGCGAGATTCACAACACGGAAGATTTCTTCGTGCCGTTCGCTAAGGCCGCGACGTTCCCGTGGAAGAGCCATGCGCTGTGGTTCTATTCGCAGATGGCGCGATGGGGACAAGTCGCGCACACGCCGCAGAACGCTGCCATCGCACGCGAGACATACCGCCCGGACCTTTACCGCAGCGCCTTGCAGCCGCTCGGAGTGGCACTGCCGGCAGCCAAT
>JBAZYB010000382.1:0-3222 GCA_041659545.1 Hyphomicrobium sp.
ATCTTGCTTCAACCTCCACGAAGCCGGCCGGCCGGGCGCCGGCAAAAAAATAGCGCGCCCGAGGCGATCCCCGGACGCGCGATATTCATTCATTCAGCAGCCGAGGGAGTGTGTCCCTGCCGGCAACTCAGCGATTGAGCGCCACCACCAGGGACTTCGGGTTGCCACCATTCTCGCTGATGTAGTTCTGGAACAGGGTGTCCAGGAACGACGTCATCCAGAAACCAATGACCTGGGCGTCTCGCACCTTGTAGGTGGAGCCGCGGCGAACCACGAGCCAGCGCACATCGTAGCCATCCCCACTGGCAAGTGTAATGCGGCTGTCGACGTACGTCCCGCGTGGATCGTCCTTCGACTGTGCGGTGACGATGAAGCGTGCGATGGGATACTTCGGTGCCTCCTTTGAGGCATAGCGGGCGATGAAATTGATCATGCCGTTGTAGTAGATCTGCCGGTCCGGCTTTGGCAGGACGCGAGCGTAATCACCCAGCGCACTGAGGCCGATCGAAGGGATGTCGGCGTTGGAATTCAACACCATCGCGAACTGCGTCGCCGATCCCGAACGGGAGGCGGCGAGCAACTCGTTGCCCACGCGCTTCATGTATCCGGCAGGGCTTTCCGCCTTCACGGCAGCGCACATCGCCAGTAGCGCCAGCGTGGCCAAAGTAGCGACGCGCGCAAATCCGGCAGGAACGATAGCTTTTGGGGCGCGCGAGATCACGGTGCTCATAATGCGGCTAAGCTCCCTCCTCAGGGAATACAAAGAAAAAGCGGGGACGGGGAGATGACCGGCCGACCCTCGCCACTGAAGTCCTATTAGCCATGTACGGCAACTTTCAGTCAAAGGCTGGGCGACGATAACGTCGAATTTTTGGACAGCGGCTGCATCAGGCATGGGTGGCCTCCGGCAGAGGTTGCGTGGAAATTCGCGGCCATAGGCCCTTGAAGCGATAGAGTTCGCTGGAAGCAATTTGCTTATGACCCAGAAGGGTTGCGGTGCGCTCCACCTCGGCCTGGGATGTCCTGGGCGCCACACACAAGAGGATCGATTTCTCTCGCTCGGGATGGAGTAGAATGATTTCGTGACGGGAGCCCGAAAGAGACGCACGCACGTTGTGGGCAACGCCGCAATAGGAGCCGAGGGGCGCGGACCAGGACCATTTGCGGAAGTGACTGCCCTCGTTGACCGTGACAACGCCGTTGGCGATATCCACCGTGCGCGTCGTGGTGAGGCGGGCGAGAAGCCGCCTTGAGGGCAGCACGACCAAGTAGATGAGGAACCCGACCGCAGCCAGGATTTCAAGCGCCAGGGTCGGCCGCTGCTGCAGTAGCGCGCGCGCCTCGGGCATGAGCACGGCTTCGCGGGCGATCGCAACCACGGCGACCAGTGCCAGCAGCGCCAGCGGTACCCCGAGCGCCAGGAATGCCGTCGCGGAGCGCTGCGAGCAGGCCTGATTGAGACGGAGGGGGAGGGTAGCAGGCATGGGTGGCTCAACCCGGTCATAAATGGCAGCGCGCATAAAGTGTCCGTGCGACCAGCGATTGCGATCAGGCAAAGGTAAACGCGGCTGCTTACCGCCTAGTTAATTGTTGTCTGGAATGAGACACCGTTCCGATGATCCCGTGCTTGACACATAAACATATCTTTATATGATCTGGCCAAACGGAGGCGACATTGGCGGGATCGTTTGCCAGCGACGACATCGTGGCGGCGCTTAAAGCGGCCGCTGAGCCGACGCGCCTGCGCATTCTATTGCTGCTGGCCGCCGGCGAGCTGAGCGTCAAAGATCTGACTGTGATCCTCGGCCAGAGCCAGCCGCGCATCAGCCGTCATCTGAAATTATTGGCGGAAGCAGGCCTCGTGGAGCGCTTCCGCGAAGGCAGCTGGGCCTATTTCCATGTATCCGAACGCTCCGCGGGTGGCCGTCTTGCCCGCGACATCCTGCGGCTCATCGATGCCGAGGATCGTGTTGTAGCCCGCGACCGCGAGCGCGCCGAGGCTCTCAAACGCGAACGCGAGACTGCGGCCCAAACCTATTTCCAGGCCCACGCTGCCGACTGGGATCGCATCCGCTCGCTGCATATCGCCGACCGCGAGGTCGAGCGCGCCATCGTCGACGCCTTGGGGCCGGGGCCGTTCGATCTGCTGATCGACCTGGGCACCGGCACCGGCCGCATTCTGGAACTGCTGGCCGACCGCTATCAGCGCGGCCTGGGCTTCGATCTGAGCAACGCGATGCTCGCCTACGCCCGTAGCAACCTGACGAGGGCCAACCTGGGGCGGGCGCAGGTGCGCCACGGAGATATCTACGATTTGAGCCTGCCCGACGGGGTCGCCGACGCCGTCGTCATGCATCAGGTCCTGCACTTCCTTTCTGAGCCGGCTCTCGCCATACGCGAGGCGGCGCGCGTGCTGGCGCCGGGGGGCCGGTTGCTCATTGTCGATTTTGCCCCCCACGATCTGGAGTTCCTGCGCGAGGAACACGCCCACGATCGGCTGGGCTTCGAGCCTGCGCAGGTGGAGAATTGGATGAAAGACGCCGGTCTCGCTCCCCGCCTGCAAAAAGACCTGTCACCCGTATCGAGTGCCGCGCCGCAACCCCTCACCGTCTCTGTGTGGATGGGCCAGCAGCCCGGCAGCGCACGTACAATGACGGCGCGAGCCCGCGCCCTTGAGGAGGCCCCGTGATGGCCATCACATCCGAACGCAAGAGCCGCTTGCTGGGATCCGGCGAGATTGACGTCTCTTTCGAGTTCTTCCCGCCCAAGACCGACAAGATGGAATCGGCGCTCTGGTCGTGCATCGAACGGCTGGCCCCGCTGCACCCCGAGTTTGTCTCGGTTACCTACGGAGCTGGCGGCTCGACCCGCGAACGCACGCACAATACCGTTGCGCGCATCGTCGGCGACACCGACCTGAAGCCCGCTGCGCATCTGACCTGCGTTGCCGCCTCCAAAGAGGAAGTGGACGCCGTCGCCCGTGACTATTGGGACGTCGGTGTGCGCCACATCGTGGCCCTGCGCGGCGATCCGGCCGGCGGCCCCGGCACGACGTACGAACCCCACCCGGGCGGATACGCGAATGCCGCCGATCTCGTCGCTGGCCTGAAGCGTATCGCGCCCTTCGAAATATCGGTGGCCGGCTACCCGGAAAAGCATCCTGAAAGCAGCACGCTTGCAGCTGACATGGACAACCTGAAGGCGAAGGTCGACGCCGGAGCT
>JBAZYB010000383.1:0-3192 GCA_041659545.1 Hyphomicrobium sp.
CTGATTGCGGCGCGAGAAGAGATTTCGACCTGTGCGCTGTCCGGCGCGGTCGGTACCTTCGCCAACATCGATCCGCGCATCGAGGTCTACGTCGCCGACAAGCTGGGGCTGCGGCCCGAGCCGGTGTCGACGCAGGTTATCCCGCGCGACCGTCACGCGATGTACTTCGCCACGCTCGGCGTCGTCGCCTCGTCGGTCGAGCGACTTGCCGTCGAGATCCGCCACCTGCAGCGGACCGAGGTGCTGGAGGCCGAGGAGTTCTTCTCGGCCGGACAGAAGGGCTCCTCCGCCATGCCGCACAAGCGCAACCCGGTGCTGAGCGAGAACCTGACGGGTCTGGCGCGCATGGTGCGTGCCTATGCGATGCCGGCCATGGAGAATGTCGCCTTATGGCACGAGCGCGATATTTCGCACTCATCGGTGGAGCGCATGATCGGGCCGGACGCTACGGTTACGCTGGACTTCGCTCTGGCGCGGCTCACCGGGATCATCGACAAGCTCGTCGTCTATCCGCAGAACATGCAGAAGAACCTCGACAAGCTCGGGGGGCTGCATAATTCGCAGCGGGTGCTGCTGGCGCTGACGCAGGCGGGATCATCGCGCGAGGACGCTTATGCGCTCGTGCAGCGCAACGCGATGAAGACGTGGGAACAGGGCAAGGACTTCCTCACCGAGCTGAAGGCCGACAAGGACGTGACTGCGAAGCTGAAGCCGGACGAGCTCGATGCCATGTTCGATCTCGGCTACCATTTCAACCACGTCGACACGATCTTCGCGCGGGTTTTCGGGAAGGACTAGCTCGGCGGTGGCGGCGAAGGCGGCTCGCCGTTGGGCGGCAGCCCAAGCCGCCTATTCATTTCATCGCGCGTCTTGCCGCACACATTCTCACACGGGATGCCGTCGTTATCGCGATCGCGTATCCCCTCACCGCACACCTTGAGGTGATGGTAAGCCTCGGCGCAGCTCAGCATCTGGCCGCACTTCTTCTCGATGCAGTCGAAGGCGAGCGCCCCCGTCGCCGACGCGGCGGTAAAGGCGAGCAAGGCGAGTGCTCTGGTCAGCGACAGAAGCATGGCAGGCCGCCAAACGTTGGGACTATTCCCAGCGTAACAGCGCAAGGCTCGGCAGTGTGCGGTCGTTGAGGGGATTGGTTTACTCTGGACGGGAGCGACGTACGGGCGATGGCGCAGGACACAGACGCAACGATGTGGAAGCGGGCCGGCATCACGCTCGCCGTGCTCGGCGCGTATTATCTCGGCAGCAACGTGCCGCTCCCCGGTCTCGACACCGAAAAGCTCGCTCAGCTCGCCCGTTCGACCGGCCCGTCAGCCCTCGCGCGGGTGTCGATCTTTTCGCTCGGCGTCATGCCGCTGCTCAGCGCCCTCGTACTGCTGGAGATCGTGAAGCTGTTTGCACCCGGCGTGCGCCTGTGGGAGCGCGCTTCCTGGCGCCACCGCGACCGCATGTGGCTCATCGCGACCGGGCTGGCGCTGGCGATGGCCCTGGTGCAGGGCGCCGGCATCGCATTGGCCCTCGAAGACGTCTCCGGCATCGTGCATGAACCCGGGACGACGTTCCGCGCCACGACCATCGCCACGCTTCTCGCCGGGACGGCGGTTGCCATCGCCTTCGTCGGCGTCATCGACAGAGCCGGGCTGGGGAGCGGGCTGTGGCTGCTGTTCCTGACGCCGGCCCTGGCATCGCTGCCCGGAACAGTGGCGACGCTGGCCCATCTCAATGCCCGCGGCGAATACACGACAGGCGCCGTCGTCCTCAGCGCCCTCTACGCGGCGCTCTCGATCGCCGCCGTCGCCGGTATCGTCCTTGCGGCCAAGGGGGCACGGGCGACGGTCGCCACGTGCCTGTGGACGCCCTTCGTCGCCCATGCGCTCATGATGGTGCCCGTGCTCGCCGTCGGCTGGATCGCCACCTCGAACGTCGACGGGGCGGTGCCATTCGCCGCGATCGGACCATTTGCCTGGTACCTCACGCTCGGCGCCTGCGTGGTGCTCGCGACCTGGCTCTGTGGACGCTCATATGCACGCGCGGGAGAGACGAGCCCGGTGGCCGTGGCGCCCATCGCGGCCAGCCTCGCGGCTATCGTCATTGCCGGCGCGATCCTCGAGCACCAGCTGGGTTTGGTGCTTGCGCTCAGCAGCGCGCAACTCATCGTCGCCGCGACGGTGGCGGCGATGATCCTGATGCGGTGGGGCTATATCGGCAGCGCGGCGATGCTGCCGGAAGACAGCGAACCTACAGGGAACGGCTGATCAGTCCTCGGGGCGGAAGAGATAGCTGGCGCGCAGCATCACCTGGGAGAGTGTGGCATTGCCATTAACAGCGGGCGGCTCACCGATAGGAATACCAATCAGGCATAGATCGCACGATGCGGCGGTGCTGAGATTGAGGTTCACGTATTGATAGTCGACGCCGACGATGAAGCTCGGCCACAAGGCGTATTCGACGCCGCCACCTAGGGTCCAGCCGTCGACAAAATCCGTCGCTGTTACGCTCGCTGGCGTGAGGTCGTTCTGGGTGGCGTTGAAGGTGGCGTTGCCGCCGGCCCAGCCACCCTTGATGAACACCATGGTGCGATCCCAGCTGTAGCCGAGGCGCGGCTCAACCATCAGCAGCCAATCGAGTTCTGTCTTGAAGGTGTCTGTGGCGGGAAAATATGGGCTCGCAGTGGTCTGGCCCAGTCCCCCACCGGTATAGGAGAACTCGAGGCCGAACACCCAGTTGCCCATCTGCAGGTTGGCGCCGCCAAAAACGCCGCCGGCGAAGCTGCTCGGTGAAAATGTTGCATCCGTACCCACCGGCACGGCGCCGCCGTTGACAAAGTCGCCATATCCGGGCGCCCAGCCGATGTCGCTCCAGACACCGCCAAGCTTGCCACCGATATAAAAGCCACTCCAATCAGTGACGTTCTGGGAATCGGTCATTGGCGTGCCGGGAACCCAACGGCCCGGTTCACCGGACTGCCAGCCGTCGGCGGAAGCCTGCTGCAGCGTTCCAAATACGAACGCGCTGGCCACCGCAGCGACCAAAGCAAAGCATTTCCGCGCCCTAGGATTGCCCATGCATCACCGTCTATTGAACTTTTGCCCGTTACGTTTCTAAGGTGAGTCGCTCCTTCCGCATAATTTTGTTCCCCAGAATCTCCACACTCTTCCCACATGGGCCCGCATGAAA
>JBAZYB010000384.1:0-3183 GCA_041659545.1 Hyphomicrobium sp.
TGGGTCAGCTCGTCCTTCAGGGTCCGCGGGGTGGTCAGCACGCTGGGGGTGTAGAGCACGGTGCGGCTCCGGTTCAAGGCGGCGTAGATCTTGGCGTCGTTGTCGGAGCGCGGCCCCCAGTAGGTCAGCAGGTCATGAGCCTTCTCGTAGTGTGCGTAGCGGCGCGCGGAGAGTGTCTTTCCTACGCCGGCTGATCCGAAGCACAAACCGATGGTGTGCCCGCGGCGCACGGCGTTGGCGAACTCGGTGAAGCGGCGGTGCTCCTTGGTGACGATGAAGCGCTGGCTCACCTGAGGTCCTCCTTGTAGATCTTCAACGCCGACCTCGGCGCCGGAGCCGGTGCTTCGGTGATCCGTGGCGTCTCGGTAGGTGCGGCCACGAGGGCGATGCGTTCGTTGATGCCGGCTCGCAGCGCCCGGCGGCGGGCGTTGCGCGCGGCCTGGATCTCCTTGAGGCTGACCTTCTGGTCGTGGTGCTCTTGGTTGACGGCCTTGCAGACGAATTCGTCGTGATCGAAGACGCGGATCTCGGTGATGTCGCGGGGGTCGTAGCGGATCACGACCGAGCGTCCGACGTAGCCGGCCAGAGTTGGCGAGACGTAGCGCAGGCCCTGGAAGCGGATGCCATCGCGGCGCACGACGCGGGTCTTGGCGACGGTCAACAGCAGTCTGTCGAGGTCTTCCAGGCTCTCGGGCATTCGGGGCAGCCAGCCATCGGCGATCCACGCGCTGCGCGGGGAGGTTCCGAGCTCGCTGTGCGTGCGGTCGTTGTAGGTGGCCACGAACGCCTCCAGGGCGCTATCGAGGGCGGCCAGGGACAGTTTCGGTGTCGGCCAGGGGTGCCCTTCGGTGATGTGTCCGGGCAGGGTGGCGAGTAGCTCGGTGTTGATGGTGCCGAAGAACCGCTCGATCTTGCCCCGTCCCTGGGGTCGGGCGACGGTGGAGTGGATCAGTCGGATGTGGAGGTCGACGGCGGTGTGGGCGAGCTGGTCACTGGTGAAGTCGCTGCCGTGGTCGACGTAGAGCACGTCGGGCAGGCCGCACATCGGCCAGGCCGGGTCGGTCTTGTGCCAGATCGCTTGGCGCAGCGCCAGGGCGGTGTTCATCGCCGACGGTGCGCCCAGGAAGACTGTGTAGCCGCAGACCGCCCGGGAGCAGTCGTCGAGGATCGTTGTCAGCCATGGCCGTGCGGGCTTGCCGTCGGTGCCCACCACCAGGATGTCGAGCATGGTGTGATCGGATTGCCACATCGCGTTGGGCAGCTCTGCTTGCCGGCGTAGCACCAGCTCGTGCTTGTCGCGGTAGGACGCTGCGCCCTCCAGGGCGAGGGTGACCATGCCGGGATCCAGGGTCCGCACGATGTCCCACACCACCGAGTAGGAGGGGACCGGCCATCTCCGGGCGGCGCAGATGCCGGTGACTTTGCGGTGGATGGTGGCGATGGCCGGCCGCGGCTTGCTCAGTGCCAGGCCCTCGATCAGGTGGACGAGGTCGGGCGGAAGGCGGCGGGAGCCGGTGTCCGCTCGCGAGGCTGTCTCCAGTCCGGCGTAGCCGTCGGCGCGGTAGCGGGCGTGCCAGCGCTCCAGGGTCCGCAGCCCAACATCGGTCTCGCGAGCTAAGCGCGCGAGGGGCACCTGGTCCTCGACGTGGAGCCTGAGGATTCGCCACCGCGCTCGAGCGTCCACGACGCACCTACTGCAAGGCGTTCTCGCGCCCGCGCTCGGCGCGCTGAAGGGCGCGGTAGACCGTGGAGCGGCCCACGCTGAACAGCTCGGCCAGCTCGCCCACGGTGTGCTCGTCGGCGGCATGTAGCTGGACGAGGTGAGCTTCTTGCCGGGGGGTGAGTTTCGGTGACTTCCCGCGCAGCCGGCCCTTGGCCTTGGCGACCTTCATCCCCTCGCGGGTGCGGGCACGGATGAGGTCGGCTTCGAATTCGGCGACCATCGCCAGCACGTTGAACAACAGTTTCCCCATCGGGTCGGTCGGGTCGTACACCGATCCGGCGATGCTCAGCTTCACTTCCCGCGCCGCGAGGTCGTCGGCGATCTGGTGGGCATCACGGACCGAACGCGCCAGCCGATCGAGCTTGGTGACCACGAATGTATCGCCGTCCCGACACGCTGCCAGCGCCTGCCGCAGGCCCTCACGGTCGGCGTTGCGGCCCGTGAGCCCGTGATCGACGTAGATGCGCTTGGGATCGACGCCGAACGCCGCGAGTCCGTCACGCTGCGCGGTCAGGTCCTGCTCGTCGGTGGAGACTCGGGCATAGCCGACCTTCAATGGGGACATGCTCCCCAGTGTGTCATATAGCCTCCCTTCACCGGACAGTTCACCGGACGGGTCTTACGGGACAGCCCGCCAGGCGTGCCG
This sequence comes from Hyphomicrobium sp., assembly GCA_041659545.1. GTDB lineage: Bacteria > Pseudomonadota > Alphaproteobacteria > Rhizobiales > Hyphomicrobiaceae > Hyphomicrobium_A. The sequence continues at coordinate 2,370 of JBAZYB010000384.1, forward strand.
TCGTTCCTCTCGATAAGTAGCGGTGGTGTCCGGTGAGGGTTCCCCTTACGGGCATGCGATCTGGGCTGACGCCTGTGACCGAGTGTTCAGTGCGCGCTGTATAGTTCAGTCCATGCTGACTATTACTTCGCGTCTCGACGTGATGAACCGCCTGGGTCGTGCACTGGCCGACCCCACTCGATCCCGGATGATCTTGACCCTGCTCGACCATCCCGCTTACCCGGCGGAACTGGCCCGAGATCTGGACCTGACACGCCCGAACGTGTCCAACCACCTGGCATGCCTGCGCGATTGCGGGATCGTCGTCTCCGAGCCCGAGGGTCGTCGGACACGATATGAGATCGCCGATTCGCACCTGGCGCAGGCGCTGACGGCACTGGTCGATGCCACCCTGGCAGTGGACGAAGACGCCCCGTGCATCGATCCCGCCTGCTCGCTTCCCGGATGCGACGCAGCTGGGGAGGGCGCATGATCCTCACCTCGGTCTTGCAGGCGATGGGCCTGTTCGCAGCGACCAACATCGACGACATCATCGTGCTCTCCCTCTTCTTCGCGCGAGAGGCAGGCCAGCGCGGCACTACCGCCCGCATTCTGGCCGGCCAGTACCTCGGATTCGCCGGCATCCTCGGTGCCGCGGTCCTGGTGACCATCGGTGCCGGAGCATTCCTGCCCTCGGCAGCCATCCCGTACTTCGGTCTCATCCCTCTGGGCCTCGGCCTCTGGGCCGCATGGCAGGCCTGGCGCGGAGACGATGACGACGATGACGACGAGGCCAAGGTTGCCGGCAAGAAGGTCGGCGTGTGGATAGTCGCAG
>JBAZYB010000385.1:0-3183 GCA_041659545.1 Hyphomicrobium sp.
TCCTACTTTTCGTTACACCACTTGACCATGAGCACCTGCAACCCGCGCACGCTGAGCAGTAGCAGGCAGACCCAATACGCCTTGTAAAACGTGGTTTTGGTAAGAGCCATGTCGATAATGGTGACCCAAATAAACACCTCCAACAGAACGGCAGTGAAGCCGAACAGCAGGCGGTTCATGACAATGGTGGTTGCGGCAGATGTGACATCCTTGCGGACTTCGGTGGTGATTTCTTTTTTCAGTTCTAATTTTTCGAAGTGATCCATAGTTATTCTCCTGTTAATTGGTTATTGGATTGAGAGGCAAAGCGCATGGGGCAGAGAGCCGGGCGCGATGGTGGGCCGCGTGCGCATGGCGCACAGAGATCAGAGGACAGAAGACAGAGGACAGAACTCATTGGGCGTCCTCCTGCCGTTTCAAATCTTCGGCGCGGCGTTTGAGCAGGCGGTAGATGTCGCGGGCGGCCCCGAGGGCGTCGCCGGAAAAATTGACGTGTACGTCGTGAAAGTATTCGAGCTCCGAGAGCTGATGAAAAATGAATGCCGGGCCGATGCGGCCGGAAGCGAAGACCGAATAGTTGAAATGGTCGATGTCTTCGCGGTTGGCCTCGACCACGTAGAAAATGCGCGGCATTTTTTGAAGCGCACGGGCTCGGCGAATCTTTTTCAGTTCCCGGCACCAGTTTTTCTGGATCGCCAGCGACTGGATCAAATCGGGCAGCGATTTGCGTTCGATGGCAAAGTGTAGCTGATCGCCCTCAATGGAATAATCAAAGGTCGGAATGGTGTCGTGGACAACGGCGCAACGGTCGAAGTCGAGAGGATGCTGCTCGCGGGTGTCGATGCGTATCAGCACTGAGCACCTCCGGGCTGGCACGGCGGGACTTCAGCATGGAAATCGAAACCGAATTCGTGCCAAAGTTGAGCAACAGATGCTTCATCGCCGTCTTTGGCAAGTTGGAGCAGTTGGGTAAAGCGGGGATCAACCACGGGCCACCACCTTCCCATTCGCCAAAGCAACCACATCGGCACGGCGGAGACGGAATGCGCCGGGATAGAGTTCCACCTTTTGCAGGCGCCCCCTCTTCAAAATTCTCCACAGTGTTGCTCTTGAAGTGTTTAAAAGACTTGCCGCCTCGCCCATGGTGCAAAGGAGCGGACCGGAAGTGAAATCGGGATTGTCCCGCCCTTCGAGAACGGCCAGAGCCTTTGTTTTCGCTTCGTCGGTAGCGGTAAAGACCGCCCGGATCAGATCGTCATTATTTGCTTTGTTCATATGAGCCCTTCGTGTTGCTTCTTTCAGCAACAGGGCTCATTTCCCAAATGTGGCAAAAAACAAGGGGCTCCCGCGAAGGAACCCCTTAATAAACAACCGATTGGACAGTTTTTCTAATTTCCCGAAAGTGTCCCAAATTCCTCTTCTACAAGTTCAACAAGCTCCTGCTGAACCGTCTGCCAATTCGTTGCGTTTAACGACCGGAGGCCCCCGAGCAAATCACTGATAACTGATGAATCGGAAAGCGCTGCTTGTTGATGCAAAGCAAAATCAGGATTGTACCCCTCTACACTTTTTGTCCCGCATTTTCGCCGCACAGAAATCAATCCGAAGAGCGTTTTGTACATACTACCGCCGCTGTCTGCGCGGTCTTTAAGCTGACGATCAAATGTTGAACTGGGGATATCGAGTGCATCCGCAGCTTTGCGCACTGATCCGGATGCCAGAACCATATAAATCCACTTGAAGTATTCCGGATCGACCTGACTGGCAATTTGAGCGATTACCTTGGCCAAATCCCCCTTGAGACGCTCATTCTCAGCTTCCATATCTGCGAATTCTCGTCCAACAGAATCGATGCGGGAGACCAAATTTTGTTGTAGTTCCAGATTGGTGATGTCCTTTTCGAGCTTGCGGCAACACTGCCGGCATTCAAGCTTCGTTGACGAATAAGCTTCGTCTAAAAAGATCGCCGCGATGCCCTTGCCATGCAGAAGCGCTTCTGCGTGATCCACGCGCTCGGGGAAAACAACGCACCCGGCAGTCTCCGGGCCGTGAATGTCTGCCGCTATTGCCAAATTCTTCGCAGAATCGGTGTGAAGAGAAGCGTAAACGGATCGGTCGCCGACTGGGCAATGTCCGACCGGATTCAAATTTTCCAAGGGTTGGAAAAGTCGCTTCTTCACTCCGAAGCCGTCACGGACAAAGTCGATGAACCCCTGAGTATTAAAGCCGTGCGCCTGCACATCATCCCAGTTGAGTTCCAGATCGTCGAAGTCATCGGCATATTCCCCCGTCGGGAAAGCCCGATATTTTTCACCGGACTCGCGAACAGTCAGCTGAACGTCTGGATCATCCGGGCACGGATAGAAACCGACCCGTTTCCCGGTCAGCGGAATTAAAAACCGGTGAACGGCCGGAAAATCCGGACCGAACACCTGTTTCCACCATGCCAGCGACTGCTGTGCAGTCTGATATTTAAGCAGCCTGCTGAATGGCATTCGAGGCTTCCTCCAACAGACTGAGCAGGAATTTGCGGGCGCGAAGCCATTGCTCCAGCACCAGCGAATCACCATCGCGGTCGTATCCGATCTTATTGCCCGGAGCGAGCGACAGACGCCCACGACGACGCGAATCGGTCAAGCGATACTCGAAGACCGCCCGTAGCACTTTAACGTCCTGAGGGATCAGCCTCGGGGCGTACTTGCCATCGATGCGCAAGCTTGACCCCCTCGCCGCAGCCAATGTCTCTATGCGTGGAGCGTCAAGCGGCTCGAACACCAGTTCAACCGGTTCAATTTCGGCCAAACCGGGGATGTCGTCGGTAGCGAACAGATCGAACGCGTCTTCCCGTTCAAGCGGTTTGAGCGTCACCATTTTTTTGGATGCTGAAAACACGCCGCCGTTATCGAGTAACATGCGGCCAATCGCTAAACGGTATTTTGCATGGTCTTTCTTCCGCCAGTTCCGAGTATTCATACGAATGTCGCCGAATACTTTGTTGTAAACGACCGCATCGTACTGCTCCGGATTGTAATCGAATGACTGCATCGCCCCGTCGTTCTGACAGCCTCGAAAGCGCTGCTTCTTGGCCGCATACGCGATCAAAAACCAGATTTCGTGGGTAAAATCATACGGGATGATCCGGACCGAACTGCGCTGAGACTCGTGAATAAACCCCTTGGAAAA
>JBAZYB010000386.1:0-3181 GCA_041659545.1 Hyphomicrobium sp.
CTCACCAACGGGAATAGAGCCGACATCGAGTTCGCGCATCTTCTTCGCAATCTCAGCGACGGACGTCTGCGGGCCGACCCACTCTGCACCCTTGTGCATTGCTAATTTGACTGTTGATTGCATGGGGCTCCTCCTAGGTTGCGGATTGCCGGTCGCTCGATCAGCCGCTCGACCTACCTAATTATTTGGCGTCGGTATTGGTGATCGTCAACGTACGCTCGAATTAGTCTCAAACCGTAGGAAGCCAAGCAGTGCGTAGCGCCGGCACATGGCTCTCTAAGCAGAGTCGAGCAACTGGGCGGCGCCGCGCAGTGCCGCCTCGGGCCGGATCACGACATATGTGGGTATCGCTTCTAGGTAGGGGCGGAAGCGGCCCTTGTCCTCGAAGCGGGCGCGGAACTGCGAGTCGGCGAAAGCTCCGCCGAGCTTCGGCGCGATACCGCCGGCGATGTAGATGCCGCCGCGCGCGCCGAGCGTTAGCGCCAAGTTGCCGGCGACGGTGCCTAGCATGGCGCAGAACATCGACAAGGCTCGGCCGGCAAAGGCATCGCGGGCGCCGGTCGCCGGGTCCGAAATCTGCGCGGCGGTCAGTGCCGCGGCGGGTGCGCCGCCCAGCTCGCACAACACATTATAGAGGTTGACGAGCCCGGGCCCGGACAGCACGCGCTCGGCGGAGACGTGGTCGTAGCGCCGCCGCATCAACGCGAGCACCGCGCTTTCCTCGTCGTCGGCGGCAGCCATGGTAACGTGGCCGCCTTCCCCGGGAATCGGCAGATATCCGCCGGGCGAAGGCACAACTGCGCTGACACCAAGGCCAGACCCGGGTCCGAGAATGGCCATCGGCATCTCCGGGACGGCCTCGCCGCCGCCGACTTTGCGCAGGTCGTCGGCCGCAAGATGCGGCACCGCCAGCGCGTTGGCGTGGAAGTCGTTGATGACGCGCAGCCGATCGAGACCCAGACTTTGGCGCAGCTCCGTCATCGAGAACGACCAGGGGTTGTTGGTGAAGGTTACGCTATCGCCATGTAGCGACGCGGCCACCGCCAGCACGGCGCGCTCGGGACGCCCGCCGTCGGAAGTAGCGAGATAGGCGGCGATAGCCTCGCCGATCGTCGCGTAATCGCTGCAAAGATAATTCCGCGGCGGCGTCAGCTCGCCGGCGGGTGTGACCAGCGCAAAGCGCGCGTTGGTGGCGCCGATATCGCCCACAAGCCCGGGGTGCGTTTCACTTTCCAACGGCGTGGCCTCCTTGCGAGGCTCACATTGCATGACATGTAACGCCAGGCAATTGGCGTGCGACGACGCCCTACGCGGTCCCCGTGCAAGCCCTGAGTATCGGTTGCGCCCTAAGCGGAGCACACAAATGAGCCGCCGAAGGCGCCCGGAGGTACGCCCGGAGTCAGGCTGTTTGACGGGCAGATGCAGTTGCCGTCGGCAGGGCTCGTAACCACAAAAGCGGGGCCGCTAACCTTACACAGGTTTGATTCTGTTGAAGCGGTTGCCGTCTTCGTAACGAGCTTCGGGAACACCGGCATGTAGGTTTGCGGATCGTCCATGCGGTGCCGATCGATGAGTGACTTCTGCGGATCGCCGCTGAGGTACACTTTGAGACCGCCGGTGACGCTCGCGTAGTCCTCGTTGCCGAAGTCGCCGCGCGCGAACAGCGACAGCGGCACGTCGGATCCGCGGATGAGGTACTCGGCGCCGGCTGCACCAAGACTCGTCTCGTTGACGTAGCGGTAGCCGCCGTACACCTTGAAATCGTCGGTGATGTAGTAAGCGATATCGGCTTCGCTGAAAAAGTGCTTGTCGTCGGGAGTGAGCACTTCAAGGCCGCCGACAGTGCTCGGCACCTCGACGCTCTCGTAACCGGCCAGCCCTTCAAGCGAGACGCGGCCCAAGTAGAGCTCGGCTTCGCCTGCGATGCGCCAGATGTCGATTGAATCCCACGTATGGAAGCTGCCGTACGCGCCCACCAGGTAGCTCGAAGGGTCGCGCGTGAAGAGATGCAGCCCGCCGCCGCCGAGGACCTCGTCATCGACTGAGCCGACAGCGCCGTCGGCCTGCAGCCCGAGCCAAGGACTGAGCGGCATGGCAAAGCTACCCTGCGCGATGCCGGCGGCTTCATTGTCGAAGCTGCCCCCCTCGACGCTCAACTTGCCGTTCGGCCCCGACACCGCGGGCAGCTCGCCGGCCTGAATATCGCGTCCACCGATGGCGGACATCGCGAGACACACAGCGAGAAGGACTTTGATCAAGTTCATTGGCGCCACCTGGGATCGCAGCCTGAAGCTCGTTCGAGCGGGACGCGACGCCACTTGGACGGAAATTGAACAAAGGTATTAATGAAGGTTAATCCCCAGATTCGCCTCTCAGTACAACCGGACTCAACTGGGCGTTGAGCAACGAATCGCTGCGCGTGTCATTCGCGTTGCCGGCTGCGCGTGCTTGGGCGCAGAGCAAAAGACGCCGCAGACTGAGCCGCGGCGTCTTCTAATCGCAGTTGCCTGAGTGGCGCGCCTCAGTTGACGCGCACGACCTCGACGAGGTTGTCGGAGAACGTCGGCGCGCGGCCAAGACCCGACCAGGCATCCGACGAGATCGAGTTCACCGATCCGTCGGAGCGGTTGAGCGAGCGCCAATAGCCGAGCGTCGCGACGACGATGCCGGGATTGACGTCCTCGGTGACGCGCGCCACGCCCTCGAAGTCGCCGCGCGCGTTGGCGACGCGCACCGGATCGCCCTCGCGGATGTTGCGCGTGGCGGCATCGACCGGCGAGATCATCACGAACTGCTCGCCCTGCTGCCTGATCTTGTGCGGCTCGTTGGCGTAGCACGAGTTGAGGAACCCGTGGCTCTTCGGCGAGATGATGTTGAGCGGATAGAGCTTGGCGAGGTCGGGGCTGGTCTCCGGCGATTCACGCACTGGCACGTAACCCGGCAGCGGATCGACCGGTGTGCCGTCCTGCTCGCCCTCGTACATGGCGCGGAAGGGGCCGGCGACGAAGTTCTTGGCGTCGTGCAGCAGCAGCTCGACCTTGCCCGACGGCGTGGGGAACTTGCCTTCGGCGTGCGGCGTGCGCGTATCGGCCGAGCCGACGTCGATTCTGAAGTACCCGTGCTGCTTGAAGTAATCCATGTCGACGCCGCCCATCTTGGGATCATCCCAGTTGATGTATGC
>JBAZYB010000387.1:0-3177 GCA_041659545.1 Hyphomicrobium sp.
CAGCGGCGCCCATGCACAGGATCACCGACTTCGCCTTGATGACCAGCATTTCGGCGGTTCGCGTGTTCACGCTGATCGCGCCGGCGATTCGGCCGTCTTCGCCCTTCAGCAGCCGTGTCGCCATATAGCGGTTCGAGATCAGGATTCGTGCGCGGCGCAGCTGGCGGTAAATCGCCTTCTTCACCGTCTCGCCATTCGGCATCGGCAGCACGTAGCTGCCGATGTGGTGAACCTTCTTGACCGAGAAGTCACCGTTTTCGTTCTTCAGAAAACGGATGCCGAAGCTGTCGAGTTCCTCGATGATCGAGTAGCAGCGTTTGGCATATTTATAGACGGCAGCCTGATCGACGATGCCGTCATTCGCGATCGTGATTTCCTTGGTATACTGTTCCGGCGTCGCGTAGCCGGGAATGACTGCGTTGTTCAGGCCGTCCATGCCCATCGAGATGGCACCGGATCGCTTGACGTTGGCCTTTTCGAGCAGGACGACATTTGCCTTGGGATTCTTCAGCTTGGCCTTGAGAGCCGCCATCGGCCCTGCAGTGCCGCCTCCGATTACGAGGACATCACACGAAACCTCGGAGATACCGTCTAGGATTTCATCCATTGCCATCGTTTGCTTCCTCAATCATTCGGGGCGAGCTTGTCTCGACAAGCCGCTTGTCCTCCTTAGGATCAGACAGGCAGCATCGCGGTGAAAGCAATTAGTTGTCATGAATGCTAACGGCTTTGCTGCGTGCGACTTGCTCCGCTGCTCCGTGACTATGCGATGGCTCCGCGCCAAATCGCCCAAGGGGCAACTAATTGCTGTGCTGGCCGATGCAGGCGACTAGGGTTGCAAGGTGCATCTGACATGTCTGGAACATCAGCAGTGGAGCGTCGTCGTGGAAGCGCCAGCAGCCATCGAAGTCAGCGCAGACCTCAGGACGCTCGAGATCACCACAGGAAGTGGCGATCAGGTGCGGCTTGCGGCGGAGCGGCTCCGGATCTCCTGCAAATGTGCGCATTGCTTGCGTGCGCGTATCGACGACCGATTCCCCTCCGCTTTTCCGGGTCTGGCGATCGTCGATGTGGCCCGGGTTGGCAGCTATGCCGTGAATCTCGCGTTTTCCGACGGGCACAACCGCGGGATTTACCCTTGGCCGTTTCTTTATGGTCTGGTTGACGCCTCGGCCTAACTGGGCCGGAAGACCGGGCGGCTTCGCTGGACCCGTGATGTTGGCATAGAGCTTGCTGTGTACTTTAGATCGGTTTTAAGGTCTGGAGTGAGCAATGCTTCATTTTTCAGTTGCACATCCGACAACAGGTCGAACCGTTCCAGAGCCACAACGAATTGCACCGTCGAACTGCGTTAGTTCATCCCTGTTGTTGACCGAGAGCGCCCGGTCCCCGGGCGGTCCTGCTCCCTCCCTCATGGAAATGCTATCTGCCGACGAACGGGACATTGTCTTTGGGCAAGGCCGCAAGCGCGTTCTAAACAGGGGGCAGACCCTGTTCAACCAGGGTGCAAAGCATGACGGCATCTATCTCATTCAGACCGGGAGGATGCGGGTCTTTTACACGGCTCCGTCAGGTCGGGAGATTACCCTGGCTTATTGGCATCCAGGCAACTTTGTCGGCGGGCCCGAAGTTTTCGGCACCGGTATTCACCAGTGGTCGGGTGTGGCGACGAGCAATAGCAGCGTTGTTCACTTGCCTGGCAGGGAACTGCGTGCTTTGGCGGCTGATATCCCCAATCTCGCCATAGGCCTGATCGAAGGGCTGGCGTTCAAAGGCAAATGCTACTCCGCACTGGCGCAAATGCTGGGCACCCGCTCGATCACCGAGCGCCTCGCGCATCTCCTGCTTCACTTGTCCAACCTCTATGGCGTCGATGATCCCGATGGCGTCCTGATCGCCACGGCATTCACTCACGCGGATATCGCTCACATGGTCGGCGCCACCCGGCAGTGGGTGACCATCAGCCTGAAGCGCATGCAGGAGAAGGATATCGTGTCCTCGCGAAAATCCCGCATCATCGTGCGCCGGCCAGATATCCTTCGCGAGATGAAGGGGAACGGCGGCTAGCGCTCCGTGCTTACGGAAGCAGCGATCTCACGCCAGCGTGCTTATGCCGTGGGCATCGCGTGTTTCGCGGCAACTAATCCACCGGCACGAGAAGACCCCGTTTGCCCACTGCACGATATCGACGAAGGATACGGCGTCACATCACCGTAGCACATCGTATTGGGAGAGGGGCTTCATGGTTCAATCGTTCAAGGCGTGCATTCCTGGCGTGGTCTGCGCAGTCGCTCTCATCACAGATCATTCCCGCATCCGCTGAAACCGTAACCCTGGGCATCGGCACGCAGGATACAACGACGAACACAGCGACGACCGGTGTCGTCATCCGGCAGCTTCATCTTCTCGAGAAGTTTCTTCCAAAGAACGGCAAATACGCCAACATCAAATTCGAGATGGACTGGCAGAACTTCACGTCCGGTCCGCCTCTCACCAACGGAATGATGGCGAACAAGCTCCAGATCGGCGCAATGGGCGACTATCCGCTGGTCGTCAATGGTTTCACGTTCGACAGCAATCCGGATAGCAAGAGCCGTCTTGTCGCTATCAGTGCCTACAGCCTCGATGGATCGGGCAACGGCCTGGTCGTTCACAAGGACTCGCCTTACTACGAACTCTCCGACCTCAAGGGAAAGCTCGTCAGCGTTCCGTTCGGTTCGGCCGCGCACGGCATGGTGCTGAAGGCGATGCAGGACAAGGGTTGGCCGAGCGACTATTTCCAGCTCGTGAGCCAGACACCCGAGGTCGGCTCAACGAACCTTCAGGAAAAGAAGATCGACGCCCATGCCGACTTCGTTCCGTTCGCCGAACTGCTGCCCTTCAGGGGCTTTGCTCGAAAGATCTTCGACGGCGTCGAGACCAACCTGCCGACCTTTCACGGCGTAGTCGTCCGGTCCGATTTTGCCGAGAAATACCCCGAAGTTATCGTCGCCTATATCAAGGCCGTCATCACGGCGAACCAGTGGCTGCGCGCCGATCCGAAGCTTGCTTCCGAGAAAATCGCAGAATGGACAGGCATCAACAAGGAAGTCGTCTATATCTTTCTCGGGCCGAGCGGCAATATGACCACCGACCCGACCATCAAGCCTCAACTCATCGATGCGGCGGCTGCTGACG
>JBAZYB010000388.1:0-3174 GCA_041659545.1 Hyphomicrobium sp.
GAGGTGTTGCCCTTCCGGGCCTGCTCGCCGCGCTGCTGCTTTTGGGAGGCGCTGCTTATCTCGCGGCGCGCCTGGATCCCTTGCCGCCGCGCTACACCGGCGTCGCGCAAGCCTCTGACGGCGACAGCCTGCGGCTGCGGAATGACCGGATCAGGCTACTGGGGATCGACGCACCTGAACTTGATCAGGTGTGCTGGGACGAGGCCGGGACCGAATGGACGTGCGGCCGTTCGTCCGAGGCGCGGCTGTCGAGCATCCTGGACGGAGGACCGACCACCTGCCAGCCGCGTGGCCACGACAAGTACGGCCGGATCCTCGCGACATGCGAGACCGCCGGCCGCGATATCGGCGCGATCCTCGTCTCCGAGGGCTGGGCCATCGCCAGTGGCGCCTACGGTACGGAGCAAGCCTCGGCGCGCGCCGCCGGGCTCGGGATCTGGCGGGGCCGCTTCGTGGATCCCCGGCAGTGGCGCGACCGGGGTCCGACAGGTGCTCCCGAACCGAACGTTTTTGATCGAATTTTGGACTGGTTTAGAGAGTTGACAGGCGCAACGACATTGCGTTGAATTGGCCGCTGCGGCGGACACTTTGCGCAAATCAGGCAAATTGCTACGCATTTCCGCAAACTGATTTCAGGGGGCAGTATTCGCTTTGGACAAGATCGATCGCAAGATCCTTTCTCTCTTGCAGAAGGATGCCACCACCCCCGTGGCAGAAATCGGCCGCAAGGTTGGACTCTCCACCACCCCCTGCTGGCGGCGTATCCAGAAGATGGAGGAGGACGGGGTAATCAAGGGCCGCGTCGCGGTGCTCGACCCCAACAAGGTCAATGCCGGAGTAACGGTGTTCGTGTCGGTACGGACCAACGAGCACAACGACGCCTGGATGCGGCGATTCTCCGCGGTCGTCGAGGATTTCAACGAAGTCGTGGAATTCTACCGCATGAGCGGTGAAGTCGACTATCTGCTGCGTGTCGTGGTGCCAGACATTTCTGCCTATGACGCGTTCTACAAGAAACTCATCTCGAAGATTGCGCTGACCGATGTCAGCTCGTCCTTCGCCATGGGCCAGATCAAGTACACGACCGCGTTGCCGCTCGAATTCGCCATTGTCAGCGACGACGACAAGTAGGCACGCGCCGGTGCGTCAACCTCCGGTCACGCTCATGTGCCGCTCGAGCGCGGGGCCCGCATGGGTGCGGTCGAGCACAAAGTCGTGGCCTTTCGGCTTGATCATCATTGCCCGATCCAGTGCGGCATCCAGCGTCTCCGGCCCGCCCTCTCGCAGCACAGTCCGCAGGTCGACCATGTCCTCCTGTCCCAGACATAGATAGAGCTGCCCTGTGGCAGTGAGCCGCACACGATTGCAGCTCTCGCAGAAATTGTGGCTCATCGGGGTGATGAACCCGAGCAAGCCGTTGGTTTCCTTGACCCAGTCGTAGCGGGCAGGTCCCCCGGTGCGATGGTCCGCGCGCTCGAGGGTGAAGCGGCTCTTGAGGTCTTCGCGGACCTGCTTGAGCGGCAGGTAGCTCTCCACGCGGTCGATCCCCACTTCACCCAGCGGCATGCCCTCGATCAAGGTCAGCCCAAAACCGCGCCCGTGAGCCCAGCGGATCATCGGCTCGATCTCGTCGTCGTTGATGCCGCGCAGCGCGACCATGTTGATCTTGATCTTGAGCCCCGCTGCCGCAGCCGCATCGATCCCGTCGAGCACATCGCCCATGCGGCCGCGCCGGGTGATGTCCGCGAACCGCTGCTGGTCCAGCGTGTCGAGCGAGACGTTGATCCGCTTCACCCCGGCCCGCGCCAGGCCCGCCGCATGCCGTCGCAGTTGGCTGCCGTTGGTGGTGAGCGTAAGCTCTTCCAGCCCTGCGCCCAGATATCCACCAATCCGCTCGACCAAGGCCATGATGTCGCGCCGCACCAGCGGTTCGCCGCCGGTGAGCCGGACCTTCTTCACGCCACGAGCGACGAAGGCGGTGACGATGGTGTCGATCTCTTCGAAGGAAAGGATGTCCCGCTTGGGCAGGAACTGCATATCCTCGGCCATGCAGTAGGTGCAGCGGAAGTCGCAGCGGTCAGTGACCGAGACGCGAAGGTAGGTGATGTGCCGGCCAAAGCGGTCGACAAGTGGGACTGTGGGGGCCACGCCCTTAGGCGCGATATCGGGTTGTTCGAGCAGGGTGATCGACATGTCGCGATCATAGAGCCTCGGCGGCGAAGGGCAATGGATCTAGATCAAACAAAAAGGGCCGGCCCAAAGGACCGGCCCGATCAAGAACTCGTATCCGGGCCTACTGCCGCACGACCACCAGAGCGCCTACCTTCACGCGTTCGTAGAGATCGGTGACATCTTCGTTGGTGAGGCGGATGCAGCCCGACGAGACCGCCTGGCCGATGGTCCAGGGCTCGGACGTGCCATGGATGCGATAGAGCGTCGAGCCGATGTACAGCGCGCGAGCGCCGAGCGGATTGTTCGGGCCGCCGGGCATGTACGCCGGCAGGTCGGGAACCCGTTTGCGCATCTGCGCGGGCGGAGTCCAGCCCGGCCATTCGGCCGTACGGGTGATGTGATGCTGGCCCGACCAGCGGAAGCCGTCGCGGCCAACGCCAATCCCATATTTCACGGCCTTGCCATCCGGAAGGACGAGATACAGGCGGCGTTCGCTCGTCTCAATGACGATCGAGCCGGGCTTCAGCTTGGTGTCGTAGGCAACGACTTCCCGCTTGATCGGGCTGCCGCGCTTGTTCCGCTGGGTTGCGACGGACGCCTCTTCCCACATGCTGGTGTCGGCATTGAAGACGCGCGCCGCGGAGACGGGCGCGATGGTCGATAGCGAGATGAGTGCTGTCAACGCGACAGCGAATACGGTCTTGAGTTTATTCATGTGCCAAACTGCGCCTCTGACAGATGCCCCGGACAATCCGCCGCAGGGCCGAGTGATCGAGGTTGCTTAACCGGTTTGAATCGAGGGCGGAAGGCCCATGCGCCACGATTCCGTCGCAGTATGAACACCTATGCCGTTTTGTGTTGCTAACATGATACTTTTCCTGTTCACCAATGCGTGAATACGCAGTTGACACCAGCGCCAACGGCCTCCTAGCAGGCAGCAAGTGCGGCTTGGGGGTGGATTTGAGCGAGAATCAGAAGCGCGAAGCGGCAGCGGCGGCGCTC
>JBAZYB010000389.1:0-3146 GCA_041659545.1 Hyphomicrobium sp.
GGCAACTCGACCTTGCACGGACCGCACGTCACCCCCCAAAAATGCACGATCGTGGGGCGGCCGGCGTGCGAATGCAGGATCTTTTGCCAGCTTCCACGCTGGAACGGCTTGAGCCCGAACGGCGCTTCAGCGGCCGGCGCCGGGAGCAGAAGCGCGACGAGAAATACTGCTGCAAGCAGGTGGCGTTTCATGGCGCTTCCTCGATCGGTTGAATACGGTACCCATCGGCCTTGGTCATCCAGGACAGATACGATCGACGGCCGTCCGAAACTAGCAAGGGATGATCGGACGCGTCCATCGTGCTGGCGACTACTTTGGGCGTCGACCAGCTCGCGCCATCGTCGTGCGACGTCATCATGTTGACCGTGGTCTTTTCGCCATCGAATTCCTTCCAGACCATGGCGGCTTCGCGCGGGCCGGCAATCACATAGGGCCGGGTCGGATTTCGGTCCGGACGGCCGATCCGCACGGGCTCGGAGAAGGTCTTGCCGCCGTCGCGGGAGCGCGCATAAAACAACCCCTTCCGAACCTTGCCATTGGTGTACCACGCGACATGGTAGATCCCCGCCGCCGAGATCGACAGGCTCGGCCCGTGATGGGGGCATGCGGCAATCTGCCAATCATCCCGGCTGACCCGGTGAACCTCGCCTGCCGTCGTCAGATCTGAAAACGTCACTATCGCGTGATCCCGAACCCCGCCCTCAAAAATGTTTCTGAGCACGACGACCGGCCGGCCAGGCCCGGCGAACGCCAGCCCGAGGCGGCAGCATTCGCATGTGTTGTCCTGCGCCATCCGGGATTCCGAATAGGTCGCGCCGCCATCGGTCGATGAAGCGAAGAACAGACCGGCGCCTTCGTATTTCTGACCGCGCTGCTGTGACGCAGCGCGGTTGCGCTTGTCGAGCCAGACCGCAAAGACCGTTCCATCGCCATCGAGCGCAAGCGCTACGAAGCGCTGGCTCTCGTTGCTCGCGGTGATCGGCCGCAACTCGGCGAAACTGTTTCCTCCGTCGGCCGATCGCGTATGGAGCACCTGGCCGTTGAAGGCCTTGTCCCTGAAAATCGAGAACGCCAAGGCGATGCCGCCGTTGCGGTCGATGGCAATCTTGGGACGCGAATCGGGTCCCCAATCCAGATTGAGGCGCTCCTTGGTGACCTGAACCGGCGTTGAAATGCTGCGGCCACCATCCTTCGAACTGGCGACGGAGATCTGGCCTCCCGCCATCCAGGCCAGCCACAGTGTTCCGTCCGCGCCAAACGCAGGCGTAACCTTCGAGGCACAGCGCAGAATGGCCTCTTCGCACGCCGCTTCCGAGCCATGCTGATGATTCATCTGTCCATAAGCCGCGGTTTGCCAAACCGCAAAAGCAATCGTCGCGAGTACCGTTACCCGAGGCATGGCCTTGCCGTTTCTGCCGGGGATACCGATCATCTGAACGCCACTTTCATTCCGGCGACAAAGGCGCGCGGTGAGCCGGCATAGATTGAACCGGTCGTGTTCGCCAGCACACTTGCGGGATTCTGAACGCCAAGCGTCGTGACCGAATTTCCGATGTTATTCGCGGAGGCAATATACGTCCGGTCGAACACGTTTCTCACCTCCAGATAGAGGTTCAGTGTCTTGAGGTGCTCCGAGGCCAGATCGGTCTTGTAGTGCACATTGAGATTGACCAGCTCATAGCCGGGCGCTTTCAGCAGATTGGCATTGTCCATGTAGAACGAGTCCTTCCACTGGAGTTCGACAAAGGCGCCGAGCCCGGCGAGCGGCCCCGACAATTCGTCGTAGCCGAGCCGCGCCGTCAGTTCGTTGGGCGATATGCCCGGGATCTTGTTGCCGGCCCGATCGAAGCTGAACACGGTCACGTTTCTGAGCTGTTCCGTGTACTCGGTGTAGAATTGATCGAGATAGGTATAGGCCGCCGTGAACCGCCAGCCCGGATGGAATTTCCAGTCGGCGGCAAGTTCGACGCCGCGATGCTCGGACCGGGGAGCATTGAACGTATAGCTCGTGTTGGGCGCCCCGGCCGGAGTGGCCTGAGTTACCAGCTCGTCCTTGAAGAACTCGTAGAAGCCGGTCAGGCTGACCTTCAACGCGTCGTTCGGGGTCCAGTCGAAGCCGAGATCGTAGCCGAGGTTCTTCTGTGTTTTGAGATCCGTATTGTTGCCGTTTTCGCCGGTCGAGACCACGAACAGGTTTCCAACCTGCGGCGTGCCGTATCCAGTCGCCACGCGGCCGCGGAACTGCCATTCGCTGTTCGGCTTGTAGGTCAGCGCGAATTCCGGCGCGGTGTTTTGAAATTGCCGGTCAGCGATCGTTGGAGACGGGATCGTCGCCGTCGGGACATTGACGGTATTGTATCTGTAGACGGTATTGATCCCCTTGAGATGCGTCGTCTCCCATCCAATGCCGGCAACCGCGGTCAGGTTTGGATTCAGCTTGAGTTCTTCCCGCGCACGAAGCCCGTAGTTCGAGGTATCACTGAACGTATTGCTCTGGAGAAGGCCGAGCGTGGCATTGCCGCCGGGCATGACGTTACGCGTGTCGCTCGACGCGACCAATGTGTTGTAGAAGCCACCGAAATGGGTGGTGCTGTCCATGCCGAAGATTTCGCCGCGCCGGGTGATATCGCTCATGTAATTGTAGGAAGGGAAATCGCCGATGGCGGCGGTGGTTCCGGTCGGCTGGTTGATATTGCGGTCATCGAACACGAACTGATTGCGCCACGTCGTCTGGTTGTCGAAATCGTGCTCCCATCGTCCGCCGATGATCGTCCGTCGATCGTTGCGACCAAGGCCGGCCTGCACAGCAGTCTGTGCCGTTGTTGGACCGTTAAAGCCGTTGTTGAACAACGCCACAGTCCCACATCCCGCGGCTGCGGTCGCGCCGGTGGCGCAGCCCTGCTGGAACGGATTCTGGTAGTACCGGTTCAACGACGACCGGATCGGAAGGCGCGTGCTCAGATCGTTGTTGATGAACTTGACGGTGAAACGGTCGTCGGGCGTCGCCTGGAAGGTCGCGAGAAAATTCACCGTTTGCGTGTTGAACCAGCTGTTGCCGATGAATCCGTTGCCGCGCGCATCGCTTGCAAACAGCGAGGCCTCGAAGGCTCCCACCTTCTTGCCGGCCGCCAGATAGTTGTTGAGAT
>JBAZYB010000390.1:0-3141 GCA_041659545.1 Hyphomicrobium sp.
TCGACAGCTTGATGCGCTGCGCCTCGCCGCCCGATAGCGTCGTCGCCTGCTGGCCGATCTTGATGTAGCCGAGCCCGACACGCGCCAGCGTCTCCAGCTTGTCGCGGATCACCGGCACGGCGGAGAAGAACCGCGCCCCTTCCTCCACCGTCATGTCGAGCACATCGGCGATCGACTTGTCCTTGAAGGTGATCTCCAGCGTCTCGCGGTTGTAGCGCTTGCCCTTGCACACATCGCACGTGACGTAGACGTCGGGCAGGAAGTGCATCTCGATCTTGATGACGCCGTCTCCCTGGCAGGCTTCGCAGCGCCCGCCCTTGACGTTGAACGAAAAGCGCCCCGGCCCGTAGCCGCGCGCCTTCGATTCCGGCAGCCCGGCGAACCAGTCGCGCATCGGCGTGAACGCGCCCGTATACGTTGCCGGGTTAGACCGTGGCGTGCGCCCGATCGGCGATTGGTCGATGTCGATGACCTTGTCGAGCTGCTCCAGCCCCTCGATGCGCTTGTGCGCCCCGGCGTGGATGCGCGCGCCGTTGAGCTTGCGCGCCGCGGCGGCATACAGCGTGTCGATGATCAGCGAGGATTTGCCCGAGCCCGACACGCCGGTGACGCAGGTGAGCACGCCGAGCGGGATCTCTGCCGTCACGTGCTGCAGGTTGTTCTCCGCAGCATCGACGATGCGGATGACGCGGTCCTTCTGCGGCGCGCGGCGCTGCTTCGGCAACGGCACCTGCCTCACGCCCGACAGATACTGCCCGGTGAGGCTTTTCGGGTTGGCCATGATCTCATCCGGCGTGCCCTGCGCGATCACCTCGCCGCCATGGATGCCGGCGCCGGGGCCGATGTCGACCACGTGGTCGGCCTGCATGATGGCGTCCTCGTCGTGCTCGACGACGATCACCGTGTTGCCGATGTCGCGCAGGTGCTTCAGCGTGCCGAGCAGGCGGTCGTTGTCGCGCTGGTGCAGGCCGATGGACGGCTCATCGAGCACGTACAGCACGCCGGTTAGGCCCGAGCCGATCTGCGAGGCGAGGCGGATGCGCTGGCTTTCGCCGCCCGACAGCGTGCCCGACGAGCGCGACAGCGTCAGGTATTCCAGGCCCACGTCGTTGAGGAACTGCAGCCGCTCGCGGATCTCCTTCAAGATGCGCGTGGCGATCTCGTTCTGCTGCTTGGTGAGCGTCTTCGGCAGCTCGGCGAACCAGAGGTTGGCCGCCTTGATCGACATGTCCGAGACTTCGCCGATGTGCTTGGCGTTGACCTTCACCGCCAGCGCCTGCGGCTTCAGGCGATAGCCACCGCACGCTTCGCACGGATGCGAGCCCTGGTAGCGTTCCAGCTCCTCGCGCACCCAGTCGGAATCGGTTTCCCGCCAGCGCCGCTCGATGTTGCCGATGACGCCCTCGAACGGCTTGACGGTCTTGTAATTGCGCGTGCCGTCGAAGTAGGTGAACGTCACCTCTTCGTCGTCGGTGCCGTACAGCAGCGCCAGCTGCACGTGCTTGGGCAGCTTGTTCCACGGCGTCTTCATCGACACCTTGAAGAGCTTCGTGAGGCTTTCCAGCGATTGCTCGTAGTACGGCGACGAGGCGCCGGTCTTCGCCCACGGCACGATGGCACCTTCGCTGAGCGACAGGTCGGCGTTGGGCACGACGAGGTCGGCTTCGAACTGCAGCTCGGTGCCGAGGCCATCGCAGGTCGGGCAGGCGCCGGCCGGCGCGTTGAACGAGAACAGCCGCGGCTCGATCTCGTCGATGGTGAAACCGGACACCGGGCACGCGAACCGCGCCGAGAACGTCACGCGCTCGTGCGTCTCGTTCTTGTTTTTAAGTTTCCCCGCCGACTCCGCCGCGGGGAGCCGGCCGCTGGACAAGGCGCTTTCTTCGTCCGCGCGCGGCCGGCGCGCCGCAGGCGTGTCGCGCGCGGCACCAAAAAGCGGCTTATCGGCAAGCTCCGCGAACACCACCTGCTCGTCCGACAGACCGAGCGCCGTCTCGAATGAATCGGCCAGGCGCTTGGCGATGTCGGCGCGCACCACGAGGCGGTCCACCACCACGTCGATGTCCTGCTTGAACTTCTTGTCCAGCTTCGGCGCTTCGTCGATCTCGTAGAAACTGCCGTTGATCTTGACGCGCTGGAAGCCCTTCTTCTGCAGTTCGGCGAGTTCCTTCTTGAACTCGCCCTTGCGGCCGCGCGCGATGGGCGCCAGCAGATAGATGCGCGTGCCTTCCGGCATGGTCAGCACGCGGTCGACCATCTGCGACACCGTCTGGCTCTCGATGGGCAGACCCGTGGCCGGCGAATAGGGCACGCCGACGCGCGCAAACAGCAGGCGCAGATAGTCGTAAATCTCCGTCACCGTGCCGACGGTCGAGCGCGGGTTCTTGGAGGTCGTCTTCTGCTCGATGGAAATTGCCGGCGACAGCCCGTCGATGTGGTCGACGTCCGGCTTCTGCATCATCTCCAGAAACTGGCGCGCGTAAGCCGAGAGGCTTTCCACGTAACGCCGCTGGCCCTCGGCATAGATGGTGTCGAAGGCGAGAGAGGACTTGCCCGAGCCCGATAGCCCCGTGAACACGACGAGCGCGTCGCGCGGAATCTCCAGGTCGACGTTCTTCAGGTTGTGCTCGCGGGCGCCGCGGACGTGGATGGTCTTCATCAGCGACGGCGCCGCGGGCGCCTTGGGTGGCTTGGCCATGGATGTGTCTAACCGACGCCGAAACGGGCGGCAAATGGGGGAAAAGGAGCGGGCCGGAGCAGGGCGCACGCCGGGCCATCCATAGATAGTGTCCGCCGGCCACGGGGGAAAGCGCCGCAACTGTCGCGCCAGGCGGCATCGCCGCACCGGCTAGCCCGCCAGTCGGTCGGCCTGCCAAAGATCGCTCAAGCGGCCCGATGGCCGGCGCGATCTTGGCCCGAGGTCTGATTGCGGGCGGCGATGAGATTTGGCTGCAACTCGTCGGCTGCGCGGGCCGGCTCGTTCACGTCTGCGCTTGGTCCAGCGTCTCGGGCTCTATCGATGGGGCACGCGACGCCCTTCTTCTCGCAGCGCCGCCGATAGGCGCGTGCCCAGTCGGCTTTGAGACCGATCTCAACTTGCTGCACCTGCAAGTCGTCGATGAACTGCCGTTTCGCCTTCTT
>JBAZYB010000391.1:0-3135 GCA_041659545.1 Hyphomicrobium sp.
GCGCGACCGAGCCCGCCCGCTTCGCGGAATTGACCAGCCATGCGACTAGATCGAGCCTCTATCCCGAGCCTGCGTGCCCTGCTGCGTCCACTGGTGGCGGGACTCTCGCTGCTGGCCGTCCTCGCCTGGAGCCCCGCGGCCTCGATCGCTCAAGAGGACGACCTGCCGACACCGGCGCAGGCCGATGCGGACGAGCCGTCAAAGCGTGTGGTCGTGCGCTTCCTGACCGAATCCGATTTCCCGCCCTTCAACTTCTACGACGAGGACGGGACACTCGCCGGGCTCAACGTCGACCTCGCCCGCGCTATCTGCATGGAGCTCAACACGGCCTGCGATATCAAGGTGCGCCCGTGGGGTGAGCTTCTCCTGGCGCTGCGGCGCGGCGAGGCCGATGCCGTCATCGCGGCACACACGGTCACGCCCCAGGCGCTCGCCGAGGTGGATTTCACCGATCGCTATTTCCAGACGCCGGGACGCTTTGCCGGCCGGCGCGGCGGTGACGATATCGAGATCACACCCGAGGCTCTGGAGAGCAAGCGCATCGCCGTTGCCAAGAACTCACCGCACGAGGCATTTCTGCGCACGTTTTTCCGCTCCAGCGCGATCAAGGCGTACGAGAACGCCGACTTGGCGCGCGATGCGCTCATTCAGGGGCAGGCCGACTACATCTTCGATGACGGGATCAGCCACCTCTTCTGGCTGCATGGCACCGCCTCGAAGCGCTGCTGCGAGCTGAAGGGCGGCCCCTACCTGGAGCCGAAGTACTTCGGAGACGGGATTGCCATCGCAGTGCCAAAGACCGATTCGCAGATCAGGATGCTGCTCAACGGCGCACTTGCGCGACTGCGGTCAAATGGTCGCCTCGATGAGCTGGTCGAGCGGTATTTCCCCGTGAAGGTCTATTAAACGGGCAGTTTCGTCCCCTGGCGTCGCCGGGTTGCCACCCGTTAACCACGAATACTGTGGTCCGCAGGGCGATTGTCACAATACTGCAAACTGAATCCCGTCATTGGAGCCCATCGAATGACGAGGAACCTTTGCTGCTCAAAGGGATGGGCATGGTCCACTACCGCACGCTTTTCATCTCCGACGTTCATCTCGGAACGAGAGCATCGCAGGCTGAACTGCTGCTCGATTTCCTGAGAGAGACGGAAGCGGACACGATCTATCTGGTCGGTGACATCATCGACTTCTGGCGGATTCGCCGCGGCGCCATCTGGCCGCAATCGCACAACGACGTGTTGCAGAAGCTGCTGCGCAGAGTGCGTAAGGGCGGTCGCATCGTCTTTATTCCGGGCAATCACGACGAGGGCCTGCGCCCTTACTGCGGCCAGCACTTCGGCGGCATCGAGATCGAACATCAGGCGATCCACACGACCGCCGACGGCAAGCGCTATCTCGTCATCCATGGCGATGAGTTCGACGTCGTCGTGCGCTACGCGCGCTGGCTGGCTTTCCTCGGCGACCGAGGTTACGAGCTGGCGCTGTGGATGAACCACCCGCTGAACTTCATCCGCCGCCGATTTGGCCTCGGCTACTGGTCGCTGTCGGCGCATCTCAAGCTGCGCGTCAAGACGGCGGTGAACTTCATCGGCGAATTCGAAAAGTCGCTGTCGGACGAAGCGCGGCGCAACCAGGTCCACGGCGTCATCTGCGGGCACATCCATCACGCAGCCTCCCGGCAGATCGAAGGGGTGCACTACGTCAACTGCGGCGACTGGGTGGAGAGCTGCACGGCTATCGGCGAGAGGGAAGACGGGTCGTTCGACCTGATCCGCTGGAACGATGTCGTCAAGGCGCGAGAGAGCACCGTGGCGGAAAAGCTGGCCCAAGCGCTCCAGGTGGCGTGATGCGCATTCTCATCGCGTCGGACGCTTGGCACCCCCAGGTGAATGGCGTGGTGCGGACGTACGAGCGCATCTGCGTCGAGCTGGCAGCGCTCGGCGTCGAGGCGACGGTGCTGGCTCCGCACGAGTTTCGCACTCTGCCCTGTCCGACCTACTCTGAGATACGCTTGGCGCTACCGGGCCTGCGTCGCGTGGCGAAACGCTTCGATGCCGTACGGCCAGATGCGGTGCACATCGCTACTGAAGGCCCAATCGGCTGGATGGCACGGCGCTATTGCCTGGCGCGGCGCATCCGCTTCACGACGAGCTTTCACACCCGCTTTCCCGAATACCTGAGCCAACGGTTCGCCATCCCGGCGCCGTGGACGGCGGCGGCTCTGCGCCACTTTCACAATGCCGGTAATGGCCTGATGGTGGCGACGCCTTCTCTTGGTCGCGAGTTGGAAGGCCTCGGCTTTGAACGCGTGCTGCCATGGACGCGCGGGGTCGACACCGAGCTATTCCGGCCGCGCCCCGTGCGGCAGTTCGGCGAAGGGCCGGTGTTCCTCTACGTTGGTCGGATCGCCGCTGAGAAGAGCATCGAAGATTTTCTCGATCTGGACCTCCCGGGGCGCAAGGTTGTCGTCGGCTCGGGGCCGCTGCTCGATGAGCTGCGCACGCGCTATCCCGATACGCTGTTCGTCGGCAAGAAGACGGGTGAGGCGCTCGGCGAGTGCTACGCCTCGGCCGACGTTTTCGTCTTTCCGAGCCGGACCGACACCTTTGGCATGGTTCTACTGGAAGCCATGGCTTCGGGTCTCCCCGTGGCGGCGCTGCCGGTATGCGGACCGTTGGATGTGGTGACAGACGGCGTCACGGGCGTGCTCTCCAACGACTTGCGCAGGGCCGCACTGATGGCCCTGCAGCTGCCTCGCGGACAGGTCAGCGCCAAGGCAGCGGAATATAGCTGGGAGAACGCCGCCAGGTTGTTCCTCGCCAACATCACGGGGGCGTGCCTTACCGGGCCGCTGCGTGCTCAGGCCGGTCTCAAGCTGCCGCTCGGCAAAGCCGCCGCACGCCCACCGCAAGCGCGCGTTTGACGTCGCGCCGGTCATTCATCTGCAGCGCGCTTCTCGGCGGTAAATTCGGCCTCAAGTGCCTTCTCCATTTCGACGAGGTCTTGCGGTAGCGGCATACCGAAGGCGCGGAGTTCGTTGAGCTTCTCCATCAACTGGAGATAAAGCTCGTGGCGATCCTGGGGCTCGTTCTGCATCTGGGTCAGCAGGATGCCGAGTTCTGCTTTAACGTC
>JBAZYB010000392.1:0-3132 GCA_041659545.1 Hyphomicrobium sp.
CATCCGTGCGGCGCAGCAGGGCGGCATGGCCGCCGTCTGCGCGATGGACCAATGGAAAGAGCGCATCGCAGCCAATCCGGCGAACCGCGACTACCTGATGAACCTGCCGGCGCAGCAGTTCATTGACGTGCTGACGCGCTGGAAGGACATTTTCGTGGCCGGCGCCCATCATCCGGTCATGGGCGTCACCGAGGACGAGCTGCGCTCCATCAAGGTGCCGACGCTCGTCATCCCCGGCAACGACAAGGTTCATTCGAGCGCGAGTGGTCTGACGGCGCATCGTCTCATCCCCGGCAGCACGCTGCATCGGCTGCCGGTCGAGGATCAGGACGTGCCGCTCATTCCCTTTCCGGAATGGAGTGAGCACGAAGCCGAAATCGCGCGGGTGTTCGCGGATTTCATGGCGCGCGCGGGCGCAGCCGAACACAACCGCCGCTGACAGTCGTTGCCGCGCGCGGGGAAACGAAAGGCGTAGCGACGCAAACTTGTCATTTCACGCTGCGCCAATACTATTTGTCTCATGAGCACGCAGAACGACCGAACCGCCTTTTATCTCGAGGATTTCAAACTCGGGAATGTCTACGAGACTCCCAGCGCCACCGTCACCCGCGAGCAACTTATTGGTTTTGCTCGCGAATATGACCCGCAACCGTTTCACTTGGACGATGCGGCCGGCAACGCGTCAGTGTTCGGCGGCATTGCCGCCGGCGGCTTCCAGACCGCCGCGCTGGCCTGGGCGCTCGGCCTGCGCACCAGGATGTTCGACGACTGTGCGATGGCCGGCATCGGCATAGATGAGTTGCGCTGGCGGCTGCCGCTGAAGCCCGGCGACACCATCAAATGCAAAATGACGGTGATCGAAAATCGTCCGTCGCAGTCCAAGCCCGACCGCGGCATCGCCACCTTCGTCTACGACATGATCAACCAGAACGACGAAGTGATCATGACGCTGAAACTCATCCAGATGCTGAAGCGGCGGCCGGCGAACCAAGCCGCTGCGAAGGGCTAAGCCCGCGCGCTAAACGCCGGCGCGGCTGCCTTGATGTTAGGCTGTTCCCGCCGCCCGGCCGGAAGCCTGGCGCTGCGACCAGGCGCCGTAGCGCGCCATGAACGCAGGCGCCATGGCCCGCAAACGCTGGAGATCGATCCGCCCCGACCGCGTGATGTAGCTGAAGCCGAAATCCATCAGATCGAGCTTCATGTGTTCGGAGAATTTTTCGTACCAGTCGGCGCTGGTACGGGCCGCAGCCACGAGCTTCTTCACGATCGGTTTCCTGTCGGCTTCGTAGCGTGCGAGCGCCGCAGGAATGTCGCCCGGCTCGGCTTCCAATGCCTTGAACAAGGCAATGCCGTCTTCGATCGCCAGCCGCGTGCCGGAGCCGATCGAAAAATGCGCCGTATGCAGCGCGTCGCCGATCAGAACCATGTTCTTGAACGACCAATGCTCGTTCCACAGCCAGGGGAAGTTACGCCACACTGATTTGTTGGACACCAGCGGGTGCCCATCGAGCGTGCGCGCGAAGACGCGCTCGCAGATGGCTTTCGACTCCTCCATCGACTTGTTGGCGAAATCGTATCTCTGCCAGGTCGCCCGGTCGCATTCGACCAGAAACGTGCTCATCGTTTTCGAGTAGCGGTAATGATGGGCATTGAAGGCGCCGAGGTCGGTCTCGACGAAGGTCTGCGACAGCGTCTCGAATCGCTTGCTGGTGCCGTACCACGCGAATTTGTTGCTCGAGTAGGAAACCGACGTGCCGAAATCACCTTCGAACGTGCGGCGCACCAACGAATTGAGCCCGTCGGCGGCGACGATGAGGTCATAGCCCGCAAGCTGGTCAATCGACTGGATTTGCGTCTCGTAATGGACGGTGACGCCGACGGCGCGGACCCGCGCCTGAAGAATGTTGAGGAGTTCCAGCCGGCCGATGGCGGCGAAGCCGACGCCATCGATATCGATCGCCTCGCCGCGCAAGTTGAGCGTGATGTTTTTCCAGCTCTCCATGTGCGGCGCGATCGCGTCGACCGTCTCCGGATCATCCGCGCGCAGAAACTCGAGCGCCTGCTCCGAGAACACGACGCCAAAACCCCAGGTCGCGCCGGCAGGGTTCTGCTCGAAAAGGTCAACCTGGGCGTCCGGATGCCTTCTCTTCCAGAGATAGGCGAAATAGAGGCCCCCGGGACCTCCACCAAGAACAGCAATACGCATGTTTTGCCTCACCTAACGATTGTCACGCACCCGTTGCTCATACGGCCTTCGAACGGAGCGGTGCACTCATCGCCTATTCTAGTATGTCATATTGATCAATAACGGGCACCAGCTTCGCCGAAGATACGAGCGTCACGCCACGCGGCGTCCCTCTTCATCAATGAGCAATTGCCCATCTTCCTTTTGAAACGGCCCACGCGGCAAGCGATCGAGCAAATCCAGGATCGTTTCGCTCGGCCGACATAGCCGGACGCCCTTGGGGGTGCAAACGATCGGACGGTTCACGAGGATAGGGTGCTCGATCATGGCATCGAGGATCGCCTCGTCAGAGACACCCTCACCGAGAAGACCCAGTTCCGCGGCCGGTGATCTAGCCTGGCGCAGCGCAGTGCGCGGTGTCAGCCCCGCCGCGGCAAAGAGGCCGAGCAGTTGCGGCTTCGTCCACCCGGTCTCCAGGTAGTCGATGACGGTCGGCACGTAGCCCGCCGCTTCAATGATCGCCAGGACATTGCGCGAGGTCCCACACGCGGGGTTGTGGTAGATAACGATACTCACTTCTCGAGCTCCCGCTTTCTCGTGCGCCACCCGCTTCCGCAGGATCGCGTTCCAATGTACCTGCCCATTTCGCTACAATCATCGAACAGAAGCAAGCTCAGCGACCTGCCGTACGCGCAGCCGTCATCGCTGCGGACGCGCATGAACGCTTGAAGGAACGCGGCGGTGAGACCTCTTTGAGCGACAATCAACGTTTCGTCACCGACCGGCAATTGGACGCCTCCGAACTCCGCGCCCTGACGATCGACCACATCCCACATCATTGAGGATGGCCGAGATGGCGTCCTCAAAGCTCTCCTGCGCAAGCAGCCGTTGGCTCATCGTTCGCTCAGGCATGAGACATCACCGATGCTTTCGAGCAAGCGTGCTCA
>JBAZYB010000393.1:0-3108 GCA_041659545.1 Hyphomicrobium sp.
CGCACGCCGATCCACAGGGGCGCCCGACGGTTTTCGAGTCGCTGCCCGAGGACTTGCCCCGCGTCATTTCCGTCGGTCGCCTCGACTTCAACAGCGAGGGCCTGTTGCTGCTCACCAACGATGGCGCGCTGGCGCGGCACATGGAGCTGCCGGCGACGGGATGGCTGCGCCGCTACAGGGTGCGGGTGCATGGCCGCGTGCCGCAGGAGCAGCTCGACACCTTGAAGGACGGCATCGAGATCGAAGGCGTGCGGTATGGGCCGATCGAAGCGACGGTCGATGGCGTGCAGGGTGCCAATGCGTGGCTGACGGTGGCGCTGCGCGAGGGCAAGAACCGCGAGGTGCGACGCATCCTGGCGCATCTCGGCGTCGAGGTGAACCGGCTCATCCGCACCTCCTACGGGCCGTTCCAGCTGCTCGACCTGAAGCCCGGCGAGACCGAGCTGGTGAAGCGGCGGGTGATCGCCGATCAGCTGGGCGCGCGGCTCGCACTGGAATTGAACCTCGACACGGCGAGCGATGAGGTGCAGCGGGCGAAGCGCAAGGGCACCGGTCCACGGCGGCGGAAAGAAGACGCATGAGGGTCGTCGGCGGATCGCTGCGCGGGCGCGCAATCGTCGGCCCGCAGCATGCGGGACTGCGCCCCACGGCGGATCGGGTGCGCGAGAGCCTGTTCAACATTCTCGCGCACGGGGTGGAGGCGTTCACACTCGAGGGCGCGCGCATCATCGACCTGTTCGCGGGGACGGGGGCGCTCGGGCTGGAGGCCTTGTCGCGCGGAGGCGCGTTCTGCCTGTTCGTCGACAGCGAGGCGGAGGCACGGGCGCTGATACGCACCAACATCGAGAACTTCGGGCTGACCGGCGTGACGCGCATCTTTCGGCGCGAAGCCACGGATCTCGGCCCAGTCGGCACCATGGCGCCGTTCAACATCGCGTTCCTCGACCCGCCCTACGACACGGGCCTGGTGGACCGCGCGCTCACTTCGCTGGCGGATGGCGGGTGGCTGGTACCGAACGCCATCGTGGTGCTGGAGGAGCGGGCGGGGACAGAAAATCCACTGCCGCCTGCGTTCGCGGAAATCGACCGCCGCACCTACGGCGACACGCAGATCCTGCTGGCGCGCTTCACCGGGTAGGGGTCAGGCTGGCTCCTGCGGCATCAATATCCACAAGAGAATGTAGATGATGATGCCGGGAAAGCCGACCGACAGCACCGACAGGATGACGTAACCGAGGCGCACGAGCGTCGGGTCCCATCCGAGCCACTTGGCGATGCCACCGCAAACGCCGGCAATGAGCGCGCCCTGGCGCACGCGCATTAGGGGTTGTCGCAGCGGATCGTCGATGGACATTTGGCCTTCCTCCTAGTGTGAAGCAGTCGACACTAAGGGGAAACGCTCATCCCAGTCATAAGTTTCAAGGCGACAGGCTGTTGATGTAGGCGATGATGGTATCGACCTCGGCATCAGACAGCTCGAACTTCGGCATTTCGTCGTGGGGACGGGCAATGCCGCGCGAAAGGGGCTCACGCAGGGCCATGATCGGGTGGCGGCGGGACATATCGCGCCAGCGGGGGGCACGAGAGTTGGCGCTGTCGCCGCTTCTGCCGATAGCGTGGCACCAGGCACAGTTCTTCTGCGCCAGATCGCGGCCCTGGGCGATGAGGCGGGCGCTCTGCGACGTCACATCGGCCGGCTGGCCGAGACGCTTCAGACCGCTGGCCGCACCCGTGAGGGCCGGGTCGAGCTGCAGCGCTCTCGACAGATCGGCGACCGCCGCCAGCTTGTCGCCCTGTGTCTCGTAGACATAGCCGCGGTTGGCGTAAGCCTGGGCAAATGCGGGGTTGATCTCGATGGCGCGCGCGTAGTCGGCCAGCGCCTTCGCCGTATCGCCCTTTTTGCGGTAGGCGACGCCGCGGATGTTGTAAGCGCTGGCATTTTTCGGCTGCTGGCCGATGACGGCGGTGAAATCGACGATGGCCGCGTCAGGGTCCTCGTTCACGAGGTACGCATAGCCGCGTGCCAGCAGCAACGCCGCGGAGCTGCCGCCGACGCGCATCGCGTCGGTGAGGTCGGAGATGGCACCTTTGGCATCGCCGAGCGCAAGGCGCACGTTTGCCCGCCCGGTGAGGGAACCGGCGACGGCCGGCTCGATGCGCAGCGCCTCGGTGAAGTCGGCTTCCGCCTCACGATTAGAGGCGCGCGCGGCGTAGGCTGCGGCCCGCCGGCGCAACGCTTCGGCGAGGACAGGACGGTCGACGGTCCGCGATTCGATGATGCGGCTACACGCGGCGATGCGCATGTCTGCAGAGCGCGCCGTTTTGCAGTCGACGAGGACGTCGGCGTAAGCCGTGGCGGCGACCATCGTCGATGCCAGCAAAGCGCCAGCGACGGTGAGGCTTTGCAGCGCCGATTTGTTCATCTTGCACCCCCGCGTTGAAAAAACCATGCCGCACCCTAGTGGCGGACACAGCGGCGGCTTTGCGCAGAATCAATCGGTTTGCGTTGCCCACGTTCAAAATAGACAGCGGGCGGCACGGGAATTCCCCGCACCGCCCGCATAAGTCGTTTTCCGGCCGACTATTTCGCTGCCGACTTCGTGTCGTTCATGATGCCCTTGCATGGACGGGCAACAATTTCGCAGCGATACATGACCTGGCCCATCGTTTCGCCGATCGAGGTGCGGCCGCAGCGAGAAACGAAGTCCTTGGCGTGGGTCATGTCGAGGAATGCCTCGCCGTAGTCGTAGCGGACGCGCTCCATCCAATCCTTCTTGGCGGCATCCATCGCGCCCTCAGTGCCGATCCACTGCGTGCCGAGGCCACGCACCTTCTCGGTGCATTGCACTTCCGACTTGGCGGCCATTTCGTCTTCGCGCTTGATGTAGCCCATCACCTTGGCCGGGCTCTCGGTGCGATGGCGCTTGGAATACTTCACACGGGCCTTTTTGGAGCGGGACGTCGGCGTGCCGCTGCCCATGGTCCAGTCCCAGTCGTCGGTGGCGGCGGCTGGGGCGACAAAGGCGGGCAGGGCGATGGCCGCGGCAGCGGCGGCAATTATAAAGGGTTTCATTTCTAGCCTCCCGGGTGCGTTCTTGACGGCGCCGT
>JBAZYB010000394.1:0-3094 GCA_041659545.1 Hyphomicrobium sp.
CCGCACAATGTTGAGTCATTTCAAGCGCGGATGCCGGCAATGCGTGCCCAGTGGCGAGGAGGCCATCTGGTCTGAGGCTTTTTCATCTTCGGGCGCGGATGAATATCCGCGCCTCATTGGGTTTGCTGCCATGCCGGGCCTGCTCAACGACGGTGAAGCCGGCCATCGCGATGTCGCTGGCAAGTTCCGGCGCGCTAAAGAACTCTACATGGGGTGCCTTGCCGAAAAACTGCGCGATCGGGACAGCAAGGCGAATCAAACGGTTCATCTCCGAGAGGCATGGCGTCTTCGATAGGAACAGACCTCCCGGGTTCAGCACCGCGCGAATCTGCTGCAGATACCTCGTCCTGTCCGGAACGAGATGCAAGAGATTGAACGCGAGCGCCGCATCGAACGGTCCTGTGGGCCATGTCGCGCGATCGGACCCGACGACGCTGAACTCGACGTTCGTGCACTGCTGCGCCTCGGCCTTCTCACGCGCGATGGCGATCATTTCCGTCGAGATGTCCGTGCCCACGTAGCGCACGACGCCCGGCGCAAGCTTGAGCGCCGTCGTGCCGGTGCCGGCACCAAGCTCCAGTACCGCATCGACGCCATGGAGGCACTCACGCACCCGCGCCACGGTGCGCTCGTAGCCGGCCATATCCTTGATGGCATCGCGAGCGTACTTGCGCGCGGCGCGATCCCAGAAGCGCGCATCGGAAGTCGTATCCGTCACTTGGTCTCTCCAATCACGGATGCGCGCCAAGGCATACAAGTTCACTCGCCGGCAGCCTTCGAAAGCGCCGCTTCGCTGCGATATTCCAGGATGTCGCCCGGCTGGCATTGCAGGGCCTCGCAAATTTTCTCGAGCGTATCAAAGCGCACGCCGCGCACCTTGCCGGATTTGAGCAACGACACATTCTGCTCGGTGATGCCGATGCGTTCGGCAAGCTCCTTGGAGCGCATCTTGCGCTTGGCGAGCATGACGTCGAGGTTGACGATAATCGGCATGGCGGGCCCTAGACGATCTGCCGGTTGTCGTCGGCAATGCGTGCGGCTTCCGCCATGACGTGGCCGATGGCGAGCACCAAGCCGCCAAGCGCTGCAATCATGTAGTCGTCGATGCCGAGTGAAAGGGCGAGGATGCGTTGGCCGGGCGGATTGGACCAGGTCAGTATCAGCCCGAGCAGTGTCGCGGTGAGCGGGCGCAGAATGGCAAGCGCGACGATGCACGAGCCGATGCGCCGCAAGCGGATCGGCGCCTCTGTCGTGAACACATTGCCGATCCGGAACGCATCGAACAGCGCGTAGGCTTGGTGCAGCAGGTAGAGCAGCACGGCCATCGGGATCATGCTGGCGGCGAACGCCATCAGCCGAGTCGTCAGATCGAACGCGACCGGGACGCCGCGCAGCGCGAGATGCGGCACGACATAAGCCTCGACCCAAGATGGTGTCAGCCACACCCACGCGAGAGCGATTTCGGCGAGCGCTCCGCCGACAGCGACGACGACGCACATCAGGGCCGACAGCCGCCCGAGTGGACCGACCGCAGGGAACTTCAACGGCACAGAAGTCAAGGCAGCCTCCTGTTGACACAGCAAAATATTTTCGTAAAACGATAATTAATAGTCATTTAGATAGGTGTCAAGTGCCTCACTCCTGCATATTCCTGCTCGTTCTGATGCTGCTTCCGGGCTGCTCGAGCCTCCGCGTCATGAGCCATGTGCCGCTTGCGACGATGTCACGGTTGTCGGCGATGAAGCTGGCGGAAATCGACCCCGCGCAGTTGCGGGTGGCAGCGCGCATGCCGGATCACATCGAGCCACGCTGGGGCGGCGTGAAGGTGAACATCACTATGGGGACAAAGGAAGCCTCCAAGATGGATCTCGTTCTGGAGCCTGCCGCCGAGCCGCAGGAGCTATCGGCGCTCTCCCAGTACCAGCGTCCGGGGACGCGGCTTTGGAGCTATCGTCTATCGGCAGCCGATGCGGCGCACCTACAGCGTACGATCACAGCCGCTGGCAGTTCAGGTCAAAGCAGCGTGTCGATCGCTGCCGGCGTCGATGCCTGCCGCCGCGGCCCCCTCGGGTCCCAGCCACTGCCGACGACGACCTTCCTGCGTACCGACGCGGGCGGTTTCCTCGTACTCGCCGAAGATCTCGACCTGCGATCAGTCGTTTCCGAGAGCGACCTCGCGAGCAAGGTGCCGGCCTGTGACTAGCGTCGACAGATTTCAAAATTCAGCGCCGCTGCAAATTCGAAGCAACTTTTCGTGGATGGTGCTCTTGGTCACAACGGGCCATGTCCCACCGTGCCCGACTTACCACTCAATGACTGCTTTTCGTCGGAGCGTACGACTGCGTGCCTCCGAGTGCTGCACCCGCTTTCGTCTGCTCGCGGCCATCAGCATCGCGGCGCGATGGGGCGAACGGCAGCAGCACCCTGAGAACGGACGTGGTGTCTGGCTCAATTGATCCCTGTCTCTCTTGCGCTTAGAGGTCGAAATGCGCGGAGGGCGAGAAGCCTCTGGCCGACAGGTCCTTGCCTGCAAATCCCCGACAGTTGGTGACGACCGTCATGTCGCCGATCCGGTAGCGCCGGCGGATATGCGTGTGCCCGTGTACCCAAACCGGAACGTTGGCAAATTGCGCGATGCGCTCGTCAAGGTCGCTCGCATAGGCACCGTCGAGTCCGTTGTCCATGAACTGCGGATTGAGCCCCTGCCGGCTTGGCGCATGGTGGGTGATCACCACCGTCGGCTTGCCATTTCTCTCAGCAAGGCAGTGCTGCAGAGCCTGCCACGACTCATCGAACGCTTCGAGTGCGTCCTCGGGCCGAAACTTGGCAAGGATCTCCCGGCCGTCGCCGTCCCGGGTGCGCTTCTTGACGAAGAAGTATTCACCCATGCGACGCCGCACTCCGTTCATGGCGGCTTCGCTACGCCGTTCGAACTCCGACCACAGCGTGGCGCCGAAGAAGCGCATGCCTTCGATCTCGACCGTCTCGTTGTCGAGCACGGTCACGCCGGGCAGATGGCATCGCAGGTGTCCGACGGTGTCTTCAAATACCCCGTCATAGTGTTCGTGGTTTCCGGCGATGAGGACGACGTGGG
>JBAZYB010000395.1:0-3093 GCA_041659545.1 Hyphomicrobium sp.
TTCAATGGTCGCGCGCAGCGAGCCACGACATACGAGATCGGCACGCGCGGCGATCGGGAAGACTATCGGTGGGACTTTTCCATATATCGGGCGGAGATCGACGACGAGCTGCAGTGCATTACCGTCATGTTCAATGCCTGCTCGGTGACCAACGCCGACAGCACGGTGCATCAGGGCATCGAGGCAGGCTTTGGCGCCGCGGTGTGGAAGTCGCTGTTTGTCGGTGGGCGCCAGCCCGACAAGGTGTGGCTCAACGCGGCTTACACGTTCAACGATTTCCACTTCGCCGACGATGCGCTGTGGGGCGACAACGAACTGCCGGGTGCGCCGCGGCACTTCATCCGCACGGAGCTGCTCTACAAACATCCTTCGGGCGTCTATGCCGGACCGAATATCGAATGGGTGCCGCAGGCGTACTTCGTCGACAACGCCAATACGTTGAAGACGGAGGCCTATGCGATCTGGGGCATGAAGGTCGGCTTCGACAACGGCGGGCCAATCACCGCCTATGTCGAAGGGCGCAATCTCTCGGATGAGACATACATCGCTTCGACGAGCATTGCCGGCAACCTGAAAGGTGTCGACTCCGCGGTCTTCGAGCCGGGCAACGGGCGCGCCTTCTATGCCGGCGTCCAATACAAGTGGTGAGAGAGATGCAGCGCCGAGCTCGGTCACTCCCGTACAGGGCACTGGCGTCACTGGTGTGGATGGCGCTGTTCGGCGCCATCCACGCATCAGCTGAACCCTCATTTAAGGATGTCGCCGCGATCCGATCACTGATGTCGGCGACTTGGGATAAGCCGGACGCCAAACTTGTGGTCGAACCTGTCGTGGTAAGGGCGGATTACGCAGTCGCCAGCTGGGTGCAGGGCAATCGGGGTGGGCGCGCCCTGTTACGGAAGAATGAAGGCGTTTGGATTGTCGTGCTGTGCAGCGGGGATCCGCTGAAGGATGCGTCCGCACTCGCCGCTGCCGGCGTGCCTGCCGATGTTGCTGCGCATCTGGCGCGTGAACTTGCGGCGGCTGAGCGGCAGCTGCCGGCAGCCCACACCGCATTGTTTTCGACATTCGATGGCGTGGTGGAAATGGACCAGCACCATGGCCACGTCGGACATCACTGATTTGCTATGGAGGAACAAATGATACGCAGGACTTTCGGCACTTTGGTCGGTTTGGCATTCGTGACGCTCGGCACGGCGGCTTCGGCGCATGTTTCGTTTGAGATGAAGAAGGCCAAGGTCGGCGGCGCCTACAAGGCCGTGCTCAACGTGCCGCATGGCTGCGAGGGTGCCGCGACGACCGAGGTCAGCGTCGACATCCCCGAGGGCGTGATCGGTGTGAAGCCAATGCCGAAGCCGGGCTGGACGTTGTCCCTGAAGAAGGGCCCCTACGAGCGCAGCTACGCGTTCTATCACGGTGAAACGAAGAGCGATGGCGTCAAGCAGGTGACGTGGAGCGGTGGCCAGCTGCCAGACGAGTATTTCGACCAATTCGTACTGTCCACGTTCATTGCCGGCGAGCTGGCATCAGGCGGCAATCTGGCGTTTCCGGTGACGCAGAAGTGCGAGAACGGCGAGCTGCGGTGGGATGAAGTCGCATCCCCCGGTCAGGATGCTCACAGCCTCGCGCATCCGGCACCGCTGCTGCAGCTCGTCGCCGGCGATGGCGACGACCATGCTCATCATCATAACGAGGCGCCCGCCGCGGGCGCAGCGCCGATAAGCATCGAGGCACCGTGGACGCGTCCGGCCAGTGCCGGGGGTATGGGCGTCGGCTATGTGAAGATCACCAATAAGGGCAGCGAGGCCGACACGCTGCTTGGGGCGACATCGGATGCCGCCGAGCGCGTTGAATTACACGAGACAACCATCAGCGCCGACGGCGTTGCGAGCATGAAGAAGATCGACACGGCGGAGATCGCGCCAGGCAAGAGCATCGAGCTGAAGCCGGGCGGCATGCACTTGATGCTGATCGGGCTCAAGGCGCCGATCAAGGAGGGCGATGCGGTAAAGGCCAAGCTCAATTTCAAAAATGGCGGCCCTGTCGACGTGGAGTTCATGGCCGGGGCAGGGGCGCCTGGTGCGGGTGGTGAACACGAACACCATCACCACTGACAGACACTGCTGCCAGGCCCCCTCGTCCGGCTCCGGCGCGCACCCAGCGTGTGCGCCGGAGTCGGGGAGGGTGTGTGTCCTCTGCCTCAGCGGCAGATGAGCATGGGGACGGTTGTGTGGGCGAGCACGCGCTGGGCCTGACTGCCGAGGACGAACTTTACGATGCCACGTCGGCCGTGCGAGGCCATGACGATCAGATCGCAGGCGCGAGTCTTCGCCTCGTCGACGATCCCCTCGGCGGGATACTGGTCGCTGACGTGTACGCCCTCGAACGTG
Organism: Hyphomicrobium sp.; assembly: GCA_041659545.1. Classification (GTDB taxonomy): domain Bacteria; phylum Pseudomonadota; class Alphaproteobacteria; order Rhizobiales; family Hyphomicrobiaceae; genus Hyphomicrobium_A. The sequence continues at coordinate 2,391 of JBAZYB010000395.1, forward strand.
ACCCCGAGGCCTGCTGCGGTCTTCTGCACGGCTTCGAGGATTTTCGCCGCGTTGGTGGCAGAAGCCTTCTCGTATTCTTCGACAGGGAAAGCGACGGCCCACTCGCCCGACACGGCGGCGGTCCATGGTTCGGTGACGGTTACGACCGTGACCTTGGCCTGCATCAGCTTGGCAAGGGACAAACCTTGATCCACCGCGTGCTGCGCAAGGTCCGATCCGTCGGTGGCGATAAGGATGTGCTTATACATTGCATGTCTCCACGGGGCCGCTCGGGCAATCGGGGGTAGAATGCCTTAAGCCGTTTGCAATTCGTTGGGCATCGTCACATCAATTCGATGCGAGGCCATGACGTGTATCAAGGGAAGATTTTGAGGCAGCAGGCTTTCCCCCGTGTCGCAAAGGTCGCCCCGAGCTGCTGAGCATCCGGGTCCGGCCAGCTCGCACTTGCCCTAGCCGCCCGAAGGCTTCAAAACTCATAGCCAAGCAAAAAGGGATCATCAGCGGCATGCAGCAGGGGATAGGACGCAATTTGGTTGCGGTGGCCAGGCGTCGAACAGTCCCACGTGCATTGATCTTAGGGCTTGCCGCGCTCGTGGCGTCCCTGTCCGCGACCTTCGCTCTGGCTGCCGGGAGCGAGGAGGTCGACACGGCGCTTATCGTGGCGATCGATGTGTCGAACTCGGTCGACGATCAGCGCTACAAG
>JBAZYB010000396.1:0-3067 GCA_041659545.1 Hyphomicrobium sp.
CATCTCCTTGTCCAGCGACAGGTCGGCCACGATGCGCTTCAGCCGGCCGTTCTCCTCCTCGAGCTGGCGCAGCCGCTTCATCTCCGACGGCATCAGGCCGCCGTACTTCTTCTTCCATGCATAGAAGGTCGCCTGGCTGATCCCGATCTTGCGGCACACCTCCTCGACGGATGTGCCTTCCTCGGCCTGGCGCAACACGAAGGCGATCTGCGCCTCCGAGAACTTCGAGCGCTTCATCGAACTTCCCTCCTCATGAGCGCAGGGGATCATAAGTGGAAAATTCCGGCTTCCGGCGGTCCGGTTTTACGGGAGCAGGTCACAGGCTCGCGGCCTCGATGACGCTGAATGTGCCGTTGTCGATGAGCGCGGGGTGCCAGAGGAACTCGGCGCCGACTAGGTTGGCGAGGTAATCGTGCTCGGAAACTTCACCCAGCCAGTGCACGTTGCCTCGGAGCGACGCGCTAGCCTCGGTGCGCTTTGCGATCCACAAGGTGGGACGTCCGCCCCCGGTATTTCGTTTGAGTCTACGCCGGGTATGCGTTAGTGCGCGGGTATACAAGCTGGAACGTTGGGCTCGGTTATGGTGTGCTAGTGTCAGGTTGTGATTGATGAGGGCTTCCACGATGCAAGCACGTATTACTCCAGTAATTCTGTCTGGCGGCTCTGGGACCCGACTCTGGCCGCTGTCGCGCGCCATGTATCCAAAGCAGTTCATCCGATTTTACGGTAACGGCAGTTTGTTCAGAAACACGCTGCAACGCGTCAATAGGACGAACTTCGGCAATCCGATCGTCGTCTGTAACAACGATCACCGATTTCTTGTTCTCGATGAGCTAAAATCAGCCGCCATTACGCCCGTTAATATCGTGCTTGAGCCAGTCGCGCGCAACACCGCGCCGGCCGTTGCTGTAGCGGCGCTGGCCGCGGTGCGCGAGGATCCGGATGCCGTGATCGCGGTTATGCCGTCCGATCATGAGGTGAAGAACGCCGATGCATTCGCAGCGAGCCTGCAGAGGGCAGCGGCAATAGCCGCCGACAACCGGCTGGTACTCTTCGGAGTTGTTCCCTCCGGTCCACACACCGGCTATGGCTACATTCGTCGCGGCGAGCCCCTGGATGTCTTTCCCGGCGGGTACGCTGTCGATGCATTCTTCGAGAAGCCAGATCGCGCTAACGCAGAGTTCTACGTCGCGGAAGGCAACTATTTCTGGAACAGCGGGATTTTCGTCCTGCACGCCGGCACCCTTCTGCGGGAGCTTGAGCAACTGGCACCCGAGGTATTTTACGCGGCTCGGGCCGCGCTAGATAGCGCGAGCCGGGATCTTGAGTTTTTGCGTCTCGATGAAGCGGCCTTCACACGTTCGCCGAGCGTCTCGATCGACTGTGCGGTAATGGAAAAGACAAAGAAAGCGACCATGCTGCCTATCGACGTCGGCTGGAACGACATCGGCTCGTGGTCGTCGCTTTGGGAGACGGCGCCGCACGACGAACAGAGGAATGCGATTCAAGGCGATGCCATCCTCATCGATACGATGAACTGCTTGATTCATTCGGAGCGCTCGCTCGTCGCGACTATCGGTCTCGATGGGATCGTGATCGTCGACACGCCCGATGCGCTGCTGGTCGCCGATCAGCGGCGGACGCAGGACGTCTCGGGCCTCGTCGCGCGCCTGAAGGTACTCAATCGCAAGGAGCACGCCCAGCACATCCGTAGCCATCGTCCGTGGGGTTTCTTCGAGACGCTGAGCACCGGCCCGCGCTTCCAGGTGAAGCTCCTGTATGTGAATCCGGGTGGCCAGCTGTCGCTGCAAATGCACCATCATCGCTCTGAGCATTGGGTGGTCGTGCGAGGAACCGCTAAGGTGAAAGTTGGCGACGCTGTCAAGCTCGTACAGGAAAATGAGAGCATCTACATCACCGCCACGCACTGGCACCGGCTCGAGAACCCCGGCAAGGTACCGCTGGAGTTGATCGAGGTGCAAATCGGTAGCTACCTCGGCGAGGACGACATCATCCGGAGCGAGGATGTCTATCGCAGGTTGCCCCATGAGACGCGGTGAGGGGCTCGGATATATGTCTTCGGGCGAAATCGATTAGCCTCGGGTCGCGCCGTCCAACTCATGAAGAGATTCGATGGGCAGCTGTGCCAGAATTATTTTCGTCACGCAGCACTACCCGCCGGACCCGACGACGACCGCGACCTACCTCGCCGCCATAGCGGGCGCCCTTGCCACAGACATGGAAGTGCTGGTGATCTCCGGCACACCTGGCTCCGCGACCGAGGGCTCGCCGCATGTCGTTGAAATTGCGAGATGGAAGACCCGCGGGGGTGCTCTGGTAAGCCGAGCGCTCGCGATGGTGCTGTTCGCCGTGCGCGCGTTCTGGGCGACGCTCGTGAACGCCCGTCGCGGCGACGTCGTATTCACTCTCACGTCTCCCTTCACTCTGCCCTACTCGGTGATTCTCGCTGCGAGGCTGCGCGGTGCCGCCAGGGCACTGCTTATCTATGATCTCTATCCCGAGGCCATCGAGATGTCGGGGCTTGCCCGGCGTAATGGTATCGCGACGCGCACGATGCGGCTGGCAAATGGCGCGCTGTTCCGCAAACTCGATGCCATCATAACCATCGGCCGCGACGTCAAGCCGTTACTGCTCGCCTACAGCGGTGTCGACAAGCGCATTATCCACTTCATCCCCAACTGGAGCCTGCTGCCGGTCGGCTACCGTCCGCCGATGGCTGACAACCCCTATCGGCCTAAGGGCTTCACCGGGTTGGTCGTTGGGCTGTCGGGCAATCTTGGCTACACGCACAGCGCCGAGACCGTCCTGCGGGCAGCCCGGCGCCTGGCCGATCATCCCAATGTGCACTTCCTGCTTTCGGGATGGGGAGTCGGCTGGAAGGCGCTCGATGAGGCGATATCTGCTGACCCGTGCCGCAACGTCACCCTGGTTCCGCCGGTGCCGGAAGGCGAGTTAACCGCATTTCTCTCCGCCGCCGACCTCTGGGTTATTCCCTATCGCCGCGGCGTCGCCGGCGTCTCTGTCCCGAGCCGGCTATATAACCTGC
>JBAZYB010000397.1:0-3060 GCA_041659545.1 Hyphomicrobium sp.
CGTGCCATCGAGGTCGAAGACAAGGGTCAGATCGCGCATAGGACCTCGGATGGACGGCAAGGGTTGCGGGAGGGGCGGACGCAGCGCCGCGGTGGGGGCTATGTACCTTGAAACGGGGGGATGCGCACCTTAGACAAAGGCAGGTCTCCCCCGCCCAGCTAGTTCGGTGCCCCATATGGATAAAAGCCTCACATCGCTGATCAGGAACCAAGCCTTCATCGACGGCGCCTGGGTCGGTGAACCAAGCACGCCGGTTGTCGACAAGGCGACGGGCGAGGAGATTACGCGCGTCCCGGAACTGGGCGCTGCGGAGACGAACTTGGCCATCGAAGCGGCGCACCGGGCCTTTCCGGCATGGTCGAAGCTGCTCGCCAAGGAGCGCTCCAAGATCCTGCGCCGCTGGTATGACCTGATTGTCGAGCATGCCGACGAACTGGCGCTGCTGCTGACCAGGGAGCAGGGCAAGCCGCTCGCCGAGGCGCGGGGCGAGATCATTTATGGCGCGAATTTCGTCGAGTTGTTCGCCGAGGAAGCCAAGCGCGTCTACGGAGAGACGATCCCGACGCACAAAGCGGACGCACGCGTGATCGTCATGAAGCAGCCGATCGGTGTCGTCGGCGCCATCACGCCGTGGAATTTTCCTTCGGCGATGATCACCCGCAAGGTGTCGCCGGCCCTGGCTGCCGGATGCACCGTGGTGGTCAAGCCGGCAGAGGATACGCCGTTGTCGGCTCTCGCACTGGCGGAGCTGGCGCAGCGGGCGGGCGTGCCCAAGGGCGTGTTCAATGTTGTCACCGCCAAGAACCCCGAGCCGGTCGGGCGGGCGCTTACCGAAAGCCCGCTGGTGCGCATGATCACCTTCACGGGGTCGACCGAGGTGGGCAAGATTCTCATGCAGCAGGCGGCGCGCACGGTGAAGCGCGTGGGGATGGAACTGGGCGGCAATGCGCCGTTCATCGTCTTCGACGATGCCGATCTCGATCGCGCCGTTGCCGGGGCGCTCGCGTCGAAGTTCCGCAATGCCGGGCAGACGTGCGTGTGCGCCAATCGCATGCTGGTGCAGGACGGTGTCTATGAGGCTTTCGCCGAGAAGCTGACCGCGGCCGTCAAAAAGCTGAAGGTCGGTCCGGGGCTGGACAAGGGCGTTACTGTTGGCCCGTTGATCAACACGGATGCGGTCAAGAAGGTCGAAGAGCACGTCGCGGATGCGCTCGCGCATGGCGCCAAGGTTGCAGTTGGCGGCAAGCTGTCGCCGCTCGGCGGCAATTTCTACGAGCCGACCGTGCTGACGGATGTGACGGGTGAAATGAAGGTTGCCCGCGAGGAGACCTTCGGGCCGGTGGCGCCGCTATTTCGCTTCAAGACCGAGGAGGAGGCGTTACGCATGGCCAACGGTACGCCGTTCGGGCTCGCCGCCTACTTCTTCACGCGCGATCTGGGCCGTTGCTGGCGGTTCGCCGAGGCGCTTGAATACGGCATTGTCGGTGTGAACGAAGGTATTACCTCGACCGAAATTGCTCCCTTCGGCGGCTGGAAGGAAAGCGGTATCGGGCGCGAAGGATCGCATCACGGCATCGAAGAATTCCTGGAGATGAAATACACCCTCATGGGGGGTCTGTAGCCGACCGCCGCAACCGCGCTCTTGCTTCCGGCGTGCAGTCCGCGTACGGCAGCGTTTTCGGGGCGCAAAGTTGCGGGGAAAGCCATGAGCCAGGATGCGTTGAAAGCGGCGGCGGCGGAGCGCGCGCTCGCGTACGTCGAGCCGGGTATGCGGCTGGGCCTGGGGACCGGCTCCACGGCGGCGAAGTTCGTCGACGCGCTGGGACGCAAGGTTGCTGCCGGGCTCGACGTGGTGTGCGTGGCGACCTCTCAGGCGACGCAGGCGCAGGCCGAGAAGCTCGGCATCCGCATGTCCACCCTCGATGAATTGGCATTCCTCGATCTCACGGTGGATGGAGCCGACGAGATCGACGGCGAATTGCGCATGATCAAGGGCGGTGGTGGCGCGCTGCTGCGCGAGAAGATCGTCGCGACGTCTTCGGGACGGATGATCGTGGTCGCGGACGCCTCAAAGCGGGTTGCGACGCTGGGGGCGTTTCCGCTGCCGCTGGAGGTGGTTCCGTTTGGCCTGACGGCGACGCGCAACATGATCACCGCATTGGCGGCAGACGTGGGGTGTGAGGGGGACATCCGCGTGCGCACGCTGGCGAACGGTCAGCCGTATCTCACCGACAACGGCAATCTCATCCTCGACTGCCACTTTGAGCGTATCGACGATCCCGAGGAGCTCGACGGCTCGCTGAAGCTCGTGCCCGGTGTGGTCGAGAACGGTCTCTTCATCGGAATCGCCGACCTTGCCATCATCGCAGGCGCCGACGGCATTGAGATGATCGGATCGGAAGACGACGCCGAGTAAGAGCGGTGCATTTGGGAGGTGTTCGATGCGTATTTTTTCGATTTTTCGCCTCTTGGCGTGTGCCGGTCTGGTCATCGTGGCCCAACCGCTGCGCGCCGAGGATCAGCCGAGCCCCGACCCGGCGCGCATCACGGCAGCCAAGGAGCTGATGGAGGCGACGGGTGTCATGAAGCAAATGGACGGTATCATCGCCGCCATGGGGCAAGGTTTCCGCAAGGGCGCGCACGATGCCGGCGGAGGCGCTGCGGCAAACACCATGGGCGATGAGTTCGATAGTCAGATGCAGCGGTTCATGTCGTATCGCGAGGCGATGCTAGAGGATTTCGCCGTCATCTATGCGCAGCGCTTTACGGCCGAGGAACTGAACGCCGTCACGGCCTTCTATCGCTCTCCGACGGGAGAGAAGTTCATCGCGGCGATGCCGGAAATGATGCAGGCGGGCGCTCAGATCGGCATGAAGTACAGTCAGAAGGCGATGCAAGCGCCGGCCAGCAAGTCGAAGTGAGACTTATAGGTTCGACGCACACGGCGGGCTTTGATGACCAAATACGACTTTGACCTGTTCGTGATCGGCGCCGGCTCGGGTGGTGTGCGTGCAGCACGCATCGCGGCCGGATATGGCGCGAAGGTCGCCGTCGCCGAGG
>JBAZYB010000398.1:0-3030 GCA_041659545.1 Hyphomicrobium sp.
GCGCACTTCGGCACCGGTCTGGGTGCGGACGACCGCACCGCTCACGCGCTTCTTGCCGAGTGCCGTGGTGACGACGGCACCCGTTACGAGTTTGGCACCAACGCTGCCGGCGAGGCGCGATGCCATCGTTGACGCTGTCGGACGCGAGTCGACGATTGCAACCACTTTTGCGCCGGCACGTGCCAGATCGGCCACCGTACTGATGGCGTAGTCGTTGTTGGCGAATACGACGACGCGCTCCCCCGGAACCACCCCATAGCGATTGATGTATGTGCGCACCGCACCGGCGAGCATGACGCCGGGGCGGTCGTTGTTGCCGAACACGATCGGCCGTTCGGTGGCACCCGAGGCGAGCACGACACGCTTGGCGACAATACGCCAAAGGCGCTGGCGCGGCTGTCCGGCACGCGAGGCGGCGAGGTGATCGCTGACGCGTTCGATGGCCCCATAGGTGCCGCCGTCGTAGGTGCCAAATGCGGTGGTGCGGCGCAGGATCTTGACGTCCGGATTGGCCTGCAATTCCTTTTCGACCGAGCGGACCCAATCGGACGCGCTTTGGCCGCCGTCGATGATAGCCGCATCGTCGATGGCACGCCCACCCAGCGCCGACTGCTCGTCGACGAGGACCACACGGGCTCCGGCGCGGGATCCGGCGAGCGCCGCCATCAGGCCGGCAGGACCGCCGCCAATGACGAGAACGTCGGCGTGCGCGGTCGCCTTCTCGTAGTGGTCCGGATCGGCCGTATCGGCAGCGCGGCCAAGGCCGGCGGCGCGGCGGATCATCGGCTCGTAGAGCTTCTCCCACAGCGCCGACGGCCACATGAAGGTCTTGTAATAGAAGCCGGCGACGAATATCGGCGAGAGCAGGGAGTTGATGCTCATGACGTCGAAGTCGAGCGAGGGCCAGCGGTTCTGGCTCGTTGCCTCGAGGCCGTCGAAGAGCTCGGCCGTCGTCGCCTTGGTATTGGGCTCGCGTGCGGCACCCGTGCGCAGCTCGATCAGCGCGTTCGGTTCCTCCGAACCGGCACTGAGGATGCCGCGCGGGCGGTGATACTTGAACGAGCGGCCGGCGAGGATGACGCCGTTGGCAAGGAGCGCGGATGCGACCGTGTCGCCGGGATGGCCCTTGAACGTCGCGCCGTCGAAGGTGAACTCGATGGTGCGCTGGCGGTCGATGATGCCGCCTTCATTCAGGCGGTGCGGCTGCGAAGGATCGCGCCGGGAAATGGATGCCGACTGCGCCATCACGCGGGGTCCTTCATTGCTGCGGCATTGCCGAGAGAGACGTCTTTCGCCAGCTCAACCGAGGAGATGATGTGCGTGCTGACATCACGCGTCACCACCAGCCAGGCATGGCAGCCGGCGGCGTGGTACCAAAGTTCGCGATGCTTGCCGGGGAGATTGTCGCGCTCATAAGCGTAACGGACGAAATCGGCCTCGGCGGTCGGGCTCGTGGCATCGGGCCGGCGCACCGTTGCATCACCGGAGTAGATGTATTCATCGAGGCTACGATCGCCGCAATAGGGGCACGCGATGCGCATGGCTGCTTCTCTCCCGTCGAATGCTCAGTGAAGGTTGGGCTGTGGCCCCATACCTTTTTCGTCGATGACGTGTCCGGTGGCGAAACGGTCGAGCCGGTAAGCGGCGGCTTTCTCGTGCAGGGCATCGCGCGCCAGCAGATGGGCGAAGCACAACCCCGAGGCGGGCGTCGCCTTGAAGCCGCCGTAGCACCAGCCGCCGTTGAGATAGAGCCCGGGGATGGACGTGCGATCGATGATCGGGCTGCCGTCCATGGACATGTCCATGATGCCACCCCAATGACGCAGCAGTCGGACGCGGCCGATGCGCGGCATCAGCGCCATCCCACCTTCGCAGACGTCCTCGACTACCGGCAGATTTCCACGCTGGGCGTAGCTGTTGTAGCCGTCGAGATCGCCGCCGAATACGAGGCCGCCCTTGTCCGACTGGCTGATGTAGAAGTGCCCGGCGCCGAAGGTGACGACGCCGTCGATGAACGGCTTGATGGCTTCCGTCACGAAGGCCTGCAGGACGTGGCTCTCGATGGGCAGTTTCAGGCCGGCCATGGCGGCGACGCGCGAGGAGTTACCCGCCACCGCGAGACCGACCTTGCCAGCACCGATGAAGCCGCGCGACGTCTCGACGCCGACCACTTTTCCATCTTCAAACTTGAAGCCTTTGACTTCGCAGTTCTGGATGATGTCGACGCCGAGCCGGTCCGCCGCACGTGCATAACCCCAGGCAACGGCGTCATGGCGCACGGTGCCACCGCGCTGCTGCAGCAATCCGCCGTGAATCGGGAAGCGGCCGTTGTCGAAGTCGAGGAACGGCACCATTTTGCGCACGGCTGCCTGGTCGAGCAGTTCCGCATCTACACCGTGCAGACGCATGGCGTTGCCGCGCCGCGCAAAGGCGTCGCGCTGACCGTCGGAGTGATACAGGTTGAGCACGCCGCGCTGGCTGACCATCGCATTGTAGTTCAGCTCCTGCTCGAGTTGCTCCCACATCTGCAGCGACAGCTCGTAAAAGGGGATGTTGCCGCCGAGCATGTAGTTGGAGCGGACGATCGTCGTGTTGCGGCCGACGTTGCCGCCGCCGATCCAGCCCTTCTCCAGAACCGCGACGCGGGTGATGCCGTACTTCTGTGCGAGGTAAAAGGCCGTCGCCAGACCATGTCCGCCGCCGCCGACGATGACGACGTCGTAGTGGGGCTTGGGGCTCGCATCCCGCCATGCCGGACGCCAGCCTTTGTGGCCCCGCAGCGATTCGCGGAGGACGGAGAATATCGAGTAATGGTCGCTGGCCATGTGTGTGAACCCATTGTGGACGTATTCACCAGTACGCCCAAACGGCGTTGTGGTAGGTATAAGCTTTACTTATAGTATTAGCCGATGCCCAGAACCGCCCTCCCCCTGCCGTTCGACTTGAAAGCCCTGGAAGTCTTCATCGCTGCGTGCGAGGCGGGCAGCATGTCGGCGGCGGCGCGGGAGCTCGGAATGTCACAGCCGGCCG
>JBAZYB010000399.1:0-2988 GCA_041659545.1 Hyphomicrobium sp.
CGGCGCACTACCCGGATTTTCCCTCAAGTGGGCAAATGCTGGGCTACCTGGAAAGCTTCGCCCACGACCGGAACCTTGCCGGCAACATCGAGCTGCGACGCACGGTCGTTCGCGCCATGCCACTGGCGGACGAAAGCTGGCAGGTGACGTTCGATGATGGTGAAGAGCGCACCTACAAGGGCGTGGTCGTTTGCAACGGCCATCATTGGGATCGGCGCCAGCCCCGCTATCCCGGCCGGTTCACGGGCACGCTCATTCATTCGGGCGACTACAAGGAGCCCAAGCAGCTGGCCGGCAAACGCGTGCTGGTCCTCGGCGGCGGCAACTCGGGTTGCGATATCGTCTGCGAGTCTGCGCGCGTCGGCACTTCGTGCGACTGGAGCTTGCGCTCGGGCTATTGGTTCCTGCCCAAGACGGTGTTCGGCGTGCCGCTGACCGACTTGCCGATCTGGAACCTGCCCGTGGTGGTGCAGCGGACGATCCTGCGCGCCATCGTGCGCATGTTTGTGGGTGACTATCGTCGCTATGGACTGCAGAAGCCAAAACACAAGCTATTCGAACGACATCCGGCGTTCGGCACCGATGTGCTGAACTACCTGAGGCAGGGCCGCATCAAGCCGCGCCCCGATATTGCCCGGCTGTCGGGAACCAAAGTGCACTTTGTCGACGGCAGCGTCGGCGAATATGATCTCATCGTCGCCGCCACGGGCTTTAGCAATTCAATCCCGTTCCTGCCCAAGAACCTCGTGCCAATCGAGAATGACGTCGTGCACGTCTACGGCGGCGCGTTCCCCGCCTCGGTCAAGAACCTGTACATCGTCGGCTGGGCACAGCCGCGTAACGGCTTCGGCACCATCATCTCGCCAGCGGCGAAGCTCTATGCGGCAATGATCGCGCTGCAGGACGAGATGGAGCTGCCTATCGGCTTTATTCTGAAGTGGCGCGGCTTCAAGGTGCCGCCGTCGCAGCTCATCGACCCGGGAGCGACGCGGCGCACGATCTGGGTGGCGAACAAGATCCTGCCGCTACTGAAGCGGCGTTCGCGCATGCTCGCGGAGAAGGGCGTGCGCCCACCCTTCGACCCATCGCTCTATCGCTTTGAGGGTGACGACGGGGCTGTCGCCGTCAACCAGTAGGTCGACGGCGCTCTTGAATCTAAAACTTTGCCGATATTAGCGCTGCACGCGCTCGCGATGGGGCACGTCGGAGGGGCGCAACTCGCCGGTGCGCTCGCGATAGGCGAGGCCTGGGTAATACGGATAGGCGTAGCCCTTGTAGTAGAAGTAATAGGGCCCTTGGAAATTCTGCGGCACGCGCCGGTACTTCACCTCGCCCGCAGGGGTCCGGTAGAACTCAGCCTTGGCGGGGGCCTGGGGCACCGCCGTGAAGGCCAGCGCAGCGAAGGCGGCCGCGCCGATTGCAAGGGTGATCCGCATGTTCTCCTCGTCGATCCTGATAGGACCTCGGAACATGTCGTTCCCCCCCGGTCCGCCTCATTTCGGGAAGGTAACAATGGTCGCTTAACTAAGGGTGACTGCAAAGCCACTCCCGCTCGTCAATGCGCACGCGAAGGGCCGTCACACGGGGCCGCGGACGGCCCGAAGGGACGGCGCGTTGACAGATCGCCGAAGGTCGAGCGGAGCGTCAGGGGCGGCGCGCGCAGCCGCGCGGTCGGCTAGGTCCGAACTGCACGGCAGCTGCGCGTGATGGGCAGTGGGCCCGGCGCGCGCTCGGCGGTATCTGCAACGGGCTCGCAGCTCCCAGTGCCGCTGATGAGGCACCCCGGTGGCGCCCTGGCGACCACCTGGGTCGAAAGGAACCTTTCTGTTATCATTGGCGTCCTAATCTAAAGGCCGCTTTCCCTCGAGTTGCGGAGCTTTGAATGGCCGCGCGTGCATATTGGAAGGGCTTCTTGCGCCTCTCCCTCGTCTCGATTGCCGTCGAGCTCTACAATGCTGTCGAGACAAAGTCGGAAATCTCGTTCCGCCAGATCCACAAGCCATCGGGCCGGCGCATCAACTACACCAAGACGGTGCAGGGGATCGGCGAGATTAAAAGCTCGGACATCGTCAAGGGCTACGAGGTCGATCAGGATACCTACATCACCCTGGAGCCGGAGGAGATCGAGGCCGTCAAGCTGGAGAGCAAGAAGACCATCGATCTGGTCAAATTCGTAGACGCCGCAGACATTGATGCGCGCTACTTCGAGCGCCCTTACTACGTCACACCTGCCGACAAGCATTCAGCCGAAGGCTACGTCGTCATTCGCGACGCCTTGAAGAAGACTGGCAAGGCCGGGCTGGCGCAGCTCACGATCGGCGGGCGCGAATGGCTCGTCGCCATCACTGCGCTCGGTGATGGCCTGTTGATGGAAATGCTCCGCTATGCCGACGAGTTGAAAGAGCCAGAGCAGTTCTTCGACGCGGTTCCGTCACTCAAGCCCGAAAAGGAAATGGTCGATCTCGCCGTGGAGCTGATCGAGCGCAAGGCGGGTGACTTTGCGCCGGACAAGTTCGAAGATCATTACGCCACCGCGCTGCGTGAGTTGGTCGACAAGAAGATGAAGGGCCAGAAGATCAAGGCACCGCACGAGGAAGCAACACCTGGTGGCGCCAAGGTGATCGATCTGATGTCGGCGCTGAAGAAGTCGATCGGCGAAAACAGCGGCGGCAAGCCGAAGGCCACACGATCGGCCAGCCGGCGTGCGCCCGCCACGCCCCGCCGTACCACCAAGAAGCGCGCTTAGAACGGCCGCCACGGGAGTTGCGGATGGCAGCCAAGAAGCCCGCGAGCAAGAACTCGAAGGTTGCCGCGCTGGCGATGAAAAAGTCCGCCGCGGATGCGAGTGCGCCACGCAAGCTCATCGCCTTCGATCTAGAGACGCTGCAGGCGCTGCAACTGCTCGGCCGCGATTCCATGAAGGATCTGCAGGAACTCGCCGACGAAGCGTTTCGCGATCTATTGAAAAAGCACGTCCGCCCGACATCG
>JBAZYB010000400.1:0-2961 GCA_041659545.1 Hyphomicrobium sp.
CACCGAGGGCGGGATGAGGATGCCGAGCGTGCCGCCGGCGGTGATGACGCCGGCCGCGAGTTTGACGTCATAGCCGGCGCGCAGCATCGGATTGAAGGCGATGACGCCCATCAGCACGACGACGGCACCGACCAGACCGCTGGCGATGCCCCAGAACGTGCACACGATCAGCGTGGCGACAGCAAGCGAGGCCGGCACGTTCCGGAATGCGAGCTGGATCGAATAGAACATCTTGTCGACCAGCGCGCCGCGCTCCATCACGTATCCCATCAACACGAATAGCGGGATGGAAACGAGGACGTCGTTGGTCATCGCACCATAGGCGCGCTGGACCATCAGGTCGAAGACCTGGTTTTCGGTCAGCGTCTGATGCGGCACGTGGAAGGCGATGTAACCGAAGAACATGCCGAGGCCCATCAAGGTGAAGGCCGTCGGGAACCCCATCATGATCACGACCACGATGAGGGAAAGCATCAAAAGCCCGAGTGCGGGGTCGCTCATTTCTGCAGGTCTCCGCCCATGCCGCGTTGGCGCGCAAGCTCGTCGATCTGCTTGGCGTGCTCGATCGCGATCTTGCGCGACTCCTCGTCGACGTATTCGCTGTGTGCCAACTGCTCTTCGATGACGTCGGTCTCCGCGACGTCCTTGAGGCGGCTCGGCCACTCACCGGTCCGCAGGCACACGACACAGCGCAGGATTTCCGCGAAGCCCTGCATCATGATCATCACACCCGCGAACGGGATCATGAACTTGAATTGCCAGACCGGCGGGCCATCCGCCGTCACCGTCGAATGCTCGTTGATCGTCCAGGATTCCACGGCGAAGATCCAACCGGAGTAGATCAGCGCGGCAATGCCGGGGATGAAAAAGACGATGTACAGGACGAGGTCGAGCCCGGCCTGCGTGCGCGGCCGCATCGAACTGTAAAGAAAATCGCCCCGCACATGCGCGTTCTGCGCCAGCGTATAGGCGCCGCACATCATGAAGCACGTACCGTACAGCATGTTCTCCGCGTCGAAGATCCACGCGGTAGGCGCGTTCATCATGTAGCGCTTGAAGACTTCAACGCAGACGACGAGCATCAGCACGATCATCAGCCAGGCAAACGCTTTGCCGACCCAGGTGCTGACGCCATCAATTTTATGAAGGACGTCTTGGACGTTCATTTATTGCCGCTCCCCATCGCGGACGAAACGACAAAGCACCATCCCGTCCCCCAACGGAATGGTGCCCTGCCAGCTTAGTGGATCATCAGATCGGTTTCTTCGCGTTCGGTCCGAAGTAGTGATCGTAGGCCATCTTGCGGTTGACGACAGTGTCCTGCTCCCACTGCACGGCCCGCTTGGCGAACGCAATCTGCGACTCGACGATTTCCTTGAACAGCGGATTGGTGGCCGCCTTCGCTTTCGCCACGTCGTCGAAAATCTCGAGCTGACGCTTGAGGATCGCATCCGGGGTCTTGTAGACCTTGACCTTGTCCTTGGTCTGCAACTCGATGTAGTCCTTCGAGTAGCGGTCGACCGCCTTCCAAGACATGTCCTGCGAGGCCGCCTCGACGGCGTTCTCGATGATCGCCTTCATCTTCGGCGGCAGGCCGTCGAATTTCGTCTTGTTGAACGAAATTTCGAACTGCTCGGCGTTCTGATGATAGCTCTGCTGCATCAGGACCTTGGAGACGTCGGCAAAGCCCAGAAGGCGGTCGGACGTGGCGTTGTTGAACTCGGCCGCGTCGAGCAGGCCGCGGTCCATCGCAGCGACGATTTCGCCGCCGGGCAGCGCGTTCACCGCGGCGCCCATGCCGGTAAACACGTCAATCGAGATGCCGACGGTGCGGAACTTGACGCCCTTGAGGTCGTCGACCTTGGTGATCGGCTTCTTGAACCAGCCGAGCGGCTGGGTCGGCATCGGTCCGTAGGGGAACGAGACGACGTTGGCGCCGATGCCGGCGAAGATCTTCTCCAGCAGCTGCTTGCCGCCGCCGTACTTGTGCCAGGACAGCAGCATGTTGGCGTCCATGCCATAGCCGGGGCCCGAGCCCCACAGCGCGAGCGCAGTCTGCTTGCCGTAGTGATAGACGAGCACGCCGTGACCGCCGTCGAGCACGCCCTTGGAGACGGCGTCGAGCAGCTGGAACGCGGGCACCACCGCGCCGGCCGGAAGCACCTCGATCTTGAGGTCGCCGCCAGTCATGTCGTTGACCTTCTTGCCGAAGTCCAACGCGTATTCGTGGAAGATGTCCTTCGACGGCCAGGTGCTCTGCCACCGCATCGTAATCGGGCCCTGCGCCTTGAGCACGGACGGTCCGGCAACGGTCGCCACGCTGGCGACGGCAGCACCACCGAGAAACTTACGGCGGGTCGCGGTTTTAGATTGTGTTTGGTCGCTCATTATCGCCCTCCCTTGGATCGATTTCCCTAGAACACTTCAGCGTGGGCCTTATTCCAGAACCCGATTACAGCCCGGACCCGGTAACCCATTGGCCATAATCGTACGGGTTGCGGCGGCAGGACGCAACACACGGCTTGCCAACGCGCGCCCTTCTTTCAGCCCTTTTTCTGGGTGAACCCGTCCAAAACGGGTGCGAAATGAAACGCAGTGGCCGATGATTGACCATTCGCGCGCGATGCTTTGACTTTCGTCTAACAGGAGACCGCCGTGAGAGGCATTCTTTCGACCCTCGGCACCGTCTGGCGGATTGCCAGCCCGTATTTCTATTCGGAGGATCGCTGGCCGGGCCGACTGCTGCTGGCCGCCGTGATCGCGATCGAGTTGGGCATCGTGGCGATCAACGTGCTGCTCAATCAGTGGAACGCGCGGTTCTATAATGCGCTGCAGGATCGCAACTGGGATGCCTTCACCGCCGAACTGCTCTATTTCTGCATCCTCGCCACCATCTTCATCGTGGTCGCGGTCTATCAGCTCTACCTGAACCAGTGGCTCCAGATCCGCTGGCGGCGTTGG
>JBAZYB010000401.1:0-2954 GCA_041659545.1 Hyphomicrobium sp.
AACCGGCCGCCAGCGCTATAACGTTCCACGAGGCGGAGATACCGAACTTGAACGCGTCCTGAGCCGTGCCGACACTCGCCGACGTCCCGATAAATTCTGACATCAGCATGAGGCCGACCAGAACAGCCGGAAGGCCTGCATGGCCGGCTCCGCCAGAAGTGAATGTAGTCGTGGTGGTGACGGAGCGCTGAATGACCATCGTTAAAAGACCGAGACTGACCATGTAACCAACGACGATTGCCAGAGCCAAATGATTGGACTGCATAGTTTAAATCCTCCCAATTTATCCTCGGTCTTTAATGACCGATGTACGTCTGCGTCCCGCCGAGAATTGATGATTGACGAGATCGTCAGACGTCTGTACATTTACGATAGCTCGGGGAAATTTGATATGTCAATCTGAATCGCAGCATCGAAATATCGTCTGCCTGATACACCCTCACTCTTCCGATCAAGAAGGGCGTGTGTTGGTCAGCGCACGACCGCAGCTATCGAACGATAGTTACGATCATTTGGCGTTACCCGAGTTTGTTCGTCGCTTTTGATTTCCCAAGGAGAGCCAAGCCGTGAAGCTGCCCAAAACACCGCTGCGCGAAGTCATCACCATCGATGGTATTAATGTCGAGCTGGAGGTGAAGGAAAATCCGGTCGAGAATCTCGGCGTACTAAAGGCAATGGAGTTGTTCCATTACCTGAGCATTTTCGATTCCAAATACACGCCCACGAATTCCAACAAGGCCGACGGGACTCCGCTCCGCCTGTTTGACTCACCGACACTGAAGATCGACGTTTCCAAGCGTTCGAAGGAGGACATGGGATTTTGGCATCGGAACATCGATTACAATGAGGTCATTTTGTGCGTGCGCGGGGCGTTGCGGTGGGAAACAGAGATGGGCACCGTTACCCTCAAGGAGGGGGAGATGATCGTCATTCCGAAGGGGATCACGCATCGCTCGATGCTGTGCGACCAATCCCTCGAAGAAAACGTGCTGGTTGAGCTTAAGTGCACCGACAAGCTGAACTACGTCGGCGAGCCCAAATAGATAATCTGATAGTGAATTGAGTTCGAGGATCTAATGACAAGCAACACGACATCTGGTCATCACGCCGACCTTATGATTCTGCACATCGACTGGCTAATTAGCGTCGATACCAAGCGCCGGGTGATCCGCGACGCTGCGGTTGTCGTCAAGGGAGGGAAGTTCGTCGCCGTCGGCAAGAGTGCGGAGATCGAGCCGGCATGGTCGGCCGACAAGGTGATGGAAGGACGGGGCATGGTGATGACCCCCGGCTTCATCGACAACCATCTGCACTCCTCGTTTCAAATGTCACGCGGTCTTGCTGATGAAGCCAACGCCCAGTCCTTCCTCTTCGATCATATGTATCCCTACGAGGCCGCAATGACCGAAGAGGACGTTCATATCAGTGCGTCGCTCGCTGCCGTAGAGCTGCTGCGCCATGGCGTTACCTGTTTCATTGATCCGGGCAACTACCATCCCTATGCAACCATCAAGGCGATCGCCGCCAGCGGGTTGCGAATGGTCATTGCCCGCTCCAGCTTCGACAAGACCAAGTCGGTCATGGGACTGCTGCCTGACAGCATGATCGAGAGCACGGAACACTGCCTTGCCACGACGACGGAACTCTTCGACAAATATATGGGCAAGAACAAGGGACGGCTTTCGGTCAGCGCGTCCTTCCGCGGGCTGAACAACTCCTCTGACGAACTGATCCTGGGGCTTAAAGAGATCGCCGACAAGCATCAGGCTACTCTGCAGACCCATGCCTGCTTCTCTTACTCCACCCACGATTCAAGCGTCGCACAGTGCGGCATGCCCGAGATCGAACGTCTCGAGTCCCTTGGAGTGCTCGACGAACGCATGCTGGTGGTGCATTCGGGCTGGCTCGAGCCGCACGAAGTGGCACTGCTGGCAAAGCGAAAGCCGACATTAGTGTGTGCGCCGTCTTCCTCCACTCACAACGGTTATGGCAATATCGTCGTCGGCAAGTTGCCCGAATTGATGGCGCTCGGCGTCAATGTCAGCCTGGGCTCGGATCATGCCTGCTCCGGCTCGGTCGATATGGTGCAGGAAATGCGATACTGCGCCTGCGGTTACAAGGAAGCGCGTATGAACCCGCGGGTGATGCCGCCCGAACAGGTGGTCGAGATGGCAACCATCAACGGCGCCAAGGGCGCCGGCTTGGCCGACCGTATCGGTTCGATCGAGATCGGCAAGGAAGCCGACTGCGTCCTGTTCGACGCCACCGTGTCGGAATGGCAGCCCTTGTTCAACCCTGTGTCCAATCTCGTTTACAGCGCCACCGGAAACACCGTGAAGCACGTCTTTATCGCCGGCGACCACGTCGTGCGTGACGGACGGCTGACCCAAATCGACCAAGATCAGATCATGAAAGAGGTGCCAAAGACCGCGGAACGGATCGCCAGCCGGCTCGACATGAAAAAGATGCTCAAGCTGCGGTGGCCGGTCGAATAGTTCTACCGGATGCTGTACGGCGCTTGACTCACTCAGTATGAGTTTCGCGCCGGACCTTGCTGGGTGGATGCGCTGGATCGATGAGGGCGCCGTGGCCATCCAGGAGCGTAGTTAGCATGGCCATGAAAGGAGCGCGGTTTGCCTTTGGCAAAGGCGCGAGCAACCTTTCCTGCATGCGCTGCGCAGCGGGCGCAACTTTTCGAAGCATTTGCTTGCCGGCATCCTCGATCGTGAGGCTGATCGAACGACGGTCATTCGAATTAGTTGTCATCCGAATCAGTCCGCGATCGAGCAGCAGCTTCACGACCAAGCCAATGGTTGAACGGTCTTGCCCAATGAGCCGCCCGAGCGCGCTCTGGGCTATGCCGGGATACGTATAGATGCCGCTTAGTGCTTGGTACTGCGATGGCGTGATATTGAAACGTTCGCATTCCTCAAGAAACAGGGCCATCGCGACTT
>JBAZYB010000402.1:0-2942 GCA_041659545.1 Hyphomicrobium sp.
CCGGCCAGCCCGGTGACCTCGGCGTAGATGGGCCGCTCGACGGCGACCGACTTGGGGCGGACCGCCCGTGCCAGGCTCCGCCCGACGATCATTTCGACGATCTTCTCGTGCGTGGCGTCCGCCCTGGCGAGTTCGCCGGCGACTTCGCCGTCGCGCAGCACGGTGATCTCGTCGGTGATCTCCATCACTTCGTCGATGTCGTGCGAGATGAAGATGACGCTCGAGCCCGAGGCGGTGATCGAGCGCACGAGCGAAAACAGCTGCGCGACGCCGCTCGCGGGCAGGAAAGGTGTCGGCTCGTCGAGCAGCACGAGGCCGGGCTTGCCGGTCACGGCGCGGGACGCTTCGATTTCCTCGAAGGCGCGCACGATGGCGAGCAGCGCGCGCTGGACGGGGCTCAGCCGGTCGACGCGTTCATGGGGGTCGAGGTCGAGGCCGAAGCGGGCCAGCGCCTTGCGCGCCGCGGCGTCTTCGGCGGCCCAGTCGATGAAGGCGCGCTTGCCGCTGGTCAGTTGCACGACGCGCAGGTTTTCCAGCACGGTCAACGACGGCACCAGGCCCAGGTTCTGGTGCACGAAGGCCATGCCGAGGCGGCGGTAGTCGCCCGGCCTGAGCGGCAGGCCGACCGGTTCGCCGTTGAAATGCAGGGTGCCGCCCTCGTCGGGGGCGTGGAAGCCGGCCAGTATCTTGACCAGCGTGGACTTGCCGGAGCCGTTCTTTCCCAAAAGCCCATGCACCTGGCCGGGCATCACCTCGAAGGAGACATTACGCAGCGCCCTGGCACCGCCGAATGTCTTGGAAATGTTGGCGACCGACAAGACCGGGAGCGCGAGTTGCGCTCCCGGCCTGGTTGCCGGATCCTGAGAGGCGCGATCCGACGTGAGCGACACTTATTGGATGCCCCACAGCGTACGGAAGCCGGACTTGTAGGCATCGCCGTAGCCGGTGTCGAACTGAGCCGGAGTGCCCGCCTCGGCCGCGTTGTTCTTGTCGAAGATGTAGAACGGCACGTTGAGGGCGGTCGGGGTGGGAAGGCCGCAGGCGTCGCGCAGATGGCCGTCGACAGTGGCGTAGGCGATCCAGTCGAGGCTCTCGCCGATGTCCATGTCGGCCAGACCCTGCTGGATGTAGTCGAGCACGAATGGCGTTCCGTTGAACGTGGCCAGCTTCACCGTGCCGGTCTTGCCGGCCAGGCGCAGCGCCGGCACCACGAACTGCGACATCGAGTCGTAGATCGGGATCACGACGTTGATCTCGGGGTTGGCCTGCACCGCAGCCTGCACCGCAGGCTGGATCTTGGTACCCCACTCGGTCACGCCGACGTTGATCTCCTGCACGATCTTGCAGTTCGGGCAGTTGGCCGCGAGCTGCTTCTTGAAGTTCTCGACCAGGGGGATCGTCGGCGGCACCTCGTTGGAAACGACCAGCGCGATGTTGGCGTTGCCCTCGGTGGCCACAGCCGACCAGTCGGCGAGGATAGTGCCGATCTCGCCAAAGCCGATGGTCAGCGAGCTGGACACGACCGGGTTCTGCTCGAAGGACGGATCATAGAAGTGCGAGGTCATCACCTTGACGCCGGCGTCCTTGGCAGCCTGCAACTGCGGCTGGATGGTGCCCGGATCGATGCCCGAGATCAGATCGATGATGTCGTACTTCTCGCGGATGGCGAGTTCGACGCCCTGCACCCACTGGCTCGGCTGCCCCTGGTTTTCCCACTCGCGCACTTCCAGGCCGACTTCCGCTCCGGCGGTCTTCATGCGGTCGATGATGCCCTTGAGGAAAGGATTGCCGCTGTTGTTGGGGATGGAAAGCATCTTCTTGCCGGCGGCGCAGGCCTTGGCATCGAAGGGGTCGCCAGGCGCCACGAATACGGGCTTGGCGGTGTATTTGGCGATGTTCTCCTTGGCGCGGGCGAGGCCGTCGGCCGCGTCATCGGAAAGAGCCGGTCCGGCGAACATGGCCAGCACAGCGATGGATGTCAGTGATGCGAGTAGGACGCGTTTTTGCATTGGGGTCTCCCTGCTACCTCGTCAAGAGTACGACCCCTCCGGCCGTACCGAGCGATGAATGCGTATGCATTGTTTGCTCAACTCGGGAAGCAAGTCAATCGTCCGCACGCTGGAACCGGAAGGCGCGCACTTGCATCGGCTCCGCCTTTTCGCAGGAAAGATGCGTTCGAATGCCGCAGGTGCGTATTGAAATTCCGCCCGGCGGCCGCTAACGATGATCGGTGCAGCAGCTTTTGAATGCGCATTCGGTGTGCGCGAAGGTTCGGAGAGAAGACGTCCATGACGCGTAACCGGTCCGGGGCCACCTCGTTCGACGTCGCCGCCTTGGCCGGTGTATCGCAATCAGCCGTGTCACGGGCGTTTACGCCCGGCTCCAGCATTGCCGAGGAGACGCGGCAGAAAGTACTGGAGGCCGCGCGCAAGCTCAACTACGTACCGAACTCCATCGCCAGCAGCCTGACGACGAAACGCTCCAACATCGTCGCGCTGATTCTGGGCAACATGGCCAACCCGTTCTACGTGCACGTGCTGCATGAGTTCAGCCTGAGGCTGCAGGAGCAGGGCCGGCAGGTGCTGATCTTCACCGTCGAGCCGGGCGCCGAAAGCGACGAGGCCATCCTGCGCCTGCTCAAGTACCAGGTCGACGGCGTGATCCTGACGGCGGCGCAATTGTCCACCCGCATGACCAGCATGTGCCACGAGCGCGGCATCCCCATCGTGCTGTTCAACCGGTACATCCCCGGCAGCGATGCGTCCTGCGTTCGTTGCGACAACGCTGCCGGCGGCCGGTCGATCGCCGAGGCCTTTCTTGCCGCCGGGGCGAAGAGTTTTGCCATGATCACCGGCGACCCCAAGGGCACGACCAGCCAGGACCGCGCCCGCGGGTTCGTCGAACGCCTGCTCGAAGAGGGCTTCCGGCGGAGCGACATCGTG
>JBAZYB010000403.1:0-2934 GCA_041659545.1 Hyphomicrobium sp.
CCGCTCGGCTGGCTTCAATTCGGCGTTGCGCTGACGCAGCCATTCGACGAAGCTCCTGACCTCCTCGTTGCGCCACATCCACGTCGGGAAGCGCGCAAATGCCGTCCACTCGGACGCTTGATATTCGAAATGGCGCACGTAGTGATCGATGCGCGCCGCATCCGGCCAATCGCCCTCGATGGCGACGAAATTGAACTGCTTCTTGGTGATCAGCGCGCGGGTGATAAGCTCCCGCATGCGGTAGAATTCGGAGGTGCCGTGCGTCGCCTCGCCGATCAGCACGACGCGCGCGTCGCCGACTCTTACAAGAAGGGGCCCGAGATCCGCAAGATCGACGGAGGCGAACGGCTCGGCATGGGCACGCACGGCCTCGACGAGAGCCGGCTTTTGCCGCGGGGCCCCGCGTCCGCGTGGCTTCGTCTCGGCCCAGCCTTCCTCGCCGAGCAGCGGAACAAACCGGACGTCAGCAATGTCTTCTGTCTTGAACTCGTCCACGCTAAGCCGAGTGACGCGCACGAGCTCCTGCACCTTGGGATCGGCGCCAATTGGGATGACAAGGCGGCCGCCAATCGCCAGCTGCGCCTTCAGCGAGGTGGGAACCTTCGGGCCACCGGCGGCAACAATGATGGCATCGTACGGTGCGTGCTCCTCCCAGCCGCGTGTCCCATCGCCGTGCAAGACGTGCACGTTCTTGTAACCGAGGTCCGAGAGCTTCTCCGACGCTTTGGCTGCGAGCTCGCCGATGCGCTCGACCGTGTACACCTCGCCCGCGATGCGTGAGAGAATTGCAGCCGCATAGCCCGAGCCGGCGCCGATTTCCAGCACCCTCTCGCCGCCTAAGAGCCCGAGCGCTTCGGTCATGAAGGCGACAATGTAGGGCTGAGAAATCGTTTGCTCTTCCCCGATCGGTAGCGGGGTGTCCTCGTAAGCGTACTCGCGCAGATGTGCGGGTAGAAACTCTTCGCGCGGCACTGCGCCCATGGCCTCAAGCACCAGCGGTGAGCGCACGCCGCGGCTTTCGATATGGTGCTTCACCATATAGGCACGCTGCTTGGCGAGACTGCTCATCGGCTTCTTCCTCGGCTAGGAGCCCCACTTTCCTCCCCTCGGGAGGCAATAGCGTTGATGTCGCTCAACTCGAAAGCATCAATTGACGCGCATCATAGGGCGAAATCTCCGCCACAGTAGGAATTGGCTTGAATCGATATTCGCAAAGAGAGGTTCACGTGTTCGCTCACATTCTCATCGCTGCCGATGGTACCGAGCTTTCTGACAAGGCCGTGCAGGAGGGGGTGGCGCTTGCAAAACTGCTTGGCGCAAAGTTAACGGCCATTCACGTAACCGAGCCGTGGACGAGCGCCGTGTCCGGCGAATGGGCGTTAGCGTTCCCCGTCAAAGAGTACGAGGAGGTCTCTGCTGCCAATGCCAAGCGCATCCTCAACAAGGTCGCCGACGAGGCAACCCGGGCCGGGGTAAGCTGCGAGACGATGCACGTAACTGATCGGTTTGCCGCTGCCGGGATTGTCGAGGCGGCTGAGGCGCGCGCTTGTGACCTGATCGTCATGGCTTCGCATGGGCGCCGCGGATTCGCGCGCTTTTTACTCGGCAGCGAGGCGAACCGCGTCTTGACCCAGAGCGCGGTGCCAGTCCTCATCATCAAATAGAGGCGCGGGTACCCGGCTGCAGGTGATCCGCGGCTAAAAGTCGACGTCGTCGCCGTCTTCTGCAATAGAGCGCGGGCACCAAGTCGACCCTTGCTTAACGTAGGAGCGCTTCACCGCCGACCAAGCAACGCGATGGGCGGCCTCCTCCTGCCGCGGATCTCCGAAATGTACGGCGTAAGCGTGATTGAAGGCCTCGCGGTAGATATCCTGGGCGTGCTCAGGAAGAATCCGGCGCACCGGAGACGGAAGAGCGGCATTGGTCGCGTATGGCATGGCTGCTCCTTGTACCTAGTCAACCCAACGAACGATCGGCGCCCTTCTCGGCATTGCCGGAGCGGGCTTCACTGGATGACCGACGATAATCGGCGCCACTGGGGTCCAGCTATCCGGGATCCCAAGGCTCCCCTTTCCTTCCTCCGTGTTGAGATAGCTCTGCGCAAATCCGATCCAGCATGTACCGAGGCCCATACCATAGGCCGCCAGCATGAGGTTCTGCGCGGCAAGCGCGCAGTCCTCCGCGATCCAAGACCCTTGGGAAGCGCCAGAGATAATGATCAGCACCGGCGCATGATAAAAGATATGGAAATTCTCATCCCGTAGAGCGGCGAAGTGCTCGCTTTGCGTACTTCCTGCCAATAGCGCGAGCATGTGCGCCTTCGCCTTGCGTGAGATCTCGCCCAGAAGGGCCTGATTGCGGACGACCGTGAAGGTCCAGGGCTGCTCGTTCATCGCACTGGGTGCGAGCACAGCTTTCCCGACAAGACGGTGGATCACTGCTTCATCGACGGCCGCCTCGGCGTAATCGCGCATGCTGCGACGCCCGGCAATCGCTTGTTCGATATCCATAGGCCTATTCCCGATCTGCGGTCGCAACTCTCAATCAGCGATTGGTGAGCGTAATTGATCGCCATCAATCTTTCCGGGGCGGAGATCAGGCTAAATTTGCCGCGGAGTGAAAAAATGCCAGTTACGGCGACATCTCTCGGCGATATTGAATATGCAGTGTCGAAGCTGCACTGGATGCGTGAACAGCGCATCTGGCCGAATGGACTGCGCTACCTGTGGACTGATGCCTTCGGCGTAGTTCTGCTCGCGTCGCTGTACGACGCGACGAAAGACGATCGCTTCCTCGATGAAGCCGACTGGGTGGTGGCTGATGTCGATCGGGTGCTCGGCCGACCGCGCGGCATCCGCATCGGCGAGGAACCCGATCGGGACGGACAGTACTTCCACTACCTCGCCATGTGGATTTATGCGCTCGCCATCATGG
>JBAZYB010000404.1:0-2919 GCA_041659545.1 Hyphomicrobium sp.
GCTCAGCCAACACGCCGCTTCGTCACCACGGAGGAGATCGGCGCTCTCGCCGTGTTTCTTGCGACCGACGGGGCGCAGTCGATCACCGGTGCAGCACTCCCGGTCGAAGGCGGCTGGACAGCACAGTAGATCTCATCGCCTTGTCACGTTTCTCATTGCCACGTTTCTCAGGCCGCGCCGTCGCAAGAGGCGCGGCTTTGTTGTGAGCGAAGCTCGACATTCGTCACAATAGACCAGAGCTATCGAATCGAGGCCGAGGCGATATTTCAAAAGCAGGCCTGCCCCGCGCCATTCTCTCCTGGCCCGCGGAGTCCTAGTCCGCACCCTCAACGCTTCATCACGGAGAGAACCCATGATCACAACCATCACCACCGATTACCGCACACGCCTTCTTGCTGTTTCAATTGCAGGCGTGCTTTCGGGCGCGCTGCTGTTCGGCGCAACCATCGCGTCGGCAGGCGAATGCCCCGCCGGAAAAGTCACCGAGAACGGCCAGAAGGCCGGCGCCACCGCGCATAAGGGCGTCGCCGAAAAGCTTCTCGGCCAGATCGACCTTTCCAAGGAGAAAGTCGCCGTCGCCGGCCATCACTTCCGCATGCGCCGCCTTGACGTACAGCCCGGTGGCGAAGTCGCCTGGCATAGCCACGAGGATCGTCCCGCGTTGATCTATGTCGTATCCGGCAAGATCACCGAGTATTCGAGCCATTGCTCCGTTCCGATCGTGCACAAGACGGGCGAGCTTTCGGTCGAGCAGGCAGGGCTTTCGCACTGGTGGAAGAATACATCCAAGCAGCCGGTCGTGTTGATCTCGGCTGACATCGCCGTCGATCCCGAGACGCCGGGCATGTAACCGCTCGCACGTATGCGTGCCGGCCGCGTCAATGTGAGTGACCGGCACGCCTCTATTTCTGGCACCTAACGTGAGGATCCGACGATGCATCTCGATCAAGCGATCGCTGCGGAGCGCCCGCAAGACCAGGATGGCGGGGCAACTGCTTTCCTCCGTCTTGGGCTTATCGCGCTGATGGCGTTTCTCACGGTCGTCGACCTTTTTGCAGCACAAGCGCTGTTGCCGACGCTCGCGGCGCACTATGGTGTCAGTCCCGCCGCCATGGGCCTCGCGGTCAATGCCTGCACGCTCGGCATGGCCGTCGGAGGGCTCGGGGTGGCTTTTCTCGGGCACCGCATCCCTCGCCGGGGCGGCATCCTCGTCAGCCTGTCATTACTATCGGTTCCGACCTTGCTTCTTGCGGTCGCTCCGGACCTCACGATCTTCTCGCTGCTGCGCGTCGCGCAGGGCCTCGCCATGTCCGCAGCCTTCGGCCTGACGCTCGCCTATCTTGGCGAGCGCTATATGGCCGAGAGTGCGGCTAGCGCGTTTGCCGCTTACATTACCGGCAATGTGGCGAGCAACCTGATTGGCCGACTGATCGCTACTGCCGTCACAGACCACGCCAGCCTATCGGCGGCCTTCGCCGTATTTGCGGCCCTCAACCTGTCGGGTGCGGCGCTGGTCTACTTCACCATCGATCGCGTGCGGCGAGGCGGATCGATGACGGTCGTGACCGCGCATGGTGTCCACGCTATCGACCACCTTTTCAATCCAGTCCTGCGCGCCGGATTCGCGATCGGCTTTTGCATCCTGTTCGCCTTTATCGGCACCTTCACCTACATCAACTTCGAGCTGGTGAAACCTCCGCTCGGGCTCGGCATGATGGAGCTCGGTATCATCTATTTCGTATTCCTGCCGTCCATTGTCTCCACGCCACTTGCCGGCCGCGCCGTGTCTCTTTTCGGCGTCCGGCCATCGCTGTGGGGCGGGCTTGGCGTCGCCGCGCTCGGACTTCCGCTGCTCCTGCAGCCGCGTCTCGGTCCGGTGCTGACCGGCATGGTTCTGGTTGCTGTCGGAACGTTCTTCGCTCAAGCGGTGGCGACGGGCTTCGTCAGCCGGGCGGCGACCCATAACAGATCGGCGGCGAGCGGGATCTATCTTGCCTGCTACTTTCTCGGCGGCCTCGCGGGAAGCGCTGTTCTTGGCCGGCTGTATCAGGATCTCGGCTGGGCCGCATGCGTTGCGGGAATAGGCGTGGCCCTCGTCGTGGCGGCGCTCCTCTGCACGAAGCTCCGCACATCAGCCCTTTAAGGGGACTCCACGCGGCGGCTGCACGCTAAGCCGGGGCTGCCCAATTCGTGCCCCGTCAGCCCATGTAAAATGCAAAGGAGAGCGCTTGCCTGAGCAAGCGGCTCTCCATGTCGGTGTTCGGGAGTTGCCTTACTTGTTGCCGGGCAGTTCCTGCATCGCCTTCCCGGAGAGGCTTGTGGTGTCGCCGTTGCCGCTGGTCTTGGCAGTCGAGCCGCCGCTGTTGTTGCCGGGAAGATCGTGCATTGCCTTGCCTGAAAGGCTCGTGGTGTCACCGTTGCCGCTGGTCTTTGCAGTCGTGCCGCCGCCGTTGTTGCCGGGCAGATCGTGCATAGCCTTACCGGAAAGGCTGTTGGTGTCGCCGTTCTCGGCAATAGCTAGCGTGCTGGATGCTGCGAGCAGAAGAGCGGCGAGGATGTGCTGAGCTTTCATCGAAGTGATCTCCATTTTTGGGCGTATCCGAGAGATCTTGCGGGTTCGCTGAGATCTCCCTGTTTGTCGTTTGGCCGCGACCCTGAAGGCCCTGCGGTTGAGGAGAACGCTACTGATGGGCGTGTCACTTCTGAAATGCCGTTTGAATCTGGAATTGATAGCCGCCAGCTATTCCGCCGCTTCTGTAATTTATGTCTAATTCTAAGCGTCAGTCGGAAATCGGTTTTCCGGGCTGCTTGAGCCTCGTGACGGCATCAATGATGTCCGCGATTTCCATGCGACGGCGAAAATCCGGATCCACATAGCGCGCGGCGATGATGCCGTCCTGGCCGACCACGAAGGTCGCC
>JBAZYB010000405.1:0-2454 GCA_041659545.1 Hyphomicrobium sp.
CGCCGAAAGCGTGCGCTCCGAATGGGTTATCCGCGTCGACGGTGCGGTGCGCCAGCGCCCCGAGGGCACGCTCAACGCCGAGCTGCCGACCGGCGAGATCGAGTTGTTCGCCACCGACATCGAGGTGCTGTCGCAGGCCAAGGAGCTGCCGGTTCCGGTGTTCGGCGAGCCCGACTATCCCGAAGATCTGCGCCTGCAGTATCGCTTCCTCGATCTGCGCCGCGAGACGCTGCACAAGAATATCATGCAGCGCATGGCCATCGTCGCCTCGATCCGCGAGCGCATGGTGGAAGCCGGCTTCTTCGAGTTCTCGACCCCGATTTTGACGGCGTCATCGCCCGAAGGCGCGCGCGACTTTCTTGTCCCCTCGCGCATTCACGCTGGTAAGTTCTACGCACTGCCGCAGGCGCCACAGCAGTACAAGCAGCTGCTGATGGTTTCGGGTTTTGATCGCTATTTCCAGATCGCGCCTTGCTTCCGCGACGAGGATCCGCGCGCCGACCGCCTTCCGGGCGAGTTCTATCAGCTCGACGTCGAGATGAGCTTCGTCGAGCAGGATGACATCTTCACCGCCATGGAGCCGGTCATCACCGGCGTCTTCGAGGAGTTTGGGGCGGGCAAGCAAGTTACTCACGGCTGGCCGCGCATCCCTTACGATGAAGCGATTGCCAAATACGGCTCAGACAAGCCGGACCTGCGCAATCCGATCGAGATGCAGGACGTGACGGAAGCCTTCCGCGGCTCGGGCTTCAAGATCTTCGCCGGCATGATCGACAAGGATCCGAAAGTCCGCGTGTGGGCGATCCCTGCTCCCGGCGGGGGCAGTCGCGCCTTCTGCGACCGCATGAACTCCTGGGCGCAGGGCGAAGGCCAGCCGGGTCTGGCCTACATCTTCTATCGCGAGAACGAAGCGGCAGGTCCCGTTGGCAAGAACCTCGGCCCCGAACGTTCCGAGCAGATCCGCACGCAGCTCGGCCTGAAGGAAGGCGATGCCGTATTCTTCGCCGCCGGCACCCCGGCGCGGTTCTACAAGTTCGCCGGTGAAGCTCGCGCGCGCATAGGCACCGAATTGAAGCTCGTCGACGAGTCGAAGTTCGCGCTCGCCTGGATCGTCGACTTCCCCTTCTACGAATGGAACGACGACGACAAGAAGATCGACTTCTCTCACAACCCCTTCTCGATGCCGCAGGGTGGCCTCGAAACGCTCGAGGGTGCAACGAGCGACGAGGAGCGTCTCAAGATCAAGGCGTTCCAGTACGACATCGTCTGCAACGGCTTCGAGATCGCCTCGGGCTCGGTGCGTAACCACCGCCCCGATACGATGGTGAAGGCCTTTGAGATCACCGGCTTGACACAGGCGGACGTCGAGGCGCGCTTCGGCGGTCTCTACCGCGCCTTCCAGTTCGGCGCGCCTCCGCATGGCGGCATGGCCGCCGGCATCGATCGCATCGTCATGTTGCTGGTTGGCGCCAAGAACCTGCGCGAGATATCGCTGTTCCCCATGAACCAGCAGGCCAACGACCTGTTGATGGGCGCGCCGTCCGAGGTGGCCCCGAAGCAGCTGCGCGAGCTGCACATCCGCGTCGTAGCGCCGGAGAAGTAGGGAACGGCGGCGATGATCGGGCATGGTGAGGGACAGCGTATGTGGGTGTTCGTCATCAATCTCGATCGCGACCGCGAGCGCCTTGAGCGCATGGTCGGCGAATGCCAGCGCGTCGGATTGACCTTCGAGCGCTTCGCTGCCGTGGACGGCAATAGGCTCGAGCCGGATCTGCGCGATCAATTCTACGATGGCGACATTCTGCACGAGCCGGCATTTACGCCCGGTGAGATCGGCGTCTATGCCAGTCATCTGCGCATTCTCCGCCTTCTCGAAAGCCGCGATGGTGAGTACGCACTGATATTTGAGGACGACGTGCGCCTCGCCGAGGATCTCGTTCCGACGATCCAGGCGGCAGTAGCGGCTGCGAAAGACTGGGACATCATCCGCCTGTCGAACGCCACCAAATCGGTCTTCAAGCCCGTGGCTCAACTCGGGGGCGGCCGCGAGTTGGCGAAGTATTGGACAGTTCCCAATAGCGCGGGTGCCTACCTGATCAGCCGCACCGGTGCCATCAAGTTTGCCAACGGCTACGACAAGCGCACGATGCCCATCGACGAGGATCTACGCCGTCCCTGGCAAACCGGATTGGTGACTTACGGCGTGCTGCCGCCGCCCGTAGAGCCGGACGTTCTCGAGGGTTCGACCATCGACAGCATGGGGCGCGACCGAAAACTCTCCGCGCGTTCACGGTTTAAGGACGCCGCTCCCTGGCGCGATGTCCTCGCGCGCTTGCGCTATCGGCTCGAGACGTTCGGGGCTCTAGATTTCGCGCGTGGCCTGGCGCAATCGCTGGCGGCGTCGGCCGTCAAGAAAATCCGCGGGCGCAAGGCGGCAGCAAAGCTCTATCGCCT
>JBAZYB010000405.1:2464-2917 GCA_041659545.1 Hyphomicrobium sp.
GAGAAAATGGACTGGAGCAAGGTCTATAGCTACTGCGAGCGCGGCGCCGACCCGGCCTTTTGGGCCGAGCCGCTCAACGCGATATCCAACGGCGCATTCGTCATCGCCGGGCTCGTTGCCGCCTGGCAGCTCGCCCACTCCCCACGCACCGACCGAGCGCTGTTCGAGTGGCTGCTGGTCGCCCTCGTCATTGCGATCGGCATTGGCAGCTTCATGTTCCACACCTACGCAACGGTGTGGGCCATTCCCTTCGATACCGTGCCGATCTCGCTCTTCATGCTGGGCTATCTCGGATATGCGCTGCGCCGGTTTGCCGGCTGGCCATGGATATTCGTCATCGCCGCGCTGGTGCTGTTCTTCGTCAGCGTGAAGTACGCGCAGGGCATCCGCTGCTCGAATGAGTTGCTGCCCATGACGCGCGGCGCCGGAAAACGCTGCTTCAATGGCACGCTC
>JBAZYB010000406.1:0-2907 GCA_041659545.1 Hyphomicrobium sp.
TAAGACGCGGGGCGCAACAAGCCACGCTGCGCGAAATTGTGTTTCACGGCGACGAGAGTTCGCCGGCTTGCGACTTCATGTAATATTGTTACACTTCCTCGCATCGAGAACGAGCGAGGATCGACCACGTGACCACGCAAGCCAGCTTCGGCGCCCTGCCCCACTATTCTGCGGCACTCGAACGGATCGTCGGCGATTTCGACGCCGACAGCGGTACGATCCACTTCCTCCGCGACGACGGAATGCTGCACCTAGCGGCGGCGACTGCGGGAATGCCCGAAGCCGTTCTGGCCATCATCCGCACGATCCCGGTCGGCAAGGGAATGGCCGGGCTCGCAGTCGAGCGGGCGCAACCGGTCAATGCGTGCAACATCCAAACGGATGCCAGCGGCGACGTGCGACCGGGCGCAAAAGCGACGGGGCTTGCCGGCTCCATCGTCGTGCCGATCTTCGATGGTGACGACGTCGTTGGCGCTCTGGGCGTGGCCAACCGCTGCGAACGCACGTTTGCGGACGACGAGGTCGCGCGGCTGATGTACGAGGGCCGCTTGCTCGCGACACTCCGCGGCCGCGATCAGAGCAAGAGCTGACCAGCCCATTTGCACGCCCCCAGGAGGTGCGCCACAATAAAGCGCTGCACGTGCATCAGGCTCCGCTCCGCGCGTTACGAGGAGGACGAAGGTGCCCAGGCTGGCGTCGGTTCTTGTGGCGATGAGTGTCATTGTGCTGCCGTGGCCGGCGCAGGCCGAGACGGTGTATGAGTTCGTCGTGCATTGCCGGCGGGATATGCTGGGAGATTGCTTCGGCCGTATCAGCAAGCGTCTGAACGACCTCAATAGCAGGGCCCGGCGGCGGATCTGCCTGCCGCACTCCTATGGGGGCATCATGCTCGAAGACGGCGTCATTCCGGTGTCGTTACTTGAGCACGTCCGCATCCAGCTCTCCGCCGCCGAATTCGGCGAAGCCGGCGCCAACGTCGACGACGTGTTGGTCGAGGTAATCAACGCGATCTACCCGTGCGGCTAGGCCGGAGCTGAAGGGGGCGCAGAACCCTATTCGGGCGGCGGATCTGCCTTTGGGCGACCCGTGCGGCAAAGGTGGGCTTCACTTTCCGGGCCGAAGCCACTAGGCATGCGGCAATCCTTCGGGCCGAGCGTCTCCGTTCGCCCCCATTCCTTAACCTTGAGCGGACGCAGCATGGGCTTCAAATGCGGCATCGTGGGTCTGCCGAATGTCGGCAAATCCACCCTCTTTAACGCGCTGACGCAGACCGCGGCGGCCGAGGCTGCGAACTATCCGTTCTGCACCATCGAGCCGAACGTCGGTGAAGTGGGCGTGCCGGACGAGCGTCTCGACAAGCTGGCTGCGATCGCCGGCTCGGGACAGATCATTCCGACGCGCCTCACCTTTGTCGACATCGCCGGGTTGGTGCGCGGCGCCTCGAAGGGCGAGGGTCTGGGCAACAAGTTCCTCTCCCATATCCGCGAGGTGGATGCCGTCGCCTACGTGCTGCGCTGCTTCGAGGACGATGACATCACCCACGTCGAGAACCGCATCGATCCGCTGGCGGACGCCGAAGTGGTGGAAACGGAGCTGATGCTCGCCGACATGGAGAGCCTGGAGAAGCGGGCCGCGGCGGCGGAGAAGAAGGCGAAGGCGGGCGACAAGGAATCCAAGGCGCTGTTCACGGTGATGGAGAAGGCGTTGATCCCGTTGCGCGCGGGCAAGCCGGCGCGCATGGCGGACATCACTCCGGAGGAGCGGGGGATCTTTCAGGCGCTGCAACTGTTGACGTCAAAGCCGGTCGTCTATGTGTGCAACGTGGAGGAGTCGTCGGCAGCGAGCGGTAACGCCTATTCCAAGAAGGTGCAGGAGAGAGCCGAGGCCGAGGGCGCTGTGAGCGTGGTCATCTCGGCGAAGATCGAGGCCGAGTTCGCCGGCCTGCCACCCGAGGATCGCGCCGAGTTTCTCGGTGAGATGGGACTTGCCGAACCCGGCCTCAACCGCCTCATTCGCGCCGGCTACACGCTGCTCGATCTCGTTACGTACTTCACCGTCGGGCCGAAGGAAGCGCGCGCCTGGACGATCACGCGCGGGACGAAGGCGCCGGCGGCGGCGGGTGTCATCCACACCGACTTCGAGAAGGGTTTCATCCGCGCCGAGACCATCGGCTACGGCGATTATGTCGGGCTCGGGGGCGAAGGTGGCGCCAAGGATGCCGGGAAGATGCGCCTCGAAGGCAAGGAGTACGTCGTCAAGGACGGCGACGTGATGCACTTCCGCTTCGCAAACTAGCTTTTGTCAGGACCTGTGGATTTCTCGTGGCCGGCGCACATAGGGGCGCGCGGTGCGTCTACCATTGGCGCGCGGGGTCTGGCAGCCCATATTATCGCCAATCGCGTGGGGACTGCGGGCGCAGCGTTGCGGGCTCGGCCACCTCGCCGGAAAAGCCCGCAAGGCCCGTGATTTCGAGCACCAAGGGGACACAATCGGGGCGCAACTTGGCGGCGAATTGAAGCGGCCCTGCCCCAAATGTGAGTCTCGCGCGTTAGGTGGTGAGAAGGCGAGTGGCGGCAGGGGTCGCTGCTCGCGGACGATAGGACAACAACGATGAGCAGAATTGCCGCGACGATCATTTTCGCATTCACGAGTGCCGCAGCATTTGGCGCCACGGCACTTGCCGACACAACGACCTCGGCCGATCCGGTCAAGTCAGCCAGTGAACCGGCGGTCACCACCGGCAGCATCGACGTCGAGCCGACCTTTGAACAGCGTATCCAGGAGTGCATGGCCGTTTGGGATAGAGGCACCCACATGACCAAAGCACAGTGGCGGCGGTCGTGCAGGACGACGCTGCAGAGCCTGTCGACCGAATAGTCGAGCCGCAAGCGGGGTGCAGCTGGTCAG
>JBAZYB010000407.1:0-2878 GCA_041659545.1 Hyphomicrobium sp.
CTCTTGAAGACCGGACCGCCTCCCTGGCGCCGGCCTCACGCGTAAGCAAACTAGGAAATCGAACTTGGACTTCGAGGACCGCGATCGACGCCGGGCCTTTGTGGCCGGGCCCGCGTACGGGCCCGGCGAATTTTTGTCGGCGGCGCGGGGTCGTCGCGCCTGCGCACTTACTTGATCGGAGAAACCGCAGCTTCTCGCTGGAGCTTGTAGCGGAAGCCCAGCATCACGTCGTTGGAGGTGATGTCCTTGAGGTGCTGGCCGGAGTACCCGTCGCCGCCATCGTAAGTCAGAACCGGACCGCTCGCCGCACTGCCGAGGTTCGCCCAGCGATAAGTGAGATCGAGCGAAACCTGCGGAGTCACATCGAAGCTCGTGCCGGCGTAGAAGGCATAGGCGAAGTTGGTCGACGTCTTGTCGCCGCCGTAGGCGATGCTCGCGCCGGAGACGGTGAGGCCGTCGTCCCGCAGTCCCTCGACCGAGATGGTAGCGAAGCCGATGCCGGCGCCGATGTAGGGAGTGAAGCCACACCAGTTGCCCATGTCGATGTAGGCGTTAGCGAGGCCTAGCCAGCTCTTGACGTCGGCCGTGTACTCGTTCGCACCCGGGAACGTCGAGATGTCGCTGCCGAGGAACGTGGCATCGCCGCGGTATTCGATGGTGCCATCGAAGCGCAGCCAATGGCGCGCCTGCCAGCCAACGCCGATGCCGAACAGCGGGCTGGATTTGATCTCGTGGTCGCGGGCCGAGATACCGCGGATGTCGTAGAGCTCATTCGACATGCCGCCCACATTGGGGTTGGCCTGGCCGACGTAGCCCTTTATATAGATGCCGCGATCATCCGGCGGCGCGGCAACTTCGTAGCCGCCCTTTAGGCCACCGTCATAGATGTCTGCCGCCATGGCAGGCGCACAAAAGGCGAGCACGATTGCCGACCCGAGCACTGCACCCAGCGGGTAGGAACTGCGATTGGTATTCATGTTACTTCCCCTTCGAATTCGTCATGCTGCCGCGACCGGCGGAGCGCGAGTGGCGAACGCGAAACGTGCTCAGTGCCGAATATGGGGGAGAAGGTTTAAGGGAGACTTAATCGGCGTCTCGGAATGAAGCAACCCACCAACGCCCGCGTTAACGCCCCGTTAACGCGAAGCAGCAGGGTGGCGCCCAAATACAGAAGCGGCCCCGCACGTGCGCAGGGCCGCCAAGCTGAACGCGCAGATAAAAGAAAAGCTAAGCTGCTGCGGCGGCGCGCACGGCCTCGACGATGTCACCGACGACGGTCGACACGAGACGCTCATCGTCCCCTTCCGCCATCACGCGAATAACCGGTTCGGTCCCTGAGGGGCGAATGACGAGGCGCCCGCATTCGCCGAGTTTGGCCTTGCCTGCGTCGATGGCCTTCACAACGCGCACATCCTCGAGCGGACTGCCGTTGGAATAGCGGACGTTCTTGAGAACCTGCGGCAACGGCTCGAAGCGGCTGGTCACCTGGCTGACGGGCAAGCCCGTAGACACGACCACGGCCAGCAACTGCAGCGCCGTGATGAGACCATCACCGGTCGTCACGTAGTCGGAAAGCACGATGTGGCCCGACTGTTCCCCACCGACGTTATACCCATGCTTGCGCATCTGCTCGACGACATAGCGGTCGCCGACCTGGGCGCGCACCATATCGAGACCGATACCCTTCAGGTAGCGTTCCAGGCCAAGGTTGCTCATCACCGTCGCCACGACGCCGCCCGATGTCAGCTTCCCGGTGCGATGCCATTCCTCGGCGATGACCGCCATAAGCTGGTCGCCGTCGACGATCTGACCGTTTTCATTGACGATAACAACGCGATCGGCGTCTCCGTCGAGCGCGATGCCGACATCGGCGCGCACTTCACGCACCTTGTTGATAAGCGCATCCGGCGAGGTCGAGCCGCATTTGTCGTTGATGTTGCGACCGTTCGGCTCAACGCCGATCTTCACAACCTCGGCACCGAGCTCCCAAAGCGCCTCGGGAGCGACCTTATATCCCGCACCGTTGGCGCAATCGATGACGATGCGCAGCCCATCGAGGCGCAGGTTCTTCGGCAGCGTCCGTTTAGCGAACTCTATATAGCGCTCCTGGGCGCTCTCGACCCGCGTGGCCCGGCCGATCGCAGAGGCGGGCACGAGCAGATCCGACGAGTCGGCATCGATCAGCTCCTCAATGCGCCGCTCGGTGTCATCAGAGAGTTTGTAGCCATCGGGGTCGAACAGCTTGATGCCGTTGTCGTCGAACGGATTGTGCGATGCCGAGATCATCACGCCAAGATCGGCGCGCAGCGAGCGCGTCAGCATCGCAACGGCCGGGGTGGGCATCGGCCCGAGCAGAAACACATCCATGCCGACGGCCGTAAAACCTGACATGAGCGCTGCCTCCAGCATATAGCCGGACAAGCGCGTGTCTTTGCCGATGACCACCCGGTGCCGATAGTCGGACTGGGTCTGAAAGATCTTCCCGGCGGCCATGCCGACCTTCAGAGCGATCTCTGAGGTCATCGGCGACTTGTTGGCGAGGCCGCGAATACCGTCCGTACCGAAATAGCGGCGCGACATGGGAATCCCCTTGGGTATTTGGAGGAGCGTCGGCTTAACGTTTTGCCGTGGCTTCGGCTTACCGTTCCGCGAACTCTTACCGTTGCGCAAATTAGATTGCATAAGCTACCCCTACAACGGACTGTGCGCGAGCATCGGTACATACCGGGTGCGAAGATATTTCGGTCACCCAGCCTCAGCCCCGATCAATCGGGGTTTCAAGCAAATTACCTATCCACCCCTAAAGAAAGCGAAACTATGAACCGGCCTCGGTCAGCTGAGCACGCCTTCGCTGCCGGCCAGCGAGGCCCGCCAGACA
>JBAZYB010000408.1:0-2874 GCA_041659545.1 Hyphomicrobium sp.
GCAACCCGCAGGCGAAAGCGACAGGTCCGTGCTCGAGCAGCTCTGGTCACGCCCCACGCTCGAATTCAACGGCATCACCGGCGGCTATCAGGGCGTGGGCTCAAAGACGGTCATTCCCTCGAAGGCATCGGTCAAGATCACCTGCCGTCTCGTCGCCGGTCAGGATCCGGGCAAGATCCTTGCCGCCATCGAAGCGTTCGTCCGCGCGCATCTGCCCGCCGATTGCTCGGCCGAGTTTATCGGCAAGCAGACCGGCACTGCGATCGCCTTCGACACCGATACCCCCGTCATGCGTGCCGCCGTAGGCGCCCTAGCCGACGAATGGGGCCGCCCCACCGTGCTGATGGGATCGGGAGCCTCGATCCCGATCGTAACCTCGTTCAAGGAGGCGCTCGGGTGTGACAGCCTGATGGTTGGCTTCGGGCTCGACGACGACCGCATTCACAGCCCCAACGAGAAATACAATCTGGCCAGTTTCAAGAAGGGAGCTCGGAGCTGGGCGCGCATCCTCCACCGCCTTGCCGGCGCCGAAAAGGCGGCGTAGGCGGTGCTTGAGGTGGTCCAATGAACGCGAGACTGGTTGCTGCACTTTCTCTGGCCGGCTTGGTGCTTCTTGGCGCCATCGGCACCTGTGCCCAGTCGCTGCACGATGCGCCCTGGCCAAGCGACGTGTTTGGCGCCAAGCGGCAAGCGAGCGTCGCCGGCAAGTTCGACTACTACACACTCGTTATGTCGTGGAGCCCGACGCATTGCGTCACGGCAGAGGAGGGCCGCGACGACGAGCAATGCGATCGCCTCGACGGCCTACGCTACGGGTTCGTGCTGCACGGTCTGTGGCCGCAGTACGAGAAGGGCTATCCGGAAGCCTGTCCGGTCGGCCGCAAGCCGTTCGTTCCGCCCGGCGTCATCGCCAACATGCTCGACATCATGCCCTCGCGCGGCCTCATCATCCATGAGTTCAAGCTGCACGGCACATGCTCGGGATTGGACCCTGAGAGATACTACGAACTGTCCCGTCGACTGTTCAGGGGTGTGCGCGTCCCCGAGCGCTTCAAGAATCCGTTCGAAACGCAATTCATGTCGCCGCAGCAGGTCGAGGCCGAGTTCATGCGCGCCAACCCCTGGCTGCGCCCGGATATGATCGCCGTGACTTGCGGAGGCCCCGGCAGCCGGCTGAGAGACGTGAGAATATGCATCGGCCGCGACGGCCAGGGTCGGCGTTGTGGAGCAAATGAGGATCAGCGCAAACTTTGCCGATCCAATCAAATGCACGTGCCCCCCGTGCGCTCCACACGCCGCAATGACACGACCACGTCGACCAATCCCCTGCAGCCGAAGCGTGATCGGGGCCTGCCGCGCCCGCGCGTCTTGGAATCACCGGCCCGCTTTTAGTGCATCCGCAAAGGTGGGACGTGTATTCCGTTCAGCGCGCGTCCAAAGCAACCGTCTAGCGGCGTTCCGTGCTTCGACGCCAACCGGACCGACTCTAGGAAATTACGGCGCAGCTGTGGAAAGCGGCTTTGGAGCCACGCACCAATCAGCTGCGTCGTCTTGCTCGAACGGCCGACGCTCCGCAGACTCGCCCAGTGATTCACATTGCGGGGCTGGCGGGATGCAGGACGTGGCGGCGAGCAGAGAGCGGAGGTCCGCTCCGTCAGACGCGTCGAACACGCCCGCTGCGTCTTGGGCCATCCGTCACATGCGCGGAGCGGCGCTGTGGGCTTCGCTTGGATTCGTCTGCGGCGCCGTCTTCTGGCACGCGGTCGGCTTCTGGACGTTCATGTCCGAGCTGATGTTCGACCGAGCCGAGGCCACCGTTGCAGCCACCTACGACACGAGTACGCAGCCCGATCAGATCGACACGGGAAGCCTCCCACTCATATATCGCGTCGATCCCGCGAGCTGCGTCAGCCTCGAGCTGGACCGCAACTCCAACCGCACCGCTGCACGGCCCTGTCCACCCGACGGACTTGCACTTCGACTGAACAGCGGCGAAGCCCGCGGTGACCTCGCCATCCTGGCGGACAACCGGACGCGCCAATAGCCTGACCTAAGCCGCCTTGCGTGTTCGCTCGGCACGCCATCCCTGCGGCGCAACGGCAATGAGCCCGAGGCCAGCGGTAGCTTGGCCGTCGTTGAGCGTCGTAGGATCTATGCTCCAGCGACTCGCCAGACGGAGCACGTGGTCCTCGGTCGGGTGCAGAATGAGTTCGCCACCGGCGTCGCCCTTCCGGCCCTTCACCCCGCGCAGTTCGAACAGCTTCAAGCCCAGCGAACGCTCATCGCGACTGGTCCGACCCTTGTTCCAAACGATGCCCTCATCACTGACTGCAAAGGCGCGCACGAGACGGCCGTCCTTCACCGTGGCCCACGCATAGTAGTCGATGGGCGGATAGGTGAAGAAGTACTGCACCTCGGAAAAGCGACCGCCCAGATCGACGAGCAT
This sequence comes from Hyphomicrobium sp., assembly GCA_041659545.1. Classification (GTDB taxonomy): domain Bacteria; phylum Pseudomonadota; class Alphaproteobacteria; order Rhizobiales; family Hyphomicrobiaceae; genus Hyphomicrobium_A. Next base: position 2,447 of record JBAZYB010000408.1, read on the forward strand.
CGGCGTGCACTTGTCGGTGAAGCCACTGCCCAACGGATGGGGCAACGCTAGCCCGATCACAAAGACCCAACCCTCGACCGGTGGCGAGACGAATACGCACGAGGCACCGAGCCAGTCGTCATAGACGGCGCCAACTCCGGAGTTCCAATTGCAGGCGGTGGCATTCTGAAGGTGCAGGGCGTCGACGACGTCTACTGGATCGTCGCTGCGCACTGCAAGCCACGCCATGCTGCAACCGAATGCGCTCGGCCCGTCGGCAACCTGGGCAAAGACAATGCGCCTCTCACCGCCGCGACGGGAAAGCCAGTATGCCCCCGCCACGGTGAGAACCATCAGGCCAAGTATGGTGATGATCACGCCATGCCCGCGCTTGCTGCCGATATGCAGCGTTTATGCTGCGTATCTACAGCTATGGGCAAGCCACCGGC
>JBAZYB010000409.1:0-2850 GCA_041659545.1 Hyphomicrobium sp.
CATGCTCACCCCAGGGTCTGGCCGCTCGAGGGCCTTATCTTCCCACAGGGTGAGGACGATGCGACCACCCGCGTCAGGCGTCAAGGCCGAGCCGTCGCAGTGCGTGCTTCGGGCGACTTGCATTCGGATCACCCCGCCTCTATTAGGGCTCCTCCAGTGGAGCTGTGGCCGAGAGGCTGAAGGCGGCGGTTTGCTAAACCGTTATACGCTGTAAAGGCGTATCGAGGGTTCGAATCCCTCCGGCTCCGCCACCGTTTCTTGCCATTTGGCACACCCGCCTTTGTGGGTGCGCGCATAGCCCCTGCCGGCTTGGGTGGCCGTTAGTAATCCTCCGGCACGTACATTTCCTCAGGGACCTGTTGGCGCTGATAGTCGGGATGATAGGTGCGCTCCGGCAACTCGATCGGCGCCCGCGGCACCTCCTGATAGGGGATTTGCCCGAGCAGGTGCTGGATGCAGTTGAGCCGCGCCCGCTTCTTGTCGACCGCCTCGACAATCCACCACGGGGCATCAGGCATGTTTGTCCGTTGTAACATGGCTTCCTTCGCCTGCGTGTAGGCCTCCCAGCGGACGCGGGACTGCAGATCCATCGGCGAGAGCTTCCACTGCTTCAGTGGATCGTGGATGCGCATCCGGAACCGGAAGTGCTGCTCCTCGTCGGTGATCGAGAACCAGTACTTGATGAGGATGATGCCGGAGCGCACCAGCATGCGCTCGAACTCCGGAACGGTACGGAGAAATTCCTCGCACTCCTCGTCAGTGCAAAAGCCCATGACCCGCTCCACGCCGGCGCGGTTGTACCAGGAGCGGTCGAAGAGGACGATCTCGCCGCCCGCCGGAAGGTGGCTGACGTAGCGTTGAAAATACCATTGAGTGCGCTCGCGCTCGCTCGGTGCCGGCAAGGCGGCGACACGGCAGACGCGCGGGTTGAGGCGCTGGGTGATGCGCTTGATCACGCTGCCTTTGCCAGCGGCGTCGCGACCCTCGAAAATGACGACGACCTTGAGCTTCTGAGCCACGACCCAATCTTGCAATTTGACCAACTCGCCCTGCAGACGAAATAGCTCCTTGAAGTAGAGCTTGCGGTCCATGCCTTCCGGCTCGGGCCGGCCGCCGAAATCGTTGATCAGCTTGTCGAGACGCGCGTCGTCGAGTTCCATCTCCAGCTCTTCGTCGAAACTGTCGACGAGGTCGGCGCGGACGCGCATGTCGAGATCCTTGGCGCGCGTATCGTTACTCACTGCTTCTCTCCTGCTGTTTGGCTATGACGGGCTTGATCAGGAGCGCTCGCCCGATATGCGGTCGAGCAGCGCTGTGATGGGCCGGGAATACGCAATCACCGCCACCGTCAGTGCAGTGACCATGGCACCGACGATGCCGAAATAGACGAGCTTGACGCCAAGCCGCGCGTTGGTTTCGTCGATGAGGTTCATCCCCAGGAAGCCCGTCGCGATGGTGCCGACGAGGCCGACGATGGTCACCGCGGTGAGCCGATGGATTGTGCCGCTCTGGCGCCTCAACACGTCGCTGTCCAGATATTGGACCATGTCGAAGATCTCTCCGCGCAGCTCCTTGTAGAGCTCCTCATTTCCGAGGTGCGTTCGCTGCATCCGGAAAAGGTCGCGCGTCTGCGCTTGATCGGAGACCTCCGTGAACCAGTAGCGTTGGGTGAAGCGCATGAACGCTTCTTGCAGCCGAAACGTCTCGCGCCGAAACGCTGCCGGGGATTGGGTGCTGCGCATCTCCAGCTCTTTGATCGCGGCCACGAGGCGGTCGGAGAGCATCAACAGGGCAGCCTTGTGGAAATGGCTGATGAGGAACAGCAGGAAGTACTGGTGGCGGAACTGGCCGAGCAGGCCGCGTTCGTTGTCTTCCAGACGCAACGCGTTGCCATCGGCGATAACTGTGAAGGCGTGGCCGGAAAGTAGAAAGCGGGCGCTGATCCCAGCGGCTTCCGTACCCTCGTGGTAGTAGCGGTCATAGCAGTGGCGGGATTCGAAATCGCGCAGGAAACGTTCGGCGAATGGCGCATCCCCACTGGCACCCTGTCCAGTCGCGAACGCCAGGCGTATGTAGTCGGCCCGCTGCACTTCCCACATGTGCTCAAGTGTCAGGTAGGTCATCACCGGCATGCGATAATATTCGATCTGCCGGAACGCGAGCGGGTTCTTGTTGCCAAATTTTTCCGGCACGAGCGGCTTGAGCAGAAACTCCCAGTGTGCGGCAAAGCATGGAGATCGCTGGTGACCGACGAACGAAAGATAGCGATCGCGCTTTTCATAATCCGAACTCGCGAGCACCCGGCCGTCCCTGTCGAGCCACTCCACCAGCACCGGGCAGTGCAGCGCCTCGCCGTCCTCCGTCCATCCTGGCGGATAGGCGCGCCCGAAGCGATACATGATCTCATTGACGACGCTGAGTGGCAGGTCCGATGCATAGAATTCGAATGCGAGAATGACGGCATCGACGTCGTGGAAGAAATGCAGATCGACGTGCGCGACTTTGCAAGTCACAGGCTCTTCACCTTCGGCGAGAACCATGCGCACGGCGGCAACGTCGGTGCGCCGATAGACGCGTAAGGGCGCATCCCCTTTGCCGAGGTCGCGCAACGACCCCGGTGCGTCTCCGTAGAGAAACCGCTGCACGTGCGGAAGAAAGGCGACGAATTCGCGATAGTGGCGTTCCTGAAAGGCGTCACCCTCGACGCCGAACTCGTCATCGACCAGTTCCCAATTTCCACCGCCAAGCCGCTCGAACAGCACGTCGGAGCTTTCGCGCCGCTTCCCGGCGGTGTCCGCCACGGCGGTATCGGTTATGAGCTGGATGGGCCACAGAACGATTTGCCGGAAG
>JBAZYB010000410.1:0-2844 GCA_041659545.1 Hyphomicrobium sp.
ATCGTTACCACCTCCGATATCCCAACCGTCGTTACCGCCGAGATCCCAACCATCATTACCACCTCCGAGATCCCAACCGTCGTTACCACTGCCGATATCCCAGCCATCGTTACCGCCGAGATCCCATTCTTGCGCATGCGCAACACTGGCAAATGCACCCATGGTGACTGCGAGTGCCAACACGAGGCCGAAAAGAACTGCAAACGTATTCTTCATTGATGCATTTGTCATAATTGCTTCTATTTAACTGATCTATTTACTAAATACCTCGCTGATAATCTAATAATGGCTTAACTTGCCTATTATATCACCTATATCGATAATGTCAAGTATTGAAAAAGGGCGGTCCACCGGACCGCCCCTTGCCCCCCAACATGGAGAGACTTAACGCTTAGCGAGACGAGATGACAGAACCAGTCGGACTGAGTCGCTGACCCTGCCCGTTGTAACAGCGATGGTAACTGCCTTCGAGCACATAGCGCACGCCGCCGACGCGCAGGCAGGCCGCTTCGCCGAGATGAGTCGGCTTCTGCGAGCCGTACGTGCCCATGCTGCGGGTGCCCCCCTGGACTGACGCACACGGCGGAAGCCATGTCTGTCGACCACCTGGCGGGCAACACGTCATCGGACGCGGCTGCACAATTGTCTGCGGAAGACGCCGATATTCGATTACCGGTTCTTCGATGACAATGATTTTCTTTTTCACGCGAACAGTTTCCGGCTCCGGCTCCTTGACCAGCTCGGCCTTGGGCTGTTCGCAGCCAGTGCACGGGACCTTTTGCTTCACCTTCTGCGTATGCCAGCGATAGACGGGCACCTCTTTGGTGCCGATCTGCTCGCCGCGCACTTGCTTGGTGACGGTCTTGTAACACGGCTCGCTCACGCACTCCGCCTGCGCCCCCGAGAGGGCGAAGAACGAAGCAGAAATCGCCATAGCGGCAATCGCGATATGTTTCTTCATCTTGCTTCTCCTTGCCCCATCAGGGGCGTGTCATGGAACGATGCTCTTCCCTATCCGGGTCGAGCGGTGAAAGTCCTCCTTCTGCATTGCGAGAACCCATTGCGCACTGAGGCTTTTCCTCCGAACGTAATGGGACCTTACAAAAAGTTTGACGGGAGAGCAAGCAGCAACGTGCTACTCGCTCTCCCGCAGTTGAGCGCCTCACTGAGACGCGATGACAGAACCACTCGGGCTGAGCCGCTGACCTTGCGCGTTGTAACAGCGGTGGAAACCGCTGGCCGCATGCAGTTCGTACCGCACGCCGCCGACGCGTTGGCAGGCAGCTTCACCGAGGTGAGTCGGCTTCGCGCTACCGGCGCAGTTGCTGCCGCAGGTTCTCTGCGGAGCGACGACGTTCGGCTGCGAAGCCGGAGCGGCGATGTTGTTCGGGCGCGACACGGCAGTCACCGTATCGGTACCCGAATTGCTGCCGAAGCCAGCGCGGGCATTCGCCTTCGCCACTTCCTTCACCTTCTGCGCGTTCCAGCATTCGCCGGTGCAGGCGGTGATGACACCGCTGCCGTCAACGTCGGTCGGCACGCCGGTGCTCGCATTCGCACGAGCGACACTAACCGCAGTCAGCGTATCGTAGCAAGCCTTGTCATGGCAGCCGACGCTGTAGAGGCCGACGCCGAGGATGATGGTGAGCGCGAGGCCGATTAGGCCCATCGCCACCATCTTGGTGGTCGTCCAAGCGTACGGGTCGCGCGCAGTGTCGTCGGGCTGACGGCGCTGCGGGCGCTGGTCGAAATTGCCGTTGCCGTTATCGGCGCCGACGGTCTCAAGCATAACGCGTGTCCCCGCGGGGACGTCGATGGCTGGCATTTTACTAGGGTCCTTCGGCCCACAGTGGTTCTGATTGTGATAGAGCGAGCTGGGCTTCGTTTCATCCCAGTTCTCGGTTCATTATAGCACCTCAGAGTGATTTGTCAAGTATGAAAAAGGGCGGGTTTCCCCGCCCAGTTATTCAAGATTTGGAGCCATATTTTAGGCTCCGAGAACAGTTCAGGCCGCTACCGCCGGCTTTTCCAGCTTTCTCATGAACGAGAGGCCGCCCGAGCGAACGATTTCGAACGGGTATTCGCCGTTGACCGTGAGGCCCTGCGCCGGCACCTGAATCATGGAGCCGACCGGAAGCTCGTCGAGGATGTCCTTGATGTCGCGCGCCACCACGCGGATGATCGCGGGCGGTTGATTACGCGAAGCACCTGCGGACGACGGCTCGGTCGGCGACAATCCCGCAGACCGCGCCGAATCGCGTTCCGCAAGCTGCGCACGCAAGTTCGCATTGTCCTGCTGCACGGCGATGAACGCCGCATTGCTCGTCGAAGAAGCGAGGTAGTCATCGCCTTTCGTGAACCACCAGTCGAAGAATGCGAAGAAGATTGCGCCACCGAGCGCGAACTTCGCGAGCAGGTCCACGTCGAACGTCCAGGTGCCGGCCACGGGTGCCGGTGCCGGAATGTTGACGGTCAACACGGGCAATCCGGTCTCGCCCTTGTTCATGACGAACAAAACGAGAGCGATTGCCACCAACGCGAAGAATGCGATGCGACTGACCCAGATGTTGCGCGTACGGTGTCCCGCAGCCGGCCAGCGGCCCGAGAGCATGTTGAAACCGACGAGCAAGATGATTGCGGGCACCATCAGGTAGATGAGCGCCTGCAAGACGGTGCCGAAGTAGGGCACGGGTTGAATCGCGACTTTCGGGAATAGGCCCACGAGAACCGCGAACGCGAAGATGCTGAGGACCCACATGAGGTCACCCATCACCGAATAAAGCGCCTTTAATGCACGCATTGAAGTCTTGCCTCCAGTTTCGATTGGTTGTGCTTCCGCTTTCG
>JBAZYB010000411.1:0-2840 GCA_041659545.1 Hyphomicrobium sp.
GCATGGCTACAAAGCGGATGGACGAGGCAACAAAGAAGCGTGTTCGTGCTGGACGACTTCTGCAAAAGGGCAAGAAGCCAGCCGAAATTGCGCAGGATGTGGGCGTGGCTCGGCAGACTGTTGCCGCCGACCGAAAACTGAGCCACTTATAGAGGTTGTGCCGACCCAAAACTGAGCCAGGTGTTTTACTAGCTCTGCCACTTTTTTAGGCAGGAGCAAACGAGGTGATCACCATGGAACTTTTAGGCAAGATACGGCGCATGCAGATGCGCGAGAAACTCTCAGAGCGGGCCATAGCAAAGCGCACTGGCCTATCGCGCAACACCGTGCACAAATGGCTAAAGAGCGTTGACGAAGTCGAAGTACCCAAGTACGTTCGGCCCAAGGGCTTTAGCAAACTGGAGGCATTTACCGAGGAACTGGAGCAGTGCCTCAAAGCCGACGCACTGCGTCCCAAAAAGGACAGACGCACCGCACGTGCGTTGTTTGCGCAAATCAAGGCCAGCGGCTATACCGGTGGCTACACCCGCGTCACCGACTTCATTCGTGCCTGGAGAGTTGATGAGGGCAAAAACATCAAAGCATTCGTGCCGCTCAAATTCGAGCTGGGCGAAGCCTTCCAGTTCGACTGGAGCGAGGAAGGCATGGTGGTGGGTGGCATCTATCACCGCATGCAGGTCTCGCATATGAAGCTGTGTGCCAGCCGCGCCTTCTGGCTGGCGGCCTACCCCAGCCAGGGGCACGAAATGCTGTTTGATGCCCATACCCGCTCCTTTGCGGCCCTTGGAGGTGTGGCGCGCCGGGGCATCTACGACAACATGTGGACTTGGGGTTTTGCCAAGACGGCGGTGGACAAGGTTAAAAAAGGCAAGTGCAGAACTGTCAACGCCCGCTTTGCCGTCATGTGCGCGCACTACCTTTTTGACGCTGATTTTTGCAATGTCGCCAGTGGTTGGGAGAAAGGGGTTGTCGAGAAGAACGTGCAGGACAGCAGGCGGCGAATCTGGATCGAGGCACAGAGTCGCCAATGGCACAGTTTTGAAGAACTCAACGCCTGGTTGGGTGAGCGCTGTCGAGCCCTATGGTGCGAGCTTCGTCACCCCGACTACCCACAGTTGAGCGTCATGGAAATGCTGGAGCAAGAACGCAGCGAGCTGATGCCCATGCCTGCGGCATTTGATGGTTACATTGAGCGTTCAGCCAAGGTATCGAGCACCTGTTTGGTAGCCGTGGCACGCAACCGCTACTCGGTACCGTGCGAACTGGCAGGCCAGAGGGTGAGCACCCGGCTGTACCCCAACCGGGTGGAGATTGCCAATGACGAGGCTATCGTCGCCCGCCATGAGCGTCTGTCCAACCGTGGCGGCATCTGCTACGACTGGCAGCACTACATCGCACTGGTACAGCGCAAGCCTGGGGCCTTGAGAAACGGTGCCCCCTTTGCCGATATGCCTGAACCACTGCTGCGTTTGCGTCAAGGGCTGATACGCCATGATGGTGGCGACAAAATCATGGCTCAGGTGCTCAACTGCGTCTTGAGTCACGGCCTGGAGGATGTGTTGGTGGCGGTGGAGTTGGTCATCGAATCGGGTGTGCTCAGCACCGAGCATGTCCTGAACGTGTTGGCACGTCTAAATGCCGCGCCTGTACCTGAATCGGTGCAGAGCAGTTTGCCCTTAAAGGAGGCCCCCGTGGCCAATACGGGGCGCTATGACAGTCTGCGTGGCATGACCGATACCGATGAAGATGGCGACGACCAAACCTGTACCACGCTGGAGGTGAACCATGCGTCGTGATATCAGCACCGAACTCAAAGAACTGCGCCTGCATGGCATGGCACAGGCCTGGGATGAGCTCACCACACACGAGGGCCAGTCAAACGATGTGAGGATACAAACTTCGCGCTGGTTGATTGAGCACTTGCTGCAGGCCGAGCACACACAGCGGGCCTTCGCCTCGGTACGCCACCAGATGAAAGCTGCCAAGTTCCCACTGCACCGTGACCTGGCAGGCTTTGACTTTGAGGCCACAAAAGTGGATCACAAATTGGTCAAGCAACTCTGCACACTGGACTTCACCGACACCGCACAAAACGCAGTTCTCATAGGTGGGCCGGGCACAGGCAAGACGCACCTGGCAACGGCCATTGGGGTGGCGGGCATTACGGCAAAAGGCAAACGGGTGCGCTTTTACTCCACGGTCGATTTGGTCAATGAACTGGAGAAAGAAAAGCGTGAAGGCAAAGCTGGTCGCATCGCTTTGGCACTGATGCGCATGGACATGGTGATCCTAGACGAGTTGGGCTATTTGCCGTTCAGCCAAGCTGGTGGAGCCTTGCTGTTTCACCTGCTCTCCAAACTGTACGAGCACACCAGCGTGGTGATCACCACAAACTTGAGTTTCTCGGAGTGGTCGACTGTGTTTATTGATGCCAAGATGACCACGGCGCTATTGGATCGACTCACCCACCACTGCCACATTGTGGAGACAGGTAACGAGTCGTACCGGTTCAGGCACAGCAGCATGACCGCCAAGACGCGCATCAAGGCTCGGGAGAGTGAGCGCAAAGTCAGCAAGGCGGCATCAGAAACACCGGAACCGGACGAGCCATTCTGAGGACGCGCAAAGGGGAAATCCGCTACGGACTTCGTCCTGCGCTCCTTTCCCCTTTGCGCCATGAATCAATCCAGAAAACCAAAGTCAGGGACAACCAAAACCAGGAATTCAGTACACTTATCCACAGTTGCTGACTCGAAAATCAGCAACCCGCCCTGGCTCATTATTGGATCGGCAGGGTGGCTCAATATTCAGTCGGCGCTGACAGCCCAGGTACTGATTGC
>JBAZYB010000412.1:0-2836 GCA_041659545.1 Hyphomicrobium sp.
TGCCATGCGCCTGGGCGTGGCAGCGGACATGAAGATCGCACCACGCCTGACTTTGAGCGCCGATGCCGCGTATCTTCCCTACGTGCACATCAGCGGCGCTGACGATCACATCCTGCGCTCTCTCATCTCGCCCGAGCAGGCGAACGGCAATGGCGCGCAGCTTGAACTCAGACTCAACTATGCGCTGACGCAACAGCTCAGTATCGGCGTCGGCGGACGCTACTGGACGATGTGGACCCCCGACGGAACTGTGAACTTCGGCGGACAGCAGCTCTTGCCAATGCGTTTCAGCGTCGAGCAGGCCGCGGTGCTCGTCGAGGGCTCCTACACTTTCACTGACGGTGACGAGTGAGTTCCGCCCCACACTAAAAGCCTGTTAGTCGCGCACTTGATCAGCACGCAACATCTTCGCAGCCGCGCCTGCCACGCAGCATCGATCGGAGATCTACATGCAAAAGCCATCGCGCCGCGATGTACTCGTCGCCACAGCGGCAGGAAGCTTGATGGGCGCCGCAACCTCCGCCCAGGCCGCAACCTTCGGCAATCCAGACGAGCCGCCGCAGGGCGCCGTCAACACCGTCGACAACCCGTCGAGCACGTCGATCATCGGTCCGAACAATCCTGCGCTCTCGGGACAATTTCCTGGCGCCTTGTCGCCGCCCGCTACAGACGTCGGCTCACTGCCGATGTTCTGGGCATCTTTCAACAACGCGCCGCGCCGCATCCAGAACGGCGGCTGGGCACGCCAGGTGACACAATCGGATTTCCAGATCTCCGAGACCATCGCCGGCGTGAACATGCGCCTCACGCGCGGCGGCATACGCGAGATGCATTGGCACGTTTTCGCCGAGTGGTCGTTTGTAACCAAGGGCACGTGCCGCATCACCACGATCGACGAGCAAGGCCGGGCCAACGTCGAGGACGTCCACGAAGGCGGCCTGTGGTACTTCCCGCCCGGTCTGCCGCACTCGCTGCAGGGCATCGGCGAGGACGGATGCGAGTTCATACTCTGCTTCGACAACGGCAGGGCGTCCGAGTTCGATACGCTGCTCATCACCGAGTGGATGGCGCACACGCCGCCGGACGTTCTGGCGCTGAACTTCGGCGTTCCCGCTGAGGCGTTTAGCGAAATTCCGCTGCACGACCTTTACATTTTCCAGGGCAAGCTCCCCGGTCCCATCGAAGAGGAGCGCCAGCAGGCGCGAGGCGATGCAGGCGAGCCGCGACTGCGCTCTAGCTTTTCGCTCAGCGAAACAGCACCCGTGAAGAAGACGCGCGGCGGCGAAGTTCGCATCGCCGATTCATCCAACTTCGAGATCTCCAAGACGATTGCCGCAGCGCTTGTGCGCATTCATCCCCGCGGCATGCGCGAGATGCACTGGCACCCCAATGCCGATGAATGGCTCTACATCATCGAAGGTGAGGGCGAATTGACGGTATTCGAGACAGGGCCCAATGCCGTGACTCAGAATTTCAACGCGGGCGACATCGGGTACGTGAAGCGCTCGCAGGGACACTACCTTCGCAACACTGGTCTCAACGACCTCGTCTACCTGGAAGTTTTCCGCAGCGCGCACTTCGCAGACGTTTCACTCACCGACTGGATCACGCACACGCCGCGCCAGATGGTGACGCAGACACTGAACGTCGACGCCGAAACGATCGAGCGCTTCCCGCTCGGTAAGCCGGTTATTCTGCCGGTTTAGGAACGCACAGCGCAGTCACGCGCGCTCTTTGCGAGCGGCGGTATTGTCGGCGGCAACGGAGCTGAAAAACACCAGCGACGATCCAGGCTCCGACTTCGCGCGGTACATCGCCACGTCCGCGTGGCGGAGCACTTTCTCGACGGTGTCGCCATCCTTGGGAAACAGCGCTGCGCCTATGGCAACGCCAACGGAATGGGTCACGCCACCGGCGCTGATGTCGTTGCGCAGCGCGCCGATGAACCGCTCGCCAATGTGTTCCGCGCCTGCCTCGTCGACGTTGCGCGACAACACGGCGAATTCATCACCGCCCAGCCGAGCAAAGATATCGTTGCTGCGCGCAACCCGGCGAAAACGCTCGACGACGGCCTGCAACACTTCATCGCCGACAGCGTGCCCGTAGCGGTCGTTCACATGCTTGAAGCCGTTCAGGTCGAGCAGGAAGACGGCGTGCCATCGCCCCTCTAGCGGCACTCCGCTGGTAGCTAACTCGAGCGACTCCAGCAGCACGCGCCGATTGGGCAGGCTCGTCAGGGGGTCTTGCATCGCCAGGCGGCGCAACAAGCGCATCTCAGAAGCAAGCACCTCCGAGTTCAGGTCTTCCTTGCGCATTTCTGCCTGGCGGCGCGAGATGAACACATAAACGCACCCGGCACCGATGCACCCGAGGAGTACGGCCTCCGCCGGCGATATCAGGCGACGCGGATAAGCCAACGAGGCGAGGAAGCCGAAGATGTCGTACTGCTGCGCCATCAGTACGCAAAACAGCATGATCGCCGACAGGAGGATGAAATCCCGCGCGCTCGACCATGGGTTTTCGACGATGGCCGCGATGAGCGATGTCGGGCCTTCTTGCTTCACGATCTACCCCTAGGCAAAATTCGCCGTGACCGTACCGCCAGCGCCTTCAGGAAGCGTTAAATACACGGGTCACCGGATGTCCACCGACCCCTCGGTAAATACCTACTGCACGGAGGTCGGATGCCATCCCGCGTCGATCGCTTCGGCCTCGCTGCAGAACCAACGTTCGCCCTTTGCTTCGTCGATCTTGACCATCGCGTAGCGCGGACTCCACGGCATGTAGTAGATGCGACCGTGCGAGGTGACGTTCCCCTTGATTGCGCAACCCTCCG
>JBAZYB010000413.1:0-2832 GCA_041659545.1 Hyphomicrobium sp.
CATTCGGTGTGGCCTGCGTGGCGGGTGATCCACCGAACGGCTCCTTGCCGGGCGTGGCTGGCGCGGCGGACGCACCGGGGGCGGGAGGTTTGGCTCCGCCTGTCATGCCGGGTGTCGTCGGTTTTGCGCCAAATGCCACTGATAAGCCCTAGCCGTAAGATCGCGCTCATAAACTCGGCGGTAGCGAGCAGATGCACAATCCAGTTTATTCAGCCGGTGATGGCTTGTATTGGTACCTGTTTTTTGGTACCCCTTACCGATGGCAAATGAGCCGGTTGCACTGACTGTGAAGGAAGCCGCGGCGAAGGCGCGCGTTGGCGTCGATTTCTTCTACCGCCTGCTTCGCACCAAGGACGCCCCGCCTATCAAACGGCTCGGAGATCGCATCCTGATTCCCGCCAGAACTTTTTATTTGTGGTTGGAAACCCCGACCAAACCTCGCAAAGGAAAACGCAATGCATAGTCTTACCATATGGTTCGGACCCGCCGCGACGAGCATCGTTCTCCTCTACAAGGAGGAAGAAAAGGCGTGCGTTGTTTACAACGCTTTCACCGAGCATCAGGTGCTCCACGCCGAAAAAGGATCGCTTATTGGCAGTGATGATTTCGGTCAGAACTTCAGCATCGCCATCGATGGAATCAGCGGTATGTTGCTCGAAGACATGGCTCTCTCACAAGAAGCAGCGATCGAGCGCGGGCTTCATCAGGCGCGTTCACAGGCGAAGGCGCAGAAGCTGGCGATGACAGACCCGATCATCTCAGCGAGCCTTCGTCAGCAGCAGATGGGGCCGGCGGTGCTCGCGCCGGGCATGATGCCGAACGGACGAGGAATGATGTAGGTGGCGCTACACGAGCAGAGCGTGGGTAAAACAAATGAGTGGTATACGCCGCCACACGTTTTTAAGGCATTGGGGTGCTCGTTCGATATAGACGTGGCCAGCCCTGGCCGCGTAGTAACGCCGTGGGTACCGGCGCATACTTTCATAAAGGCTGGAAGCCTCACTACGGCGTGGAATGGTTTCATCTGGATGAACCCCCCATTCGGCGGCCGCAATGGGTTGGTGCCATGGTTATCTAAGTTCTTCGAGCATAAAAATGGAATTGCGTTGGTGCCAGATCGGACATCGGCTCAATGGTGGCAAGACTTTGCGCCGCGCGCAGATCTGATCCTGTTCGTAGCACCAAAACTGAAGTTTATCGGGGCGAACGGGAAGCCAGGGGCATCCCCGGCGCAGGGGACGTGCCTGCTGGCATCCGGTCAACGTGCGATAGCGCCGCTTTACCGAGCCCGTGATGCCGGTCTTGGCTCTTTGCTGGCCGCCCCATGCGATCGGACTAAAACTATTTCTTCCCGAACTGGCGTTCGAGAATCTTGCCCTGCACTTCCATCGGCATCTGCTTCGCGAAATTAAGCAACTCGGCCTGACGCGCCGAGTTGTCGGCCGCGCGCCTGCGCGCCGCAGCGATCGCCACCTCCTGATTTGGAAACGGCAGGTTGCTGATCATGTACTCGGCGTCGACGTCACCGATCTTACGGGCCTGGAAGATCAGTTGCTGCGATTCCTGCGAGAAGATCGGGCTCGACGAGTGGCTATCCACCGTCACCCGATAGTCGTCGGGGATCTCGCTCAACAGAAACTTCGTCTCCTCGGCCTTGTCCGGCGTCGAGCCATCGGTCCAGTAGAACTTCGGGTCTTTCGCGCGCCGAAGCTCGAACGACTTGCCAGCCGCCGCCGCCAGCTGCCGCTCAACCAGCAACGCGCGGTCGCGCTGGGTCGGCGAAGCCGTCTTCAACATGGTGTCGAGCTGGTTGCCGGCACGGATGCCCTGATCACCTTGCCCCTGCATGATCGGGGGGAAGCCACCGATCATGTTGATGATCTCAAGGCAGAAGCGCAGCAGCGGTAACGCCTCTGGCGGGATCTTCGGCGTGAGATCGGTAACCGTGGCACCTTGCGGAAGGTCCATATAGCCGGCAGCGCGGAATTGCCCGTAGCGCTCATCGGTGATCGTACCATCGCCGGAAAACGCAATGATCTTGTCAACCTGAAGGCCGTACATCCGCTTGAGATCGTCGGCCCATACCGAGAGCAGCGCCTGCGGCTCGATCAGATCGACCAGCTCGCTGCGCCCCCATATCCAATTCGTCACTTCGTTCGGCTGGATCATATCGAAGGGTTGGCGGCGCTTGACGCCGAGCAAGTTCGACTTCTTGAACAGCGGCGCGATCAGGATGTCCGGCTCGACCAGCTGCACCGTAACGTAATCGTCCTCGCCCTTGACCCATAGTTCGTGGAACATCACGGTGTCGACCGCGACCGTCGGCCCCATCATCGCGTAATTCGGGTCGTTATTGAGCTGCACGATGCCACCGGGCACCGGGTTGGTCATGCTCTGCACGCCGGTATTGAGTTGCGACGTCGACAGCACCTGGTGGAAGAACGAGTCGGGACCGGTGCCCCCGGCGCCGATGCCCGCGTGCGCCTTGATGCGCTCGAATAGCTTCTTGGCGTCCGGCAGGTAGTAAATGCGCCGCCATATCTCCGGCAAAGTGAGCGCGGAGGTCTCGACGATCGCCTCCTGCTTGTTCAGATCGTTCTCATCCTCGCGGAACACCCCGATCTGCCATGGCATCACTAGCTTGCGGTGGAATACCGGCTTCTCCCACTCGGTCTCGACCCACTGCTTGAGAAAGGTCGCGCCGTACTTCAGCGAGTCGACCACGCCCCGGCCCCATAGCACGTCGGCCGAGACCGCATCCTTGCCCCACTCTCGCGACAGGATCTTGGCCGCCTGCTTGCCACGGTCCAGTTCGCGCTGGGGGTAAGGGTT
>JBAZYB010000414.1:0-2826 GCA_041659545.1 Hyphomicrobium sp.
GACAAGACATGTCGAGGAGGCGTCTGTGACCGCCCAACCGTTGCTTCCGAAGAACGCCCCGTTCTCGCCGGAAGACATTGATGCGCTGAACAACGTCGTCGCGCGGACGACGCCGCAGCAGCGCGCGTGGCTCGCTGGCTTTTTCGCGGGCTTCGAGGCGGCCCAATCGGCGGGACAGCCGCAAGCCGTGGCGCCGCCCAGGCCGCGTCAGCCGTTGACAATCCTCTACGCCAGCGAAAGCGGAAATGCCGAGGCACTGGCCATGCGTGCCAAGAAGGGTGCGCAGAAGCATGGACTGGATGCGCGTATCATCGACTTCGCCGACGCCGACTTCGGACAACTCGCCAAAGCGAAGAATATTCTCGTCTTCGCGGCGACGTGGGGCGAGGGGGATCCGCCAAGTCGCGCGGTTGACTTCTATACCGCTCTGATGAGCGATGCTGCTCCGCGTATCGAAGGCGCACGCTTTGCCGTGCTCGCCCTCGGCGATACGGCGTACGCGCAGTTCTGCGCGACGGGCAAGGCCATAGACGAGCGTCTCGAGGCACTGGGCGGCACGCGTGCGTTCGCGCGCGTCGATCTCGACCTCGACTATGCCAAGCAGGCGGCCGAATGGACCGAGCAGGCGCTGGGCCAACTGGCGCCGCCGGACGCTGGCGGCAACGCGACCGTGGTGCACGTCGACTTCAAGGCGACGGCGCAGTTCGGCGACGATGACGAGCCGCGGTTCACGGCTGAACATCCTCTCGTTGGCGAGGTTGCGGCGCTAATCAATCTCAACGGCAGCGGCTCGACACGCGAGACCTGGCACGTCGAGATAGCAGTGGAAGATGCTGGCTTCTCCTATCTTCCTGGGGATGCCATTGGCGTCATTCCCGAGAACGACGCGCAGCTCGCGCTCGATATCGCCGAGACGGTCGGTCTTGGCGCTGACGGGGAGAGCGTACGGAAGCTTCGCGAGCGCTATGACATCACCACGCTGTCGCGCTCGTTTGTCGAGGCATACGCCAAGCTCACGGGACGGACCGACGTGGCAGCTCTTGGCGATGCGAAGGCGTTCACAGAGTTTGCCGCGGACCGCCAGTTGGTCGACCTGCTCGAAGCCTATCCCGAGAAGCTGACGCCGGAACAGCTGTTCGGTGTGCTGCGGCCGTTGCCGGGACGGCTTTACTCGGTGGCATCGAGCCCCAAGGCGCATCAGGGGGAGGCGCATCTTCTGGTGGGTGCGGTGCGCTGGGAATCGCGCGGGCGCAAACGCGGGGGCGTGGCCTCGACCTATTTCGCTGACCGCCGCAGGGTGGGAGATCCGGTCCGCGTGTACGTGAAGCCGAACCGCCACTTCCGGCTCCCCGAGGACGGCAACCGTCCGATCATCATGATCGGTGCGGGGACCGGTGTCGCGCCCTATCGCGCCTTCGTCGAGGAGCGCGCTGAGCTTGGCGCGGCTGGCAAGAGTTGGCTGGTGTTCGGTGAGCGCAACTTCACCAACGATTTTCTCTATCAGCTGGAATGGCAGGATCACCTGGCTTCGGGCACGCTGTCACGCATCGACGTGGCGTTCTCGCGCGATCAGCCGGAGAAGATCTATGTGCAGCACCGTCTCTGGGAGCAGCGTTCCGACATCCTCAAGTGGGTGGATGATGGTGCGCACATCTATGTGTGCGGCGATGAGAAGGGCATGGCGCGAGATGTCGATGTGACGCTGGCCCGCATTCTTGCAGACGCAGCACGCGGGGACGACGACGCGGGACGGGCGAAGCTGAAGGAACTCGCTAAGGCGGGACGTTATCAGCGCGACGTTTACTGAGAATTTGCGGCGCCGAGGCGCCCGACAGGACAGCGACCATGAGCGAAGACAAGCGCGCCAAGAACGAGATCATCAAGGAGAGCAGCCACCATCTGCGCGGTACTATCGCGGAAGGTCTGGCGGATGTCTCGACCGGAGCGATCTCCGAGGATGACAGCCAGCTCACTAAGTTCCACGGCACGTATCTGCAGGACGACCGCGATGTGCGTGGTGAGCGGGGAAAGAAGAAGCTGGAGAAAGCCTACAGCTTCATGATCCGTGTGCGCCTACCGGGCGGTGTGACGACGTCCAAGCAGTGGCTGCAGCTCGATGCGATTGCCGGCACGTACGCCAACCACACCCTGCGGCTGACGACGCGGCAAACTTTCCAGTTCCATGGCGTCATCAAGTCGAACATGAAGCGCACGATGCAGGCGATCAACGCGGCGGTGCTCGACACGCTGGCCGCCTGCGGCGACGTCAATCGCAACGTGCTGGCGACGGGAAACCCGTACCTTTCGAAGACGCACGCAGCTGCGCACCAGCTCGCCGTCGACGTCAGCGCGCATCTGTTGCCGCAGACGGGTGCCTATCACGAGATCTGGCTCGACGGCGAGCAGGTGAGTGATGCAACGCGTCCCGCCAAGCCGGACCAGGAGCCGATTTACGGCACGCACTACCTGCCGCGAAAATTCAAGATCGTCATCGCAGTGCCGCCGTCAAACGATGTCGATATCTTCGCGCACGATCTCGGCTACATCGCCGTGACGGAGAAGGGCAAGCTAGTCGGCTGGAACGTCACCATTGGCGGCGGTATGGGCATGACCCACGGCGAGCCGGACACTTTCCCGCGCACCGCCGATGTGATCGGCTTCTGCACGCCCGAGCAGGCCGTGGACGTCGCCGAGAAGATTGTGACGGTGCAGCGCGACTGGGGAAACCGGAACAACCGCAAGCGTGCGCGCCTCAAGTACACCCTGGAAGATCGCGGGGTGGATAATTTCCGCGCAGAGGTCGAGAAGCGGCTGGGCTACAAGCTG
>JBAZYB010000415.1:0-2811 GCA_041659545.1 Hyphomicrobium sp.
CGGCGGCCGGGCAGCAAAACGCACGACATCAACCTGATCGGCGAATGGAATGGCGGCGGCGAATTCTGGAATGTCGCGCCGCTCTTCGACGAGCTCGGCCTGCGCATTTTGTGCACGCTGTCCGGCGACTCGCGTTTCCGCGAAATCCAGACCATGCACCGCGCCGAGGCCAACATGGTGGTCTGCTCCAAGGCCATGCTGCACGTCGCCCGCAAGATCGAGGAAAACTACGGCGCACCGTTCTTCGAGGGCAGTTTCTACGGCGTTGTCGATACCTCGGAAGCCCTGCGCGGCTTCGCCCGCTTGCTCGACGATCACGACCTGACGACCCGTACCGAAGCCCTGATCGCCCGCGAGGAAGCGCGTGTCGAAGCCGCCCTGGCGCCCCTGCGCCAACGCCTGCGCGGCCGGCGCGTGCTGCTGTTCACCGGCGGCTACAAGTCGTGGTCCATCGTCTCAGCGATGCAGGATCTCGGCATGGTGGTCGTCGCCACCGGCACCGAAAAATCGACCGAGGAAGACAAGGCGCGCATCGTCGAGCTGATGGGGCCGGAAGCCCGGATGATCAGCGACAACGACCAGACCGCCCTGCTCCAGACCTTCCACGACTGCCGCGCCGACATCCTGATCGCCGGCGACCGCTACATCTACCCGACGCTGAAGTCGCGCATCCCCTTCCTCGACATCGACCATGTGCGCGACATCGGCTACGCCGGCTACGACGGCATGATCGAACTGGCCCGCCAGGTCGCCGCCGCCATCGACAGCCCGGTCTGGCAACAGGTCAAACAGCCGGCGCCGTGGGCCTTGCCGTCTCCCCTTCAAGCCGTCGCCGCCTGAGGAATCGCCATGGCCAAGATCACCATTTCCTGCAAGGCGCTCGCCGTCAGCCCGCTCAAGGTCAGCCAGCCGGTCGGCGCCTCGCTGGCCTTTCTCGGCCTCGCACAGACCATGCCGCTCGAACACGGGGCGCGCGGCTGCACCTCGTTCAACAAGCTGTTCTTCATGCGCCATTTCCGCGAGCCGATCCCGCTCCAGACGACGGCCATGGACCACGTCGCCACCGTGCTCGGCGCCGACCTCAACATCATCGAGGCGCTACTCACCGTGGCGCAGAAGAATCATCCGGACATTGTCGGCCTGATTACCACCGGGCTGTCGGAAACCCAGGGCGTCGACATCGACGGTGTGCTGCGGCAATTTCGCGCAGCGCATCCGGAACACGCCGAGATGGCCGTCGTCCCGGTCAATGCCACCGATACGCAGGGCTGCCTGGAAAGCGGTTTCGCGCTGGCCGTCGAAGCCATCATCGAACATCTGATCCCCAAGAACTGCCATCCCGGTCGCCGGCCACGCCAGGTCAATGTGCTGGTGCCGTCGATGCTAACCCCGGCCGATATCGAGGCGATCAAGGAATGGATCGTCGCCTTCGGCCTGATGCCGCTGGTCATCCCCGACATTGGCGATTCGCTTGACGGCCACCTGATCGAGGCAGGCTACGCGACGCTGACCTACGGCGGCACGCCGCGCGCCGAACTGCTCCGCGCCGGTGAATCGGCGGCGACGCTGGTCATCGGCCCGTCGCTGCAGCGCGCCGCCGACCTGCTGCACGAGCGCACCGGCGTCCCCGACTACCGTTTCGACGGCTTGATGGGCATCGCCGACTGCGATGCCTTCATCGCCGCGCTGAGCGCCATTTCCGGCCGGCCGGTGCCACCGACCATCGAACGCCAGCGCGCCCAGTTCCAGGATGCGATGGTCGATTGCCATTTCTACCTCGGCAACATTCCCGTCGCCATCGCTGCCGACGGCGACCTGCTCGGCATGCTCTGCCGCTTCCTGACCGACATGGGGGCCCGCGTCGTCGCCGCCGTCGCCGCAACCAATTCGCCAAACCTGGCCAAATTGCCGGTCGACGACGTGGTCGTCGGCGATCTCGAAGATATGGAAAACCTGGCGCGCCGCCGCGACGCCCGGCTACTGATCACCAATTCGCACGGCGCCGAAGCCGCCGCCCGCCTCGACCTGCCTCACCTGCGCGCCGGCTACCCGCTCTACGACAGCATCGGCGGCCACGCCCAGACCTGGGTCGGCTACCGCGGCAGCCGGTTGATCCTGTTCGCCATCGCCAACCTGCTGCTCGCCCAGCGCCGGGAAGTCGCGCCCTACCGTTCGATTTTCTGGCAGGACACCCCACGCGCCACGGAAATCCACAGCGCCGCCGCGCCCTGCATTGTCTAAACCTTTGGAAGGAAAGCCAAAATGATTAAAGTCGCCTTCGCCTCGACGGACGAAACCCACGTCAACATGCACTTCGGCGCTGCCGAAAGCTTCGTCATCTACGACGTTTCGCCGGGCTCGGCCGAACTGGTCGGGGTCGGCCACTTCGTCGCCGCCGTCATGAAAGGCGAAAACAAGGACAAGGCCATCGACCCGCATGGCGCGCCGCAGATCGTCGTTCCCGCCGCCGAGGACTACCCGCCGCATCCGGCCGACAAGCCGCCCGAGGACAAAGTGGTCGCCAAGCTCGAATTCCTCAAGGAATGTGCCGCCGTCTACGCCGCCTCGATCGGCACTTCGTCGATCAAGCGCCTGATGATGGCCGACATCCAGCCGATCATCGTCGATAACGGGCACGACATCGTCGATCTGCTCAACGAAGTCAGCCTGGCGCTGTGCATGGAAGGCGGCCTATCGTGGGTAGACAAGGCCAAAGCCCGGCAAAAAGCCCCGGCGGTGCTGGATATGCAAGGCAAAGCTGGGTGGCTGGGCGAGGCCAAGATTACCGATGAACAGGTGCATGAACTGATT
>JBAZYB010000416.1:0-826 GCA_041659545.1 Hyphomicrobium sp.
ATGATCCAGTCGGGCACGTATCTGGCTATATCCGTACCTGGAAGCCAGCAGTAACCAAAGCACAACCATTCCTTTCCTCCCAGGGGAATTTGTGCCGAACTTGAAGCGTGACGTTTGCGCAGGCTGGTCGGTCAGCATCAATGCGGTAGCGTTACTTCACTGGATCTGCTGGTTTCCAACCCGGCAACGGCTAAATCGGTTTAGGTAAATGCCATCGGCGCATCGGGTCTGGCTTGCTCATGGCTCACGCCGCGAGTGTCATTTATGGCAAGTTCCCTTGTGTGGCCGCGTCATAAATGGCAGTCGTGTTGTTTCTTCTGTGCGAATGCCGAGTAGGCAGCCAGCCGATGACAATCCTTTTTCGCCCGATTCTTTTCTCGACAAACACCTGCCGAGTCCCCAGCCATGCGGTTCTTTATCGATCTCGACCGATCATTCAGGCGACGCTTACCTCATGTATTCCGGTGCTGATCTCACTTTGCCGGGCTCGGGCATGCGTCTTGCAAATGACATCTGGCAGCAAAGCCACTTCAGTCCTATTCACCATTACCGGAGAAGAATCATGGCATGGGATCTACTACTTACTTCCGACATCGGCCTGTTCAGCTTGTTCACCATTGTGTTCATGATAGTGATGGCAATCTACATTGCGCGTTATGCCCTGAAGCACGCCAAGGAGGAGGAAAAATTGCATATCGGAGCCAAGCACGCGCCCAGCGTGCACTAGCCTGGATGCTGAACAAACTGATGTTTGCCCGCTGGCATCGACAAGGCGCTCGAAATGATCCGCCGATGTCAGGGGGCAGACGGGCGCCTGAATATTAAT
>JBAZYB010000416.1:836-2808 GCA_041659545.1 Hyphomicrobium sp.
ATGAAGACCCTCGGCGCTAACAGTTGTGACGAAGTGCCAAAGATTCCCACCGGTTTTTGCCCTTGTGTCCCGCGCTTGCTGCGGTCGAACCAAAACCGAATCCGTATACGCGATTTTTGCCGTCTTCGACCAGTTGAAGCGCTATACCCTCGATCACTTCGAAGCAGAAGAAGCGATCCTCAGGAAAGTCGTCGCTTTCTTGGTCAAGTGGCTGGTCACCCCTGTTTTCGGCTCCGATTCCCTGATCGGCGAGCGGATTCACCGAAGGCAGAGGGGGGCGTGTTGGCAGGGTGAGTCTGTGGTGCCGCATACTTCACCGTTGCTATTTGGCGCGGCGGCTTAATCCGTAGGGCGTTCACTCAAGAAAACCGAAATTTGTCACCCTGAATCGCCCCGGGTTTTGTAGAGGCTCCGTGGTTTAAGTACAGGCGATTTCAGCCTGCGCGGTGAGTTGCAGATAATACCGATGCTCAGCCTCGGCGGGTGGGATGTAGCCGATGGGCTCAAGGAGTCGTTGATGGTTGAACCAGGTCACCCATTCAAGGGTGGCGAGTTCGAGTGATTCCACCGTTTTCCAAGGTGCCCGGCGATGGATCAACTCGGCCTTGTACAAACCGTTGATGGTTTCGGCCAGGGCATTGTCGTAGCTGTCGCCTTTGCTGCCGACGGAAGGCTCGATGCCGGCTTCGGCCAGTCGCTCGGTGTAGCGGATGGAAACGTATTGCGACCCGCGATCCGAGTGATGGATCAGGCTGGCATCCCGCTCGGGTTGGCGAGCGTAGAGCGCCTGTTCCAGGGCATCCAGCACGAAGTCGGTGCGCATTGAACGACTGACGCGCCAGCCAACGATGCGGCGGGCAAAAACGTCGATGACGAAGGCGACATAGACAAAGCCTGCCCAAGTAGACACGTAGGTGAAGTCGGAAACCCAGAGCTGATTCGGTCGCTCCGCCTTGAATTGGCGATTGACCCGATCCAGCGGGCAGGGTGCCGCAGCGTCAGCGAAGGTGGTTCGCACCACCTTGCCGCGCCTTGCGCCACGCAGACCCAGCCGGCGCATCAGGCGTTCAACGGTACAACGCGCCACCTGAATGCCTTCCCGCTGCAATTGCCGCCAGACCTTGTCGGCGCCATACACCTGAAAATTGGCCTGCCAGACGCGCTCGATGTGCGGCATCAGAAACGCATCCCGGCGCGCCCGGGCACTCAGCAGAGCGGGATCGCGCTGACGTGCGGCATGACGCCAGTAAGCGGACGGGGCGACCTGCAACAGCTTGCAGATCGGCTCGACCCCGAAACGCTCACGCTGCTGGTCGATGAAGGCCCTCACTTCTTCTTGAGGCGGTCGAGCTCCGCCTGCGCGAAAAACGCACTGGCCAGTCGCAGAATCTCGTTGGCCTGGCGCAATTCCTTGTTCTCGCGTTCCAGTGCCTTGATGCGCTCACGCTCGGCGGTCGGAATGCCATCACGCACGCCGGTATCGACTTCGTGTTTCTTGACCCACTCATGCAACGTGACCGTTGAACAGCCAATCATCGGCGCTATCGATTCGACTGCCGCCCACAGCGAGGGTCGATCCTTGCGTGCTTCCTGGACCAGCCGTACGGCTCGCTCTCTGACTTCCGGGGAATATTTGTTCGTCTTGCTCATAGTGGCTCCATTCTCTCAAGAAATAGAGCCTCCTCAATTCCCGGGGCGATTCACGATGGTCGGGGTCGCCATTCTCCTACATCCGGTCAAAACCTGAAATCGACACCGGGTTTTGAGTCTTACTCGAGAACCAGTTCAACCAGCCATGGACCACCGGTTTGGAAAGCATGGCGCAGCGCTGCAGCGAAGGCCGGTGTGCTGCGGGCGTTGGCGTAGCCCAGCCCAAAAGTCAGCGCGGCGTGCTCGAAACTGATTTGCTGCGGTGTGCGCCAGCCTTGCTCGAACTCAGGTAATTGGGCCTGTGGCAGCGCTGCAAAAATGC
>JBAZYB010000417.1:0-2806 GCA_041659545.1 Hyphomicrobium sp.
CGGTTTCGTTCAGAGCTGCATTCCCGAATTGCTGCATGCCGCGCTGGAAAAGCGCTACGTGGAGTCGCAAGAGCCCAAGGGTCTGACGTTGATCATGTGCGCCGGCGCCGGCGACAGTAAGGGCCTCGGCACCGGACGCCTGCATCACGAAGGTCTCCTGTCCCGCGTTATCGCCGCCAATTTCGGCCGCATGCCGAAAGTCGCGGAAGCCGCCCAGAACAACAAGATCCAGGGCTACAACCTCCCGCAGGGCATCATCTCTAAGCTCTACCGCTCGTGTGCCTCGGGGCAGCCGGGTCTGTTTTCGAAAGTCGGGCTGCACACCTACATCGATCCGCGCCACGGTGGCGGTAAGGTGAACGAAGCCACCGTCGACGACATCGTCAAGCTGGTCGAATTCGATGGCGAGGAGTGGCTGTTCTACAAGGCGACCCCCATCAACGTGGCGCTGATCCGTGCAACGAGTGCCGACCCCGCCGGCAATCTCAGCATGGAGAAAGAGGCGCTGACCCTCGACTGCCTGGCGCAGGCGATGGCGGCGCACAACAACGGCGGCGTCGTCATCGCGCAAGTCGAGCGCGTCGTCGCGCACGGCTCGTTGCGTCCCAAGGACGTGCGCGTGCCAGGCATTCTCGTCGACTGCATCGTGGTGGCCGATCCGCCGGAGATGCACCGCATGAATTATGGCGTGCACTACAATCCCGCCCTGTCGGGGGCCATTCGCGTTCCGGTAGACCACATCGCGCGCATGGAGCTCGACGAGCGCAAGATTATCGCGCGCCGCGCCGCGTTCGAGCTGCCGCTCAACGGGGCCATCAACCTCGGCGTCGGGGCACCCGACGGCGTTGCTTCAGTGGCGTCGGAGGAACAGGTCACGTCCTTCCTCACGATGACGACGGAAGCGGGCGCGGTGGGTGGTGTGCTGGCCAGCGGCTCGAGCTTCGGCTCGTCGGTGAATGCCGACAGCGTCATCGACCAGAACCAGATGTTCGATTTTTACCATGGCGGCGGGCTCGACCTGACGTGCCTCGGCGTGGCTGAGGTCGACGAGAAGGGCAACGTCAACACGAGCAAATTCGGCGGCCGGCTCAACGGCTGCGGCGGGTTCATCGACATCTCGCAGAACTCACGCGCGGTCGTTTTCGCCGGCACGTTCACCGTCGGCGGGCTCAAGATCGCCATCGAGGATGGTCAGCTGCGCATCGTACAGGAAGGCCGGGCGCGCAAATTCGTGCGCAACGTCGAACAGATCACGTTCAGCGGGCCCTATGCTGCCTCGAAGTCGCAGCCGGTCATCTACGTGACGGAGCGCTGCGTGTTTCAGCTCACCCCCGGCGGGCTGGAGCTGATCGAAGTCGCCCCGGGGATCGATATCGAGCGCGATATCCTCGCGCATATGGATTTCGTGCCCATCATCCATAAGCCCGTGCCGATGGACCCGCGCATTTTCCGCGACGAGCACATGCAGCTGATGGAAGAGCTCACCAACCTGAAGCTTTGCGAGCGGGTGTCGTACGATGTCGAGCGCAACATCCTGTTCCTCAACCTCGAGGGCTGGAGCGTGCGCAAGAAGGGCGACGTCGTGGACCTGCAGAAGGTTCTGGTCGACGCCTGCGTGAAGGCCGGCCGGCGTGTCAACGCCGTGGTCAATCACGACGGCTGCCGTATCGCCGAGGATCTCTACGACGACTACGCGGGCATGATCCAGTACATGATGAAGCACTACTACTCGTCGACGGCCCGCTACTCGACCAGTGCCTTCATGCGCTTGAAGATGAAGGAAGCCCTGCACCGGCGCGGGCTACAGCCGCACATTTTCGAGAGCGCCGACGAGGCGCATGCGTCGCTGGAATCGGCGCGCGCCGCAGCGGAGTAGACATCTGCGGCATTCTTGCGGACGAACACAGGGCGGGCTCTACTGACAGGGTCCGCCCGATTACTGTCTGGCGCGATAGCCGAGGCCGCGCACGGTCTCGATGCGCTCGCGGCCGATCTTGGCGCGCAGGTTGTGGATGTGGACCTCGACGGCGTTGCTCTCCACTTCCTCCTGCCAGCCGTAGAGGACTTCTTCCAGCTCCGGCTTGGAGTGGATGACACCCGGGCGTTCGACGAGCTTGAGTAACAGCGCGAACTCGCGCCGTGACAGGTTGATCGGCGTATCTCCGTCACTGACAGTGCGGCGCTCGGGATCGAGCACGAGCCCCTGCCAGGAGATCGTTGCCGTCGCCCGACCGACAGCGCGGCGGCGCAGTGCCCGCAGCCTTGCTGCAAGCTCATCGAGATCGAAGGGCTTGCCCATGTAGTCGTCAGCGCCATCGTCGAGTCCGCGCACGCGATCGCTGACGGCGTCCCTCGCGGTCAAGAGCAGGACCGGGACAGGATTGTCGTTCTGGCGCAGCTGGCGCAGCACATCGAAGCCGGAGCCGTCGGGGAGCATGATATCGAGCACCACGGCATCGAACGTCGTCGTCTCCAGCGCCGACAGGGCCTCGGCGCACGTCTCCACCGATTCAGCCGTGAAGCCGTGCAAACCCAGGCCGACTGTCAGGCCACTACGCAGAACCGCATCATCTTCGACGACGAGGAGACGCATCTCGTTTCCTTCTGTTTGCGCAATGATACGGCATCGCGGCACCACATAGCGACATCCCAGCCAAAGTGTCGCGCTAGCGTCCGGGCACGTCATGCCGGCACTTAAGGTTGCCTTAATGTGAGCCCTTAGGGTGCCCGTTCTGTCGAGGCAGTCCGCCCGGCTGTACGTCGTGTGGAATTGAATATCGGGGGGCTGAGTATGTCGAGATTGGGC
>JBAZYB010000418.1:0-2797 GCA_041659545.1 Hyphomicrobium sp.
CCGGGACGATCGACTGGCCGCGCTCAAGCTATGACGCCCATGGCGAACCCGATCGGCTGCTCGGTTTTGTCTTCCAGGATCCGACGCTGCTGCCCTGGCGCAACGTCTTCGACAATGTCTATCTGCCGCTGATGCTTTCGGGCCAACGCAGGGACGCGGTGCGCGAGCGCATCATGGAGGTGCTGGCGCAGGTCGGGCTCGCGCGCTTTGCCAAGGCCTATCCACGCGAGCTTTCGGGCGGCATGAAGATGCGCGTGTCGATCGCCCGTGCGCTGGTGACCAATCCGCGCATTCTGCTGATGGACGAGCCGTTCGCAGCGCTTGACGAGATCACCCGCACCAAGCTCAACAACGATCTGCTGCAGCTTTTCGCACGGCAGAACCTCACCGTCATCTTCGTTACGCACAGCGTCTACGAGTCGGTCTACCTCTCGTCGCGCATCGTGGTGATGAGCGCGCGGCCCGGCCGGATCGCATCGGAAATCCCCATCGACGTCGCCTTCCCCCGCGATGAAGAGTTTCGGACGTCGGCGGTCTACAACGACTATTGCCGCCGCGCCTCGCAGGCGCTTCGCAGTGCGATGGCCGAGAGTCCGGCCGAACTGGACTGAGCGGGCATGCTGCGCCATCTCGTCCCTGCGGGAATTCGCGCGCCGTTC
This sequence comes from Hyphomicrobium sp., assembly GCA_041659545.1. Taxonomy (GTDB): domain Bacteria; phylum Pseudomonadota; class Alphaproteobacteria; order Rhizobiales; family Hyphomicrobiaceae; genus Hyphomicrobium_A. The sequence continues at coordinate 660 of JBAZYB010000418.1, forward strand.
GCGAAATACAGCCATGCGGTGGAAGTGCGGGCGGGCGCGCGGCTGCTGTTCTGCTCGGGGCAACTCGGCGTCGGCCTGGACGAGGCAATTCCCGAAGCCGCCGAGGCACAGGCGGTCTTGTGTTTCGAGGCCATCGGCCACTGTCTCGCCGAGGCAGGGATGAGTTTTGCGGACATTGTTCGTATCAATGCTTATGTCAACGACCGTGCGCACATGGCCGCCTATATGGCGGCTCGTGACAAGTATGTCAGCTCGCCACCGCCGGCATCGACATTGATGATCGTGTCCGGTTTCACCCGCGCGGAATTCAAGGTGGAAGTCGAAATCGTCGCCGCGGCGTGACGATGATCGATGACGCGCTTGCGTACAGTCAGCTCGTGTTTGACAGTGCCAGGCTCAACCGTTTTCGGAGGTTTTTGTACCGGCTTCGGTTCGGCTGCATTTGACCACGGTGCGCCATCTTTCCGGTGTCGGCCGGGCTTAGGCTTCTCGGGCTTGCATTGGTCACGGCCATCGGGTTTGCCGCGCGTTACGAATTCGGTCGGCCTCCGATCGCGGTACTCGTCGAAGTGCTCCGGCCGAAGATGAACTGCCGCAAGTGCACACTGTTTCGCCTCGTCGCGCATGAACCGTTCGAGCCGCGATTTTTCGGAGGCTCGCGATGCTTCGCCAGGGCGCCTTTCAGTCACCTCTTTGAGGTGCGCTTGGGTGGCCTACGCGCAGCGTCACGCGCTCGCCTTCCGAGCGGTCCACAAATACGCCTCGGTCCATTTGGGACTCGACATCGCGAGCCCAGGCCTCGGCTTCTTTGCGTGTCCGGAGCGTGCGCGTCGCGACGGGCCATCGCCGTCCGGCGAACCTGTGCATGCCATTGCTCCGGTCCTTTGTTGCCAATGGTCGCGATGAACATTCCCCTCACGCCAACTGGGCCAAAACTGTGCCAACGGATTGCGGAAAGCGGCACGTTTCGCCGGCTCACAATCCACAGTCTTGATTTTGAAGGAGAATTTGGCGCGCCCGAGACGATTCGAACGTCCGACCTTTGCCTTCGGAGGGCAACGCTCTATCCAGCTGAGCTACGGGCGCCTTGAGGGCCTCAATAGCCGAATCTCCCGCCAGCGGCAATGTCCTTCAAAACGCTCGATTTGGGTCTGCGCACGGCGCCTGCGGCAAAGTTCAGGCGTTCGAATCGTCGCGGGCGCGCCAACGTTCGCGTGCCGCGGGCGTGCCGGGGCACTCATTCCATGACCTCCTTCACGTGGCTAAATTGGTCTGCCGCTGATGGCTAAAGACCTCACACCAGCCGGGCTGCTCTCGTCTATTGAGCCTCGGTCAGCCGGCTGTCGCACAGGAATCTGGAAGTCGAAAACCCTATCGAAGCAGCGCGGGTGATCACGCTCGCGAGCCACCTTCTTTCAATCGTCGACGGTCGAGAACGGGCGCCGAGCGATGCGGTGGCGCGATGATCGAAATACACCCGTCAGAAAAGATAGGAGCTCCAATTGTCTGGGCGACTACATGCCTTTGGAATGTGAGACGTCATCGTGGCGCGCTGCCAGTAAATAGGGTCAGCGCTCGGGCTCGGCAATCGTGAGAATGAGCCTATCCAAACCCACTATCGCCGCCAGGACCCGATCGCCGGGAACGACCGGGCCGACGCCGGCGGGCGTGCCGGTCATGATCAGGTCGCCAGCTCTCAGTGTCATCTGGCGCGACAGTTGCGCAACGATCTCGGCTACGTTCCAGATCATCTCCTTGAGATCGCCGCGCTGCTGCTCAGTGTCGTTGACAGACAGCGTGATAGCGCCGGCGGCCGGATGGCCGATCTTGGATGCCGGATGGATCGCTCCGCACGGCGCTGAGCAGTCGAAGCTCTTGCCGGCTTCCCACGGCAGTCGCAGGTCACGCGCGTCGCGCTGGCGGTCGCGCCGAGTCAAGTCGATGCCGACCGCATAGCCCCAGACATGATCGAGCGCGGCCTTAACGTCGATGTCGCGGCCTTCCTTGCCGATGGCGGCGACCAACTCGACCTCGTACTGGAAGTCCTTGGTGTCGGGCGGATAGGGCACGACCGCTCCGTTGCCGACGATGGAGTCGCGCGGCTTCTGGAAGAAGAACGGCGGATCGCGCTCGTCGGC
>JBAZYB010000419.1:0-2795 GCA_041659545.1 Hyphomicrobium sp.
TACTCGCCCACCGTTCAACAACCACAAAGTGCCGCGCCAGGGTTGCCGGTTGGCGGGAGTGCAAGGGCCTGCGTTGCAGGTGATTACAAGCAATTTAGGCCTGTAGCCCTTTTGCAATATTCGTAATAAGCTATCAATTCTGCAGCTATTCAGGTGTGGAGCCACAGATAGGTGGCGAAGCTGGTGGGCATGGATGGCGCTTGACTGGCTGGTAAAGTTTAGGGTTGTAGGATGCCTGCCCGTGACCGCGAACGCGGATGGCCCAACAGTGCATGCAGGGCAGGCGTCGTACAAGCCCCGAGGGAGGAAACCGCGGGGAGTACCGCAGTTGCTGGAGTGAACTATGCAGCTATGGGGATTTGAAGAGCCACAGTGTGGTTTGACATAACGACCATGAGCACAACGCTGGCAGGCAGACCTCTCAAGCGGCACGCAGCACAACTGACAGGCCAGATTTGTTTGACACCGGTGGCGTGATCAGCCGAGGTTTTGCGACAAAAGGCCGCACTTGCCCAAACTACCTGCGGCGAGTGCACAGCCAGCTCACAGTTGGAGCACCTCCAAGTTTTGGCGCTCATGGTGGACCCTGTGCGGTAGGCGGCGCACGAATGGCCTGTGTGCGCAGAAACGTCTGGACAATGATCATCGGCGCACCACAGTGCGTGCAGACAAAGCTTGGTCGCACTGGTTCAGCGCACGCGTCGGTGACCGTCTGGTCGACAACGGCAACAGGCGCCACCTGCAGCAGTTCACGAGCCAGGGCCAACTTCTCCTTGCGAACGTTGTTGGCGATCAGCCCATAGTGGCGGATGCGGTGAAAGCCGCTGGGCAACACGTGCAAAAGAAAGCGGCGCATGAACTCCTGTGGCTCCAGCGTCATGGTCTTGTGGCGCGTTTTACCTTTGGCACGGTAATCCTTCCAGCGAAACGTCACCCCTGCCTCATCCATCGAAATCAATCGCGAGTTGGAGATAGCCACCCGGTGGGTATAGCGCGACAGATAGGCCAGCACCGCCGCCGGGCCTGCAAACGGGCGTTTGGCATACACCACCCATTCGCACTTTCCCATTGGAGAGAGCCATTTGACAAAGGTCTTGGCATCGGCCAACTCGGCGTACTCACCAAAAAACTGCAACTCACCCGCACGGTATGCCGCCCCCAGTTCTTCCAGAAAGCGCCGGCGAAACAACCTGGAGAGCACCCGCACCGGCAGAAAGAACCCCGGCTTGCAAGCCACCCAGCGCTGGCCGTCCAGTGACAGGCCACCACCCGGCACGATGCCATGGACATGCGGATGGTGCGTCAAAGCTGAACCCCAAGTGTGCAGCACCAGGGTCGCGCCAATCTGCGCGCCCAGATGCTTGGGATCTGCCGCGATGGTGCTCAAGGTCTCAGCGGCCACCTCAAACAACAACCGGTAGATCACCGCCTTGTTGTAGTACGCGATGGCGCTGATGGGGGCGGGCAAGGTGAAGACTACGTGGTAGTAGTCCACTGGCAGCAAGTCGGCCTGACGATCTTGCAGCCAACGCTTGGCCGCACTGGCCTGGCACTTGGGGCAATGGCGGTTACGGCATGAGTTGTAGGCAACTTGGTCATGCCCGCAGCCATCACAGTGCAACACGTGTCCTCCCAGTGCCGCGCTGCGGCACTGCTCAATGGCCGACATGACTTTGAGCTGACCCAGGCTGAAGTGTCCCAGCTGGTTTTGACGCCAAGCCGGGCCATGGGTACGAAAGATGTCGGCAACCTCCAAAGCGAGGTGCCCCACAGCAAATCCCTACGCGGGCTCTAATGTCTCCAGCGGGTTGATCACTTCACGCAGAAGTTCGGTGGCTACCTGTGTGTAAAGTGCCGTCGTCTCCAGCTTCTTGTGCCCGAGCATGACCTGGATCACCCGTATGTCGACTTTTTGTTCCAGCAGATGGGTGGCAAAACTGTGCCTGAGCGTGTGCATGGAGACGCGCTTGTCGATCTTGGCCGTCTCGGCTGCAGCGTGGATGGCTCGGTTGAGCTGGCGTGTGGTCACAGGATCCATCGGATTGAGGCCAGGGAACAGCCAGCCACCGGGCAAGATCTTGCCTTGGGCGTGACCCAGTCGCCACCAGCAACGCAGCCTCTCCAGCAATATGGGCGAGAGCATGGCGTAGCGATCTTTGTGGCCCTTGCCTTGCTCCACGCGCAACATCATGCGTTCACTGTCGATGTCGCTGACCTTCAGTGCGATGACCTCGCTGGCGCGCAGGCCTGTGCCATATGCAATCGACAGAGCCGTCTGGGATTTGAGGTTGGGTGCGGCGGCAATCAGGCGTGCGACTTCATCGCGGCTGAGCACCACAGGCAGGGTACGCGGTACCCGCACTGGCTGCATCTTGGCCATCAGTTCGGCACGGTCCAGGGTGATGTCAAAGAAGAACTTCAGCCCGGTGAGGGTGGCGTTGAGCGTCACAGGCGAGGTGCCTTGATCGACCAGGTGCAGTTGAAAACGTCGCAGCTCCTCCACGGTGGCCGTGTCGGGCGAGCGTTTGAGGTAGGCCGCCAATTTGCGTACGGCGCGAATGTAGGCAATCTGGGTCTTCTCTGCCAGTTTGCGCATGCGCATGTCCTCAATCATGCGTTGACGCAGTGGGGATCCGCTTGGTGTCGATGTTTGCATGGCTGTACTCCTGTTGTGAACGAGGCCAATTGCCTCAATTCACAACTTCGACACGCCTACACCGCCGACTTACCAATATCGCTGATCGAAGGATACCGCGCGAGCGGTTTAGTCCGTTGGCCCTCAAGAGTCATCCCCA
>JBAZYB010000420.1:0-2788 GCA_041659545.1 Hyphomicrobium sp.
CCCGAAAATAGTCTCGACGAACCCGCGCTCGTGCGCCCGCGCTTTCGTCTCATCCATATAGGCGCGGATGCCTGGGAAGCGCTCGAAGTAGGTCTTGATGTAAGCGCCCGCCTCTTCCCGCGATATGCCGAGCTGGTTGGCGAGCCCGAACGCCGAGATGCCGTAGATGATGCCGAAGTTGATCGCCTTCGCGCGTCGCCGCACTTCCCCGGGCATCCCCTCGACCGGCACGCCGAACATCTCCGACGCGGTCATCGCGTGAATGTCGAGACCATCCTCGAACGCCTTGCGCAACTGGGGAATGTCGGCGATGTGCGCCAGCACGCGCAGCTCGATCTGGCTGTAATCGGCCGAGATCAGCAACTTGCCCGGCTCGGCGACGAACGCCGTGCGGATCTCGCGCCCTTCCTTGGTGCGGATGGGGATGTTCTGCAGATTTGGCTCCGACGAAGCCAGCCGCCCCGTCGTCGTCGCACCCAGCGAGTAGCACGTGTGGATGCGGCCCGTCCCGCCATGCACATAGCTCGGCAGCGCGTCGGTGTAGGTGGAGCGCAACTTCGTCAGCTGCCGCCATTCCAACATCGTGTTGATCAGACGGCGCGCGTCGTCGGGCAAATCCTCATTGGCGGCGAGATCGTCGAGAAGCCCCGCACGCGTCTCCCACTGGCCGCTCTTCGTCCGCTTGCCGCCCGGCAGCTGCAGGCGGTCGAACAGCAATTCTCCCAGCTGGCGCGGCGAGCCAAGGTTGAACTTGTGCCCAACGAGTCCGTTGACCTCCTCCTCCAGGCGCGCAACGCCCTGCGCGAAGGTGGATGACAGTCGCGAAAGGATGGCCCCATCGACGCGGATGCCAAAGCGCTCCATCTCGGCGATGACCGGTATCAGCGGCCGCTCCAGCGTTTCATAGACGGTCATCACGCGTTCGGCGGCCAGACGCGGCTTGAGCAGCATCCACAGGCGCAACGTGACGTCGGCGTCCTCGGCGGCGTACTCCGTCGCCTTGTCGATGGGCACCTGCGCGAACGTCCGCTCCGACTTCTTCCCCGGCACGTGAGCGATAACCTGATCGAACGTCATGCACGCATGACCCAGGTGCCGCATGGCCAGATCGTCCATGCCGTGCGCGCCACGCCCCACGTCGAGCGCGTATGACATGAGCATCGTGTCGTCGATGGGCGCCACGACGATACCGTGCTGGGCCAGCACGTTGAGGTCGTACTTGATGTTCTGCCCGATCTTGAGGATCGAGGGATCTTCCAAAAGCGGCTTCAGCAATGCCACAGCGTCGACGAGGGGCACCTGCACGATGCCGTCGTGATCGCCGAAGTCGAAGCTGCCCGCGCTGGCCCGATGGCTGAGCGGAACGTAACAGGCCTCTCCCGGCGCCACCGCCATGGAGAACCCCACCAGCTCCGCCACCATCGGATCGATCGATGTCGTCTCGGTGTCGAAGGCGACATGCCCGGCGTCGTACGCTTTACCGATCCATGCTTCGAGCCGCGCACGGGTCGTGACCGTCTCATACTTCGACCGATCGAACGGCGCTTTGGCGCTCGCCGCGGCCTCAGCCGCCCCAGCCGCCGGAGATTCGGTCACCGGCGTGTCCGACGTCTCGCCTTCCGCTACGCCCTTGCGCCCCTTGGTCGGCACCGTCGAGCCGACAGAAACCGCTACGGGTGCCGGTGGCTCCGTCCCCAGCGCCTCGGCAATGCGCCGCGTCAGCGTGTTGAATTCCATTTCGCGCAGGAACCCTAGCAGCACGTCAGGGACGGGATCGTAAACGCCCAGCGCATCCGCCCCGATGAGGTCGGGCACATCGTCCTTGAGGCGAACCAGCTCGCGCGACACGCGCGCCTGGTCGGCAAACTCCATGAGTTTCTCGCGCCGCTTCGGCTGCTTGATTTCGCCGGCGCGAGCCAGGAGCGTATCGAGATCGCCGTACGCGTTGATCAGCTCCGCCGCCGTCTTCACACCGATTCCCGGCACGCCCGGCACGTTGTCGACGGAATCGCCGGCGAGCGACTGCACGTCGACCACCTTGTCCGGCGGCACGCCGAACTTCTCCAGCACCTCATCGCGCCCGATCTTCTTCGACTTCATGGCGTCGAACATCACGACGCCAGGGCGCACCAGTTGCATGAGGTCCTTGTCGGACGAGACGATGGTGACGTCGCCGCCGGCATCGACGATCTGCCGCGCATAGGTGGCGATCAGGTCGTCGGCCTCGAAACCTTCCAGCTCCAGGCAGGCGACGTTGAACGCCTTCACTGCATCGCGGATGAGCGAGAATTGCGGTATGAGCTCATCGGGAGGGGGCGGCCGGTTGGCCTTGTAGTCGGCATAGATGTCGTTGCGATAGTTCTCGCGCGAGGCATCGAAAATGACCGCGAGGTGCGTCGGTGCCTCCGAAGCCTTCGTCTCGCGCAGTAGCTTCCACAGCATGGCGCAAAAGCCGTGCACCGCGCCGACGGGCAGGCCGTCGGATGGCCGCGTCAAAGGCGGCAGCGCATGGAAGGCGCGAAAAATGTAGCCCGATCCGTCGATGAGATAGACGTGGCTGCCCTTGATGATCGGCGTCGCCTCGCCCTCAGGCACGGTCGACGTCGAGGCCTTCGCGGCTTTGGTTTTGGTTTCGCTCATGGATTGGGTCTGATGTCCGACTGTGAAGCCGAACTATAGGGGCTCCGGCCGGGGCGGTCAGCACACCCGGCCCACTCATATGGGGACGGCGCAGCTGGCGGAAAATGGTTCCCCAAGCCGACGCGAGCCGGTCAGTCCGCCGCAGGAG
>JBAZYB010000421.1:0-2782 GCA_041659545.1 Hyphomicrobium sp.
GGGCAGTCGATGCGGTGTCCGCACGAACGGCACAGCGTCAGCGGCGCATATCCGCGCCGATTGAGAAACAGCAACGTCTGCTGCTTGGCTTCAAGCGTTTTCGTGATTGCCTCGACCAACGGCGGCGCCAACCACTTGCCCTTCTCAGGCGGCGTGACGCGCATGTCGATGGCCGTGATGTCCGGCAGCGACGCGCCCGAAAAGCGCCCCGGCAGGATGACATGCCGATAGCGCCCGATGCGCGCGTTGTAGTGCGTCTCGACCGACGGCGTCGCCGAGGCGAGGACGACCGGGAAACCGCCCAGGCTCCCACGCACCACCGCCATGTCGCGCGCCTGATAATGCACGCGGTCGTCCTGCTTGTAGCCGGCGTCGTGCTCTTCATCGACGATGATCAGGCCGAGATCTGAGAACGGCAGGAACAGCGCCGAGCGCGCACCGACGATGACGCGCGCCTCCCCGTTCGCCGCCTGCCGCCATACGCGGCCGCGCTCCGGTCCCGATAGCGCCGAGTGCCACTCGACCGGCGCCGAGCCAAAGCGCGCGTTGAAGCGGCGCATGAACTGATCGGTGAGCGCGATTTCCGGAAGCATGATCAGCGCTTGCCGACCAAGCTCCAGCGTCCGCGCCACCGCCTCGAAATAGACTTCCGTCTTGCCCGAGCCGGTGACGCCGTCGAGCATCGTCACCGAAAAGTTCGCCCCATCGACGGACGACCGCAGCGCATGCACCGCCGCCGCCTGCTCGGGTGAGAACTTGGTAACGCGGTGCCCTGGCTCCGGTATCGGCGGGCGCTTTTCCGGGATCGCCACCTCGACGAGATTGCCCGAGGCAACCAGACCGTCGACGACGCCCGTGGAGCATTCCGACGCCTGCGCCAGCGCCGACTTGGTGCGAATGGCGCCGTCGCCGGCAACCTCCAGTGCCCGTTTGCGCGCCGGCGTCAGCCGCGGCGGCTCCGGCGCCCCCTCGACCACAGTAACGCCGAAACGCGGCTTCTGCGGCTCGAACACAGCCCGCGCGCTCATCATCATGCGCACCGTCATGCCCAGCGGAGCGAGCGTGTATTTGGCGATCCACTCGGCAAAGCGCAGCGTGATCGCCGGCAGCGGCGGCGCATCGAGACGCGCCGAAATGGATTTCAGCCTTTTAGGATCGACCGGCTTGCCGCTATCGCCAACCTGCTTGTCCCACACGACGCCGATGCGGCTCTGCGGGCCGAACGGCACCAGCACGAAGCAGCCCGGCTCGATCTCCACCTCGCTCGGCACCAGGTAGTCGTACGTCTGGTCGAGCGCCACGGCGAGCACCACCGGCGCCAACCGCAGCCCGGCACGCGCTTCACTCTCGATGGGCTCGAACAAACTTTGCATCGGCGCGCGCAAATCCTTTCGCGTAGACAGGCGAATCGAATGGATGAAGGTAGGGCGCCCGCGCGGCACCCCCAAGGCGGCATCTCCCGGAGATCGCTCTGTCCCCGGCCGTAGCGCCAGGGGCTGCCGTTGGAACCGCACCGCCGCGACAATAAATATTGCCGATACCACAGATTAACTTCGGATCGAGGCCCTCTGAGTAAGCTGGCCTCGCCGCAGGGACCCACCGGCGCACACCAGGAACGCGTTGCCCCATGGAATATAAGGACTACTACAAGATCCTTGGCGTCGAGCGCGGCGCCACGCAGGACGAGATCAAGCGTGCCTACCGCAAGATGGCGCGCACTTTTCATCCCGATGTGAACAAGGATGCCGGCGCCGAAGCCAAGTTCAAGGATGCCGGCGAAGCTTATGAGGTTTTGAAAGACCCCGAGAAGCGCGCCGCCTACAACGAACTCGGCGCCAACTGGCAGCAGGGCCAGAACTTCCGCCCCCCGCCAAATTGGGATTCCGGCTTCGAGTTCTCCGGCGGCGGCTATACCGAAGCGGATTCGGCGCAGTTCAGCGACTTCTTCGAAAACCTTTTCGGTCAGCGCGGTGCAGGGGGCGGCGGCGGACGCAGCGGCTTCAGCCGTCGCGAATACAGCGCCCAGGGCCAGGACCACCACGCCAAGATCGCCATCGACCTGCGTGACGCCTACACCGGCGCCAAGCGCGAGATCACCCTGCGCGTGCCCGAGGTCGACGACACCGGCCATGTCGCCGTCAAAAATCGCACGCTTTCCGTCACCATTCCCAAGGGCATTCGCGAGGGCCAGCACATTCGCCTCGCTGGCCAGGGATCGCCGGGCATCGGGAAGGGCCCTGCGGGCGACCTGTATTTGGAGGTCACCTTCGACCCCGATCCGGTGTTCCGCGTCGACGGCAAGGACGTAACCTTCGAACTGCCCATCACACCCTGGGAGGCAGCCCTCGGAGCCTCGGTCAAAGCCCCGACACCTGAAGGCGCCGTGATGCTCAAGATCCCGCCGAACTCGACCAAGGGCCGCACCATGCGCCTCAAGGACAAGGGAATCCCCGGCAACCCTGCCGGCGACCTTCACGCCATCTTGAAAATCGAGCTGCCGCCGGCCGACACCGACAAGGCCAAGGAGCTCTATAAGGAAATGGAGCGCGAATTGCCGTTCAATCCGCGCGCCAGCTTGGGAGTCTAACCGATGCCAGCCAACACCAAGCAGCAACTCCTCATCCTCGACGAAGAAGAGATCACCTTCGCCGAACTCACGCGTACGTGCCGCGTCCATGCCGAATGGGTCATCGAACTTGTCGATGAGGGCGTGATCGAACCGCGCGGGCAACCCGAGGCCGTATCGACGCCGCAATGGCGCTTCTCGGCGACTAGCATTGTG
>JBAZYB010000422.1:0-2781 GCA_041659545.1 Hyphomicrobium sp.
CAAACACCTCCGGCGCGAGCATACATTTGAACGCCTGCTCGTCGGGTGTGAGCTTGAGGTTGGCCGACTTTCCGCCAGGGGCGAGTGTTGCGTAGATGCGCTTCACCTTGAAGGCCGCGCGGTCAAAGTGCGGGGCTTCGCTCGTGCCTTCGAGTGCCATTGCGATGCGTCTCAGGTCACCGGCGTTCGCCATGCTGGACCATCAAAAGCCGCCGCCCAGCGCGTTGCCGACCATGTCGACGATGGTGGAGGGCTGCTTCTTGCGCGGCTGCTGGCGGGCAACAGGCTGAGCGGTGAAGTCGGTCGGGTCGGAGGCGGTGACGGGATCGAGGTGGTTGCGGCCGACGTCGATTTTGTCCCAGGCACCGGCCAGGGCCTGGTTGATGCGCTTTTCGTGACCGTAGATATCGGCAAACGTCTTGAGCTTGCCTTTGTCGTCGACCCAGGCGGTAAAATATACGAGGTGCATCGGAATCTTCTTCTCGATGACGACCTCGTTGTTGTCGCCGCCCTTGCGCATCGTCGACTGGACCTTCGTAGCGTCCCAGCCCTTATCCTCGCGCAGCACCACCTCGGCCATCTTCATCGGATTGCGTAGCCGCAGGCAACCGTGACTGAGCGTGCGAACGCCCTGCGCGAACATCCATTTGTCGATGGTGTCGTGCATGAAGATCGTGTGCTGGCTGGGGAAGGTGAACTTGACGACGCCCATCACGTTCTTAGGGCCGTGGTGCTGCACGACTTCGTAGTCGAGAAGGTTGGTCCGGTTCCAGTCGAACGAACGGTAGTCGAGCTTCTCGCCGGTCTTGGACTGCAGTTCCAGGTCGTACTGGCGAAACATGCTGCCCCCGCGGCGAAGGTTGGGCTGCAGCTCGCGCGCCTTGATTGAATCGGGGACGCGCCACATCGGCATGAAGACGATGGTCTTCAAGTTGCGCGTGAAGATCGTCGTCTGCTTGCCGGTCTCGCCGACGACAATGCGCTCGGTGTGGATCGGCACGTTGTCCTTGTAGACCGAGACCATGTACTCGGGCACGTTGGCGAGGATGTGCACCTCTCCCAGGTCGTCGGGCATCCAGCGCCATTCTTCCATGTTGGCGAGGATCTTGTTGGCGAGGGTTTTGCCCTTGTTGGTCAGATAGGCCTGGCGCAATTTCTCGAACTGCGGTTGCTTGGGGTGCAGCGAATGCAGGAAGGCTGCCGGATCGGTCGCCTCGACCGCCTCCTTGAACACGACCTCTGGGTCGAGAAGCTGCGGCTTGCGATCGAGATTGGAATTGAGAAGGATTGCAGGGTCGATGATGCGGCCGCCGCGTGCATAGCGGGCGTACTTCAGCAGGGCGAGGGAGATCTCGACATCCGCCTTGCCGATTATCTCGGCGTTGAGCTGCGCGGCCGGCGGGATCAAGGGGAGCTTGAAGTCCTGCGGATCGAGCCCCCAATCGTCGGCCTTGAGGATCTCGGCGCCCAACGCCGCGCCCCGCTCGGTGAGACCGCCTTCGCTCAGCCAGATCGGAGCATCGCGACGGGTGGCGTAGAAATCGGAGAGCACGGCGCGCTCTTTGAGCTCCTGAGCCGAGCCCTCAGTGGACAGGCTGTCGAGCTTGGCGCGCACGGAGCTGGCGACGGGATTGGTGTCTGTGGGGGCCGCCATGGGGGGCGTGATGGCCGGGTCGCTGACCATCGGTTCGGTGCCGGCAGGCGGCGCGACGGCGCTGGCGCTGCCGGCCGTGAGCAGCGACAGTGCGGCGGCGAGCATCAAAATGGCTGGTCGAATCATTGCCCCTCCGAGGCCGGAACGCTAACCGAGCCATGGCTTTCTGGCCAGGGTGGGGCGGCCAGGAGGCGCGGAGCGTGGCGGTCGGGGTACGCTTTTCACAAGTCTGTCTAAAACCCGGCGCAGGCTGGGTCGTCCCAATGGGGTGTGAGCCGGTGCAGTTTCCAGAGCTTTCCTACGCCAATCCCGACGATCCAGCGCTGAAGCGCGGTCTCATCCGTCTGATTGAGCGCGCGGCGGGGCGGGACTATTTCGCGCCGATCTACCAACGTTGGCGGAGCGAGACGCTGCCGCGGCATGATCACGCCGTCATCCGACCGATGCTGGATCTCATCGGTGTAGAGCTGCAGGTGATCGCCCGGGCATGGCCGATCGCCATTGCGCCGGGCCAGCCGCTGGTGATCATCGCCAATCACCCCTACGGCATTCTCGACGGCATCGCGGCTCTGGCGCTGGCGGAGGATCTTGGCCGTCCCTTCAGGGTGCTCATCAATATGGAGCTGCTGAAGGTTCCAGAGCTCGAGCCCTATTCGCTGCCGATCGACTTCCGCGAGACCCCGGAGGCGCTGCAGCGCAATCTGGCGACGCGCAATGAAGCGGTACGGCTGTTGCGGGATGGCACGACGATCGTCGTCTTCCCAGCCGGCGGCGTGGCGACGGCACGCCGTCCTTTCGGAGCGGCGCAGGAGCTTGCCTGGAAGCCCTTCACCGCGCGCATGGTGCAGGCGGCGCGTGCGTCGGTGCTACCGGTGTACTTCGAAGGTCAGTGCGGTCCGCTGTTCCACATCGCCTCGCGCATCAGCATGACGCTGCGGTTGTCACTGCTGATCCGCGAGTTCCGACGTAGTGTCGGGGGAAGGCTTGTGGCGCGCATCGGTGATGTGGTGCCGTTCGCCGACTTGCGCCATGGCGACGATCGCCGCGCACTGCTAGCTGAACTTTATCAGCGTGTGCATGCGCTTTCACCGGCAGCGGGCGACTTCCCTGCCGGAGGTCGGCCTTCG
>JBAZYB010000423.1:0-2771 GCA_041659545.1 Hyphomicrobium sp.
GATCGGTAAGCAGCGTCTCGCCTACGAAATGACGCCCGGAACGTTCCGCAACGAGATTTCCCGGGCCCGCACCTTCGGCTTCATGAGCGACGTCGAGCGGCTTTGGAAAGCCGGCCTGGCGCTCGGCGCCAACCTCACCAACACCATCGCCATCGGCGACAACAAGATCATGAACCGCGAAGGCCTGCGCTATCCGCAGGAGTTCGTGCGCCACAAGATCCTCGACGCTATCGGTGACCTGTCGCTGGCCGGCAAGCCACTGCTCGCCTCCTACCGCTCCGTAAAGGGTGGCCACCGTCTCAACTCCCTGGTGGTGCAGGCGCTCCTGGCCGACGCTGATGCCTGGACCGTTGTGCAGGGTCCCCGCGTGCGCGAAGCCAAGCCGTTCGATATCGGCTTTGCCATCGCCGCTGGCGAGTGACGCGACCGGCGTCGAAGGGTTGAAATCTGGCACGCGGCCCACGGGGCCGCGTTGCTGTTTCGGGCAAACAATCTAGGTGTCGTGTGGCCCTAATGGCGCGTCGAAAGTCCCACAACAACCATAATCCTCGCCTAGCCAAATCGGCAGTGCAGAGAGCAGGGCGCGATGCTATCGCCGCCTTCGCCAGATGTGCTAGGGGTGAAAATTGACGGGTGGGCCACGGCTTGGCTCGTCCAACGAAAGCAGGCGGATGCCGCAGGTGGGGAAAGTTAAAACGGGCCCTCAGTTTGGTCAGGCCGTAAAGGGTCTGATGTGCGCTGCAGCCGTGGCGATCCTCGCCGGCTGCGCGTCGGCTGGTGACGCTGCCCGCGCCCTCAATCCCGATCCGCCGTCCAAAATGTTCGCCGATGCGGACGCCCTGCAGTCAAAGGGCAAGTTCGAGGACGCGGCGAAGAAATTCGAAGATGTCGACCGCGAGCACCCCTATTCGCCCGAAGCGCGACGCGCCATCGTCATGGCCGCCTACGCCTACTACAAGGCTGGCAAGCTGCCCGAGGCCATCGCCGCCGCCGAGCGTTACACGACCATGCACCCGGGCACCAAGGAAGCCCCGCTCGCGCACCACATCATCGCGCAGTCCTACTTTGAGCAGATGAAGCAGCCTAACCGCGATCAGGACGCAACGCGCAAGGCCCTCGCCCAGCTCAAGACGCTCAAGACGCGCTACCCCGAAAGCAGCTACGCCCAAAAGGCCGACAATCAGATCCGCCTGTGCGAAGACACCCTCGCCGCCCAGGAGATGGAAGTCGGCCGCTACTACCTCAAGAGCGGCAATCACATCGCAGCCATCAACCGCTTCAAGACGGTAGTCACCGACTATCAGACGACCGCGCACGTCGAAGAGGCCCTCTACCGCCTGACGGCGACCTACATGGCGCTCGGCATCGCGCCCGAAGCCCAGAACGCCGCGGCCGTGTTGGGTTACAACTTCCCCAATTCCTCCTGGTACAAAGAATCCTACGCGCTCCTGCAGAAGCAGGGTCTGATGCCGCAGGTCAGCCAGGGGTCGTGGATGACCGACGTGCTCAAGGCACCGCCGAAGGGCCCGACCGCGCCGCCGGCGGCCAATGTGCCGAGCATTGACACAGGTCCCGCTTGGCCAGCCGCTAAGACCACCCCTGAGGCACCGAAGGGGCCGCCCCCGCCACTGTCGCTCGGCGGCCCGCCACAATCCTGAGCGGATCCGCCGCCGCCCCGTGTCCTTCACTTGTTGTGGGGACTTAAGACCCGCAGTTTGCCTGCGCGGCAGCTTCCGATATTGCTGGCGTCATGAGCGACAAGGACTTCAGCGCCATTCCGGTAGGCGAGCTGACGCGGGTCGAGGCCGAGGCCGAATTGCGCCGCCTTGCCGCCCTCGTCCGTCATCACGACGAGCTCTACTATCGCCAGGACGCGCCGGAAATCTCCGATGCCGACTACGACGCGTTGCGCCAGCGCAACGACGCGATCGAACTGCGCTTCCCCAAGCTCGTCCGCCCCGACAGCCCGTCAAAGCGCGTCGGCGCTGAGCCGGCCGATGGCTTCGGTAAAGTGCGCCACAAGGTGCCGATGTTGTCGCTTGGCAACGCCTTCGCAGCCGCTGACGTCGTCGAATTCGTCCAGCGCGTGCATAGGTTCCTCAAGCTCGACGACGCCGTGCCGCTCGCCTTCATGGCCGAGCCAAAGATCGACGGCCTCTCCATATCGCTGCGCTACAGCGATGGCCGGCTGACCGAGGCGGCAACGCGCGGCGACGGCATGGAGGGCGAGAACGTCACCAACAACGTGATGACCATCGGCGAAATTCCTCACCGGCTACATGGGCGCGGTGTTCCAGAGCTCATCGACGTGCGCGGTGAGATCTACATGGGGCACGCCGAGTTTGCCCGCCTCAACAAGGATCAGGAGGCGAACGGGGGCAAGATATTTGCCAACCCGCGCAACGCCGCTGCCGGCTCGCTGCGCCAGCTCGATCCCGCCATCACGGCTTCGCGTCCCTTGCGCTTTTTCGCGTATGCTTGGGGCGAAGCGTCCAAACTGCCCGCCGCCACGCAGTCTGGCGTTGATGCGGCCTTCGCCAAATGGGGCCTGCCCGTCAATCCGCGCGCCAGGATTTGCCACGGCGCCGATGAACTCATCGCCTACTACGACAGCCTTGCCGAGGAACGCGCCGCGCTTCCTTATGATATCGACGGCGTCGTCTACAAGGTTGACCAGCTCGATCTGCAGGAGAGGCTCGGCTTTGTGTCGCGCTCACCTCGTTGGGCAATTGCGCACAAATTTCCTGCCCAACAAGCGATGACGAGCCTCC
>JBAZYB010000424.1:0-2748 GCA_041659545.1 Hyphomicrobium sp.
CGGCGTCCAGGGGCGTGAGCCCTGTACGTCCCAACAGATTGACGTCTGCGCCGCGGGCGATGAGCAGATCGACAGCTTTCCAGTTGCCTGCTTCCGCGGCCAGGAACAGCGCCGTCGAACCATCGATATTGCGGGCGTCGATTGCAGCGCCGTTCTGCAGAAACAGATCGACCAGCTCTGCCTTGCCCGACGTTGCCGCGCGGCTCAGCGCCGAGGCACCGAACCTGTCCCGCGCTTTCAATGAGGCTCCATCCGCGAGTAGCTGGCGCGCAAGCTCGACGCATCCTTTGTCCGCCGCGGAAAATAGCGCCGCATTGACCTGCAGCGTCGTCGCCCCGGCTTTGATCTGCTCGTAGGCTTGTTCCTGCCCCTGGCAGATCCGCACCTTGGCCGCCTGAGCGCCGGGCGCCGCGCCAGCACTCAGCAATAGGGCGGAGCCAAGGCCGACAAGGTATCTGGATTTCGCGTTCACGCTCGGGCCTCGCTGTTGTTTTCGGTCATGGTCTACGCAACGGCGAGGGCGCGCAAGCGGCGTGGCCCAAAAAGGGTCGGCGGGACATTGGAAGCCGTCCTGCGGCGCCAGCTTGGCCGATGCAGACAATTGTACGAACAGACCTGTCACAAAAGCCGGTTAAGCCCCCAAAGGTATTGTGCTCGGGGGCCGGCTGCACTAATTCGTCGCCAGGCCCGACCGGTCATCGAAGACGGCGTGCCCTGAGATTTCCACGATTGCTCGCAGGAGACTGAATTGGAAGGTGTCCTTATCATCGGCGCCGGCGCCGCTGGATCTGTCACCGCGCAGAAGTGCGCGATGAACCGCGATGTCTTCAAGCGTGTGCATCTGGCCTCGCGTCGTCTGGCGAGCTGTGAGGCTGTGGCCAAGCGCTGCGTCACGCCCATCGACATCAGCCAGGTCGACGCCGACAACGTCGCCGAGACCGTAGCCCTGATCAACAAGGTCAAACCCGACCTCGTGATCAACATGGCGCTTCCATATCAGGACCTGCCGATCATGGACGCGTGCCTGGAAACGGGCGTGCACTATCTCGACACGGCCAACTACGAGCCGCGCGACCTCGCCAAGTTCGAGTACTCCTGGCAGTGGAAGTATCAGGATCGCTACAAGGACAAGGGTATCATGGCGATCCTTGGCTGCGGGTTCGACCCCGGCCAGTCGAACATCTACTGCGCCTACGCGCAGGAGTTCCTGTTCGACACCATCGAGACCATCGACATCATCGACTGCAACGACGGCAGCCACGGCAAGGCGTTCGCCACCAACTTCAACCCGGAGATCAATCTCCGCGAGGTGACGCAGCGCGGCAAGTACTGGAAGGACGGCCAGTGGATCGACATCGATCCGCTGACGATCTCGGCCATGATCGACTACCCGGAAGTCGGCCCCCGCAAGTCGTACCTCATCTATCACGAGGAAGAAGAGAGCCTCGTCGAGAACATCCGCGGCTTGAAGCAGATCCGCTTCTGGATGACCTTCTCCGACAACTACATCAAACACCTCGAGGTGCTGCAGAACGTCGGCATGACGCGCATCGACCCGGTCATGTACAAGGGCAATCCCGTCATCCCGATGGAGTTCCTCAAGGAGCTGTTGCCGCCGCCGTCCTCGCTGGGCGAGGGCTATACCGGCCGCACGTCGATCGGCTGCATCTTCACCGGCACGAAGGACGGCAAGCCCAAGCGCGCGATGATCTACAACGTCTGCCATCACGAGCAGGCGTTCAAGGAGACGGGCGCGCAGGCGGTGTCCTACACGACCGGTGTGCCACCGGTCGTCGGCGCCATGATGCTGTTCAACGGTTCCTGGAAGAAGCCGGGCGGCGTCTACAATGTCGAGCAGCTTCCGTCCAAGCCGTTCATGGACGAGATCGGCAAGCACGGCCTGCCCTGGCACATGCGCGAGCTGGAGCCTGGCGAGCAGGGCGATCTCTTCGCCGTCAAGACCTGATGCGTTCCGTTGTTGGGCACCAAACTTGATGTAACTGAGGAGCCGGGGATTTCCCGGCTCCGCCGTTTAAGGGTTGCTGAAGTGGCATTGAACCTCCCCGCCGATATGGCGACCCCCACCTATGTCCTTGACGTCGCCGCCTTGAAGCGGAACCTGGAAACCGTCGCGCGCATCCGCCGCGAGGCGGGCTGCAAGGTGTTGCTGGCGACAAAAGCCTGGGCGATGCCGGCAGCGTTTCCCTTTATGCGTGATGTGCTCGACGGCACCACCGCCAGCGGCGAGTATGAAGCGCGCCTCGGCCGCGAAGAGTTCGGCAAGGAGGTGCACGTCTATGCGCCGGCTTACTCGCCCGGCGAGGTCGAGCGCCTGACAAAACTTGCCGACCACATCTACTTTAACTCGCCCGAGCAGCTTGCGCGCTTCGGCGGCATCGCCAAGGCGGCCGGCGCCAACATCGGCGTGCGCATCAATCCCGGCTATTCGAACGCCACACTCGGCGGCGCTCTTTATGATCCGTGCGCGCCTTGCTCGCGCTTCGGCACCCCCAAGGCGCAGATCGACGAGCTGCCCTGGGGCGACATCGACGTGTTTCACGCCCACGCGCTGTGCGAGAGCTTGGCTGACGGCTCGGTCGGGCTCATCGAGCACGTGGCGCGCGAGTTCGCGCCGTATATTCGCCAGGTGAAGGCGGTGAACTTCGGCGGCGGCCATTTCATCAACAAGCCGGGCTACGACGTCGCCAAGCTGATCGCCGCGATTAAAGCTTTCCGCGCCGAGTTCGG
>JBAZYB010000425.1:0-2744 GCA_041659545.1 Hyphomicrobium sp.
ACCACGGCCAAACCATCATCGGCATGGTCCCGCCGTCCGACCTGCTGCCGCTGGTATCCGTTGATCCGGCCATCGCCAAATCGGCGCAAGAGGTTGAAGCCACGATGAAGCGGATCATCGACGACACAGCCATGTGATCGTGATCACGGTCCGTCGGAGCCCTCGCGCCTGAAAGGGTGGTTAGGCCTCGACCGCCACGCGGTTGCGGCCCGCTGTCTTCGCCTCGTACATCGCTTTGTCCGCGCGATCTATGGAATCTTCGACTGATCGAGAGTGCGCGAGCGCTGCAACACCGAAAGACGCCGTCACTTGCAGAAAATGGCCCGCGTTGTCAAATCGAATGCTTTGAGCAGCAATAGCCGCACGCATTCGATCTGTCACTTCGAGTGCCTGGTCAAGGGTTGTGCTGGGCATGCAGAGAAGGAACTCCTCACCCCCATACCTGTAGATTCTGTCGTATGGCCGAAGCAGTGCCTGTAAGCACTGTACTATTGAGACAAGTACAACGTCGCCAGCGGCATGGCCGTACTTGTCGTTGATGCGCTTGAAATGGTCAAGATCAAGCATCGCTAGTGCGCAGGGCTGCACACCTCTCTGAGCCAGTGCGTGCTGTTCGCGAAGGTCGGAAAGCAGACTGGCCCTATTTCGAGCCCCGGTAAGCGGATCTTGATTTTGAGCCAAATCGGCGAACTCATGTCGCAACGCCTGAACCTCCAGTCGCATTCTGTCGAGTACGTTGCTGAACTGATCAAAGTCGCTCGATGAAATCGGCAGATCATCTGAAATCCGCTGGAGCAAAGTTTGCGCACCGCTGTGCATCTTCTCGTGCGCCCGTGCCAGTGAGGCAAAGGCCGAGTGGTCATGTAGAAACGCCGCCGGCAGGCTCTCATACCATTGCCCAAAGCGACAGAGTCGATGTGCATCGGCCGTCAAATCAGGCACCTCCGGTGGTACTTTTGCAACCAGCACGCGCAGTACGTTTTTGTACCACTGCTCGTGGTTGTAAAGCGCCTGATCGAGTTGCGCAATGACCGACTGCAATTGCTGGTTGGTAAGGAATGCCATGGTGTGGCGCTTGCTAGCGTTTGAGTAGGGTTGCGGCCCGACAGGGCCGTCCGCTTGAACGAATTGTGAACCCACCGCGCCTGGCGCTGATTCACCGTGTGACAGGCAGATGGTACACATTCTATGGCGCAACCGCCTGAAGAAGGTGCGAAGACGTCAGCGCGGCCGCGCAAGGCCGGACGGCTTTCGCGCCGACGTTAGCCGACGACGACGCTGACGACCGAACTAAGGGTCAGTGCCCTTTGGCATGCCGGACCCGGTTCTGCTCGCGCGCCACCTCGACCACCTTGAACTTCTTCCTATCGTTCGCGGCCTTGTCGCCGGGCGAGGAGACGATGACTTTCTTCGCACCGCCGGCGATGTGTGCGCTGGCCTTCGCCTTGGAAGCGAACAGCACGGTGCACTCGAGCACGAGGTCGACGCCGTGCGAACCCCACGGGATTTCGGCCGGATTGCGCGCGGCACAGACCTTGATGCGATCGCCGTTGACGATCAGTTCGCCGAGCAAGTCTTCGGCTGCACGGCCCACCTGCCGTTTGCTTGATCCAGGTCAAACGACGGGAAAGGCGGCGGAGGAAGACGCGGGCAGCCCCCACTTTCCCCAATGGAGTTGCACCTATGAACAAAAGAACCACCGCCACACTGATCGTCGGCGCTCTGCTTACGGGGCTCGCCAGTCCCGCTTTTGCCACCGAGGCCGGCGACTGGGCCCTCTCCCTGGGCGCCCACGTCGTCGACCCGGCTTCCGACAACGGCACCCTGGCCGACGGCGCCTTCGACGTCTCTGTCCACAGCGACTGGCGACCCACGATTACCGCCGAGTACTTCTTCACCCCGAACCTGGGCCTCGAAGTGCTGGCCTCGCTGCCCTTCGAGCATGACATCTATCTCAACGGAGTCGAAGCCGGTTCGACACGACAGCTGCCGCCCACCTTCACCTTGCAGTATCACTTCGACGGCAAGACGGTCTCGCCGTTCATCGGCGCCGGTCTCAACTACACGCTGTTCTATGACCAGGACACCACCGGGCCGCTGGCCGGCACCGAGCTGGACCTCGGCAACTCCTGGGGCCTCACCGCGCGCGCAGGCCTGGACTTCAAGATCGGGGACAAGCAAGCGATCCGCGTGGATGTTCGCTGGGTGAACATAAGCTCCGACGTCTCGGTGAACGGGGATGACGTGGGCACCGTCGATATCGATCCGCTCGTCTACGGCATCTCCTACGTCTGGAACCTCTGACGCTGGTCAGGGCCATGGCCGCCGGCTCAGCTCGTCGGCCATGCCCCCGGATCGTGGTTGCAGTAGTGCAACAGCGACAAAGTGGGAAAGGAGTTACTAACCGAATGGACTGAACGTCTCCTCGTCACCGAGCGCGCACCCCGACGTAGGACGGCTAACGACCCCACGTGGTCAGTGGCAGGCCAAGCCGTTGATTTTTCTCCGGCTAGGTCATTCGCCTTATGGCCGCGGCGTGGTGGCGTGTTGAGAATCCGGACATCCCACTCCGGAGGAATCGCTCATGCGCCAGGTACTCGTCTACGATTTGCCGACGCGCCTTTTCCACTGGCTGTTCGCCGGCTTTTTCATCGCGGCGTTCGCCATCGCCAACCTGATCGACGACGACTCGGCCCGATTCTCGCTGCACATGCTGGCGGGCCTGGGCATGGTGTTCGTGATCG
>JBAZYB010000426.1:0-2724 GCA_041659545.1 Hyphomicrobium sp.
CAAGGTGTGCAGCACCTTGTTCTCAAGTAAACGTCCGGTGCCCACCACCCTTGCGCGATAGCGGTGGATTTGCCACGCTCATTGGTTTCAACAACGAGGAATCTCATGAACGAAGCCCACCGCATACGCATCGAACGCGTGCTGCAAGACATTGACACCTGGCGCGCCAGCGGCATGAAACTGTCGTCCTATGCCCTGTCGCGCGGGGAGGAGTTGAGCTATTGGCGAGCCCAGTTGAGCTGGGAGCGGCGCTGGCGGCAAATGCTCAATGGGACCTACACCCAGGCCCGCGTGGCATTTGTGCGGGCCACCCCAGGCCAGACCAGAAGCACGACTAAAAGCCAACCCCAATCACCACAACACAGCGCCCAGCCACAGACAAGTCTGCGCATCGTCATCAACGTCCAAGGCGGTGCCTTGCAAGCCAGCGTGGAGTGGCCCCTCAATGCGGCAAGCTCCAGCAGTGCGTGGCTGCGCGAGGTGCTGGCATGATGCGCATCGACACCTGGATGCTGGCCACAGCGCCGGTGGACATGCGCTGCGGCATGGACAGCCTGCTGGCCCGTGTGGTGGCCGTCTTCGGCAGTGCCCAACCCCACACCGCCTACGCCTTTGCCAACCCACGAGCCAGCCGCATGAAAGTCCTACTGCACGACGGCTTTGGCCTGTGGCTATGCACGCGCCGCCTGCACCAAGGCAGCCTGCACTGGCCCAGTGGCGAGCAGCCCCACATCAGCCTGAGCGAGCCACAATGGCAAGCCCTCACTGTGGGCCTACCCTGGCGAAAGTTAGGATCCGGGATGAGCATTTCCCTGACGTAAAAACACGTCCATACAGAGCCAAACAAGGGCAATTGGTGCATTCACCAATTGCCCTTTTTGCTTGTGTTTTGCACAATCTGAGGCATGTCTTTGAAGTCCTCACCCACCGCGTTTGCAGCCACTGCGCTACCCGACATTGGTGCCCTTGAAGACTTGGATCAGAACCAGTTGCGCGCCCTGGCGCAAAACCTCATCGAGCGCATTGCGCAAGACGCAAAACACAGCACCCATCGCGAATCCAAACTGCAATCCGAATTGCTCCTGCGCCAAGCCAAGATTGATGCCCTGACCGTTGAGATTCGCCTGCTGCGCCACCTGCGCTTTGCGGCCAAGACCGAGGCCATGGATGCCGTGCAGGTCAAGCTGTTTGAAGAAGCCAATGCAGAGGACCTTGGTGCTGCAGAGCACCAGTTGGACCAACTGGGTATCAAGACAACACCGGCTGCGCCCAAGAACCGTCCGGCTCGCCAGCCCCTGCCAGCCAGCCTGCCCCGCGTGGACATTGCCCATGAGCCAGACAACACCACCTGTGGTTGCGGCAAGCCCTTGAGCCGCATCAGCCAAGATGTCTCTGAACGGCTGGACTATGTGCCGGGCGTGTTTCGGGTGGAGCGCCACATCCGTGGGGTGTGGGCCTGCAAGTGCTGCGCCCATCTGCGCCAGGAACCCATGCCCGCGCAGATCATTGATGCGGGCATTCCCACGGCACGCTTGTTGGCCCAGGTACTGATTGCCAAATACGACGACCATTTACCGCTGTACCGTCAGGCTGAGATCTACCAGCGCGCCGGGGTGCAGATCAGCAGCTCAACCCTGGCCGATTGGGTGGGCGCCTGTGGGGCGGCACTGGCACCGATTGCCCAGGCGCTCAAGGCTCAATTGCTGCAAGCGCAGGTGCTGCACGCGGACGAGTCTCCCATCACCATCCTGGCGCGCAAGGGCGAGAAGACGCGGGGCTACATCTGGGCCTACGCCACAGGGGCGCATGAGGTCATGGATGCGGTGGTGTACCAGGTCAAGGAGGGGCGCAGCGGTCAGCATGCCAGGGACTTCCTGCAACATGCACCGCCCAGACCCGATGTGGGTCAAGGTCACAGCGATCCACCCAGGGCAAAGCGCTGGCGTGGTCACCTGGTGGTGGACGATTACGGGGGTTACAAGGCCTTGTTTGCGCCGCTGGGCGCAAACCCTGAGGCTGCCAATGGTGAAGCCCATGACGATGCCAATAGCGATGTGCAGTCCATCATCGAGGTGGGATGCTGGGCGCACGTCAGAAGAAAGTTCTTTGAGCTGCATGTGGCGGCCAAGAGTACCCTGGCTGAGGTGGCGCTGGCGCACATCGGGGCGTTGTATGGGGTGGAGCGTGCGATCCATGACGAGGCTCTGGATGTCAAACTTGCCACGGCGCGCAGGCAGCAAGAATCCAAACCTCGGTTATTGGCGCTGCATGCCTGGCTGTTGGCCCAGCGCGAGCAGATTACCGATGGCACGGGCACGGCCAAGGCTTTTGACTATTGCTTGAAGCGCTGGCCAGCACTGGTGCGTTACGCTGATGATGGGCGACTGCCCATAGACAACAACCGCATTGAGAACCAGATTCGACCCTGGGCGCTGGGGCGCAAGAATTGGCTCTTTAGCGGCAGCTTGGCCGCAGGCGCGCGCGCCGCTGACATCATGAGTTTGATCCAGACGGCCAAGATGAATCACATCGAGCCGCTGGCCTATCTCACCGATGTGCTGATGCGCCTGCCCACGCATCCCAATAGTCGCATTGAGGAATTGCTGCCTACGCGCTGGCAGCCTCAGGCCGACACAGGTCAATAAACCAATTGCCGTCGCCGGGCAAGGGGGTGGGCACCGGACGTTTACTGTTTTTCGACATATCCCAAGACACCAATTTGCT
>JBAZYB010000427.1:0-2723 GCA_041659545.1 Hyphomicrobium sp.
GATGTCGACATCGCTGCCCGGGACAATCGTGGTGAGCGCCTCCGGGATGGGCGCATCGTAATCGCGCCCGAACACCGACCAGATTGAAGGATCCTCGGAGCCCAAACGCCAGAGCGCGTAGCCCTTGGGTCGAAAGACGTCGGCGGCGCGAATCTGGTTCTGCGCCGTCACGGCATCGAGGAACCAGACGTCATGGATGCTGCCATCGTCCTCCCGATACTCAAAATGGGGATTGAGCGCGTGCGCATCAAACGCGATGGGCGCCTCAGATTCCTTGGAGGAGAGCATGCTCTCCTGGAAGGTCATATCGAGCGCACCATGGCCGCCCGACCAGTCATAGGCATAGTTGCCCAACGCGATGATCGTCTTTGCAGGGTCCAGTTCGCGCATGCGTAGGCTCAGCTTGTCGACGAACCACGGCTGGGATGCGATCGGTCCCGACGTGCCTTCCTCAAAATGCTCATCGTAGGCCATGAGGATCTGGTAGTCGGCCGCAGCGGCATAACTGCGATAAGGCCATTCGGGATCATCAAAGGGCGCCGCGACCGCGACAAGCCAACCATGGGGGGCAAATGCGGCACGCAGCTCGCGCAAAAAGGTGAGGTTGTTGCGCTGAGCGTCCTTGGGAACCTCCTCGAAGTCGACCACGAGGCCCTGGGCCTCGTTGGTCTCGAGAAAGGCTACGAGGCTGTCGATGCGCGCCTTGCGAGCCGCGGGATCGGCAAGAAGACGGGCAAGACCGGGGCCGTCCCACTTGCCGTCAGTGGCGTTCTGCAGCATCGGCAGGACGCTCGGGCGCGTCTTCTGCTTGGCGAGAAGTTCGACGGAGCGGAAGTCAACGCCCGTCTTTATGTGCATGTCGGCGCCTGTCAGCTCCAGCCAGCTCGGCACGATCCAATCGAGCTTTGAAACCGCGGCCTCGAGCGAGGCGAAGCTGCCGTCGTCCCATGTCACGTAGAAGCCAATTGCCAGCGGACGGGTGGCGGTGCGCCCGCGAGCGGCAAGCATCTGCTTTTCGCTCATGCGGGGCATTCTCGGACGCTTCCACTTGGCAACCGTCACCTTCGAACGCGCGGCATCGGCGAGGCGTCTTGCTGCGGGCAATAGCTCGCGACGTTTGGCGATGTCGCTCGCCGTTGCGATGCCGGTGCGCTTGTGTGGCGGATCGAGAGGAAGAACGGTGACACTGGGGAGGAATAAAATGCTGGCGATGAACAGGCCGAGCACGATTGTGCTCGCGACCGACAGTGTCCAGCCGAGAATGCCGAGTACTTGCGAGCGACGCTTGGTCGGATCGAAGAAAATATGATGGCGGTTCACGGGCAATCTCACGAAAGCTGCGCCGTGCGATGTCATGCAGGAGAATAAATCGCATGGACGGATTTGCGGCGAGCCATAGCAGTGGCCCTCGACCCTCAAAACATACGGTTCGGTAAAGTCGGGGCTGTCGATTGCCACGGCAGTTAGTCTCTCGGACGGCCTTACGGGAGTGCCGCATTGCGACAGGCAGAGACTGATAAAGCACAGAGCGGCGCCTAGCCGCAGGGGAGCGCAAACCGGGCCTTGCAGTCCCTATTTTGAGTAATCAGCGGAACAGTCGCAGCCGGTGGTCGTTTGTGTTCTCATGACTCAGATAGCCCAAAGTAACGCTACAGTTCTCGTGGTCGAGGATGAGCCGCTCATTCTCTTGTATGTGGCTGACATCCTCGGTCAGTCCGGATTCGAGGTGGTTCGCGCATCGACTGGAGACGAGGCGCTAACGCGAGTCACGGATGGTGGCGTTTGCGCAGTGGTGAGCGACGTGTCTATGCCAGGCGGTGTGGACGGCTTTGAACTTGCCCAGCGCGTGCGCGAAGAACTGCCCCATGTCGGGGTTGTCCTGATCTCAGGAGCGCTCGACACCCGACAGTTGCATCTCCCAGGCGGGGTGCGTTTCGTCACCAAGCCGATCAAGGCCTCGACGCTGCTGCGGCTGGTGCGCGAGGTCGCCGATCCGCGAGTTTCCCTACCCGATCCGAGTGTTGGCGTGCATCTTTAAAGCGAACTTTACTGCCGGCGTGCGACTTTGCATGGGAAGTGCGCGGCAGAATAGAGACGTCGGCGCCAGCGACATCCAAGGCGCGTTATAGGGTAGGCGCCATGACACGCACCAAGCCGCGGTCCAAGGCCCTCTCTGTGACCCCGAAGCGAGCGCTCGCCCGCTCCGCTGTGCCGCTCCCCGCTTTCATTGCCCCAGAGCTTGCCACCCTGGTCTCGGAGCCTCCCGAGGGCGACGATTGGCTGCACGAAATCAAGTACGACGGTTACCGAGCGATTGCAGCTGTCGGCGGCGGCAGGTGCCGCGTGTACACGCGCTCGGGGCAGGACTGGACTGAGAAGTTCGCTTCGGTCGCCGAGCCACTTGGCGCGCTGAGCATTTCCAGCGCCCTGCTCGACGGCGAGATCGTGGCACTCGATGAGAACGGTCGGTCGAGTTTCCAACTCCT
Organism: Hyphomicrobium sp.; assembly: GCA_041659545.1. Lineage (GTDB taxonomy): Bacteria > Pseudomonadota > Alphaproteobacteria > Rhizobiales > Hyphomicrobiaceae > Hyphomicrobium_A. Next base: position 2,487 of record JBAZYB010000427.1, read on the forward strand.
GCAGAGCAACCTGAAGACAAAGCGGGCGCCACTCACTTACTACGTCTTCGACATTCTCGAACTCGACGGCAAGGATTTGCGCGAGGAGCCGCTGAGGCGGCGCAAAGCGATCCTGCGGCGGGTGCTGCGCGGCGCGCCCGATACGATCCGCTACAGCGAAGACGTCGTCGGGCACGGAGATCGCATTTTTGCGCAAGCGTGCCTGCATGGCCTTGAGGGCATCGTCTCCAAAAACTC
>JBAZYB010000428.1:0-2712 GCA_041659545.1 Hyphomicrobium sp.
TGGATCGCCACCCCGGCGGCCCCCGCAGCGACCATCTATCTCGTATTGCTGGCCTTCGTGTGCGCCACCGTCTGCGCCGAGTACACCGCCGTCTTCACCAATGCCTTCATGCCCAGCCTCGCGCCGCAGAGCGAACTCGGGCGCCTCTCCGGTGCGGGATGGGCGTGCGGTTACTTCGGTGGCCTTGCCAGCCTGTTCCTCGTCGCCGGCCTCATAGTCCCTGTCGGGGATACCGGCACGACAATGTTCGGGCTCTCCCCACTCCTGCCACTCGATATCGCCAGCCGCGAGGGCGACCGCATCGTCGGCCCGCTATCGGCGGTCTGGTACCTTGTCTTCATGATCCCGTTCTTCCTGTTCGTGCCTGACATCCGCCAAAAGCGCGCGGACGACGGACGCCATGCGACGGCTGAGCTTTGGGACACCGTCCGAGCCCTGCCACACAACCGCGATATGCTGCTCTTCCTCGTCGCGCGCATGATCTACACCGACGGCCTCACAGCCATCTTCACCTTCGGCGGCATCTATGGGGCCAGCGTGTTTGGTTGGGGGCCGCTGGAACTGGGCATCTTCGGCATCATCCTCACCCTTGTTGGTGCCTTCGGCGCGCTCCTCGGCGGCGTTCTGGATGACTACATCAGCGCCAAGTTCGTCATCGTCACAGCGCTCGCCATCCTCCTGGTTGGCGCCCTAGGCATCCTCTCGGTCGATGCAACGCACGTGCTCTTCTTCTTTGACGTCGACCCCAAGGTCGCCGGCTCGGCACCGTTTTCATCGACTGGTGAGCGCGTGTTCCTCGCATTCGCGGTCGTCGTCGGCTTGGTGTCGGCACCGGTGCAGTCGTCGAGCCGCTCGCTGCTCGCCCGTCTCGCCCCGCGCGATAAGATCACCCAATACTTCGGTCTTTTCGCTTTCTCAGGGAAGGCTACCGCTTTCCTCGCCCCACTCCTTGTTGCCCTTGTCACAACCCTGACGGACAGTCAGCGGCTCGGCATGTCGGCAATCACCTTGTTCCTGATCGCTGGCATCGCCTTGATGACGCCGGTGCGCTCACCTGCCCGCGAGGCATAGAGCGCTCCCGAAATCGTAAAAGTCGGCTGGCCGACGCTGGTGGGGAGCTGCAAGGCACCCCATTTCATTGATCAAAAGAGATCAATTCGCATCACAGAAGGAGTGATTGCCGATGCCCCGCATTATCTTGCCGCTCACGCTGGCGCTGTTGCTTCCCAGCATGGCGCTCGCTGAAGACAAGCCCACAGCAGGCGACCCGCCCGCCGTTGAGCACGCTGAGCCCGCCCCACCGTCGCGCTCGGCCGGCGAGGTCATCGACAATGCCAAGGACGCCACCAACGCGGCGATCGATGCAGCCAAGGATGCAATCCTCAAAGCCATAGATGCCGCCAAGGAGCATGCCGGATCCGGTATCGAGAAGGGCAAGGAAGCCAGCGCGGAGGCTCTCGACGATGCGCGCGAGTCGACCAGGCTGCTGGACAAGGCTGCAGAGGCCGCACGCGAGGTTCTCGACAAGGCGAAGAAGGCGACCTCGGAAGTGCTCGACAAGGCCAAGGAGGCCGCCGACGAGCTGAGCAAGGACGCGAACAAGCCGACGGACTCAACCCCTGCACCAAAAGACGAGGGCCCGCGCAATGAGCACGAGCCCCAGCCTGAATCGCAAAAGTGGCACTAGCCCCCTAGGCCTTACGGCGCGGGAGCAGGAGCCTCTGGCGCCGGCTCACTAGGAGCTGGGGCGGCAGGTTCGGAAGCAGGCGGCGTTGCCTCGCTCGGAGCCGCAGGCTCGGCGGCCGGAGGTGTCTCGGCTGCAGGTGCGGGCGCAGGCTCTGCCGGAGCAGGAGCAGGCTCAGCAGGAGCCATCGGTGCAGCCGCAGGTGCAGCTTCATGCGGTGCTGGCAGTGGCGAGTAGACGTAGACAATTCCCGCCATGACGGCGGCAAGAATGACGATGAAGATGATCACGCGGACGATTGTATTCACGGCGGTGGTCCCCCAACAGTGGATGGATCGGCGCTTAACCTTAGGGCTAACGCGCCGAAACGGCAACAAAGTGTGACAATAACGCAAGTCTAACGTGCAGGCCGCTCCGCGATCATGAACCACGACGGCCCCAGATAGGGGTCGTCCCAGATGCGCTTCCAACGGAAGCCGGCCCGCTCATAGGCCCGGACCGCCCTCTCGTTGCGGATTGAGGGGAAGACGCAAACTGCCGTCGCCAAGGTGGTCCCGAAAACCTCATCTTTGAGTTGGCCTAGAGCCGCTTGCCCCACGCCTTGCCCCCGATGCTCCTCCGAGGCGATGAACAGGTCGAGATCCCACGTCCCCGGCGCCAGATCATCGGGCAGTTGCTCGCCCCACATCGTGGCATCGACGGCGTGCGCGTATCCGACGGCAGCAGAGCCTGCCTCGATGATGCGGCAAATGGCGTGCTCGGAGTTGAGCGCGATGTTGACCTCGGCCTCCGTCGCCGAGCGTGGCCCCCACCATGCCTCGATGTCGGCTCGTGCTAGCCAAGCGCGGATCAGTTCCCAGTCGGCGCGCCCCGCCGGGCGCAAACGGACCTCGCCGCCGCCCGCCATCTCAATGCCGGAAGTGGCGCATGCCGGTGAACACCATGGCGAGGCCCTTCTCGTCCGCCGCAGCGATCACCTCGTCATCACGCATCGAGCCACCCGGCTGGATGACCGCCGTCGCGCCGGC
>JBAZYB010000429.1:0-2705 GCA_041659545.1 Hyphomicrobium sp.
ATGCCGGCTCTTTCGGACTTTCGATAATCTGGGTTCGACTCGTGTTAACACGTCGATCTGCAACTCGAAACACCACGTCCCACCCTCATGGTTTAATTAGTTTTTAACTAACGGAAGACGGCGGCTGACTGCAATCCAATTCAGCTAGAGCGCAGCGTAATTTACCAAAATTGTCCGGGTTCGCCTTGCTTGTATTTGCATCAATCATTGTTGTCGGGCTGAATTGGGGCGATCCTCAATAGATAATTAACCAAAACGACGGTGCAATGACCGCATCCGGGTCCGCGGCGAAAAGTCCACGCTGGCAATGGGAGGATTGGGCAGCGGCATTTGCACGCGCGATATACGCCGCATGCAGCCGAATATGGCTGTGCGGGCGTTTCGCCGCGAAATGGCTTATGTCAGTTTGGGATTATTCGGGGCCGTTCGACCGGCGGTCTAAAACTCGACGTCGAGCTCTTCGAGTTCTTCGGGTTCGAGTTTTGCCGATTCCGTCCACTCAACCATCGGCGCCCAGCTGGAAATTGTCTCGCAATACCCGGCGCAATCGCTGTCGAGCTTCACGTCATAGGTGAGGAAGCGTGTGCACATCGGCGCATACATCGCATCGGCCATCGTCGGGGTGCCGAAAAGGTAAGGCCCTCCGTAGGTGTCCAGACACTCGCGCCAAATGGTGCGAACGCGCTCGATGTCGCCTTGGGCGCCGGACCATACGGTGAAACCCGAAAAATGGGCTTTGAGGTTCATCGGCATCGCCGAGCGTAGGTTATGGAAGCCCGAGTGCATCTCGCCCGATACGGCGCGGCAGTGGGCGCGCGTGGCTATGTCGGCGGGGAGAATCCCGGCATCGGGGCGTATTTCGGCGAGGTATTCGGCAATGGCGAGCGTGTCCCAAACCTTGACGTTGTCGTTCACGAGGCACGGCACGAGGAACGACGGGGACAGCAACAGGAGTTCGGCCCGGGTGGAGGGGTCATCGGTGGACATGACCTCCTCGTGGAACTCCAGGCCAGCCATCTTGCAGAGGAGCCAGCCGCGCAGGGACCACGACGAGTAGTTCTTACTGCTGATGGTGAGCACCGCTGTTGCCATTCTGCGTAATCCTTAATCGCTGCCCAGATGGGGCGCCGGCCCCGATGGTGTTGCAAAAAAACGCTCGCACCTCGCCGCAGGATGCACTAGCGTTTGTGCACCGCACAATAGGCTGATATCGAAATTCAGCCAACTGTGTCTCTCTCTAGAATGAGACTAGATGCTTTACCTAGCCTATCAAGCCCACACTGACTTGGTTGAGCCGGCGAAGTCCCTCGCCCGTCACTCGCTGTCGATGCTGGGTGATTGGGGCGCTCAAGCCAATGCCCCCATGTTGCGCAACCTTTCGGCCACCTATGAGCTGATTTCGCGGGTAGGGTTGACGCACTCACGTCCCGCCTACGGCATCCCGGCGGTGACGGTTGGAAACCGTGAAGTCGATGTCTCCGAGGAGGCGGTGCTTACACTGCCCTTCGGCGCGCTGCTGCGGTTCAAGAAGGACATCGACATCGAGCAGCCGCGCGTTCTCGTGGTGGCGCCGTTGTCAGGCCACTTCGCGACGCTGCTGCGCAATACCGTGCGCACCCTGCTCCCCGATCACGACGTCTACATCACGGACTGGCACAACGCCCGCGATGTCAGCTTGGACGATGGACGTTTCGGCTTCGAGGACTACGTTACCTATATCATCCGCTTCCTCGAGAAGATGGGGCCGGGTTCGCACCTCGTCGCGGTATGTCAGCCATGCGTGCAGGCGCTCGTCGCGGCCGCCGTCATGGCGGCGGATGCCAATCCGGCACAGCCAAGCAGCATGACGCTGATGGCCGGCCCCATCGACACGCGCGTCAACCCGACGAAGGTCAACAAGTTGGCGACCAGCAAGCCGATGAGCTGGTTCGAGCGGAACCTCATTGCGCGAGTGCCGTGGCGCTATCCCGGTGCGCGGCGCATGGTCTACCCCGGCTTCGTGCAGCTGGCGGCCTTCGTGTCGATGAATATCAACCGACACTACAACGCTCACCAAGAGCTCTATGAGCATCTGCGCAACGGCGAGCACGCCAAGGCACAGACGATCAAGACCTTTTATGATGAGTATTTCGCCGTGCTCGATTTGGCCGCCGAGTTCTATCTCGAGACGGTTAGCTGGGTGTTCCAGGAGACGCGCTTGCCGAAAGGTGAGCTGACCTATCAGGGCAACAAGGTTGATCTGAGAGCCATCCGCAAGACGGCGCTACTCACTGTCGAGGGCGAGCGCGACGACATTTGCGGCCTCGGTCAGACGGCGTCGGCACACGACATGTGCACCGGTCTGCGGCCGCACATGAAGCGGCACCACATGCAGGTGGGGGTCGGGCATTACGGTGTGTTCAGCGGGCGCCGCTGGGAGGGGCAGATCTATCCCCTCGTGCGCAACATGATCCATTCCACCGGTTGATTTCTTGGCTTAGCGGCTGGCGTCGTAGGCGGCGATGGCTGCCATGTTGACGATGTCGCTGTCCCTAGCACCGAAGCCGCAGATCTGCACCGAGCGCGATAGGCCGACAAGGATCGGTCCGATCACCGTGGCGCCGCCCAACTCCTTGAGCATGTTCGTGGATATCGACGCGGCGTGAAACCCTGGCATCACCAGCACGTTGGCGGTGTCGGAAAGGCGACAGAACGGATAGTGGCGC
>JBAZYB010000430.1:0-2699 GCA_041659545.1 Hyphomicrobium sp.
CACTACGCCTAGAGCGCATCGCATCAAGATCGGTGCCACTGCCGGCCACGCCGATACTGCCGGGCACTTGCAGATATGCATTCACGGAAGGTTTTACGCCGCGCATAGGCTTGCTGTTTTCTACGTAACCGGGCGCTGGCCCAAAGCAGATGTTGGCCATAAGAACCGGGTACGTTCTGACAACAGGTGGAAAAACCTGAGAGCAGCTACGCGCTCGCAAAACATCATGAACTCCAAGAAATACGCCGGTAAGGCAGTCGCACTTAAAGGAGTTTGCTATTACCCAAAAACTGGTAAATACGCGGCGCGGCTAAAGCGAGAAGGAAAGCATTTCTATTTGGGGTTGTTCGATACCCCAACGCAAGCACACGCCGCTTATCGCAGAAAGGCCCGCCTGCTGTTTGGTAAATTTGCTAGGTTCTCGTAATGCTCGACCCGAATCAGCTTATTCTCGTCGACGCGCACGAGCACTACATTTACGGTGATGACTACCTCAATTTCGCAGCTCGCGTCGACGCCGAAGATTACTGGTTCTTTTCTCGCTGGCGCTGGTTCGTCAAGTTCGACAAACGCGGCAAGAAGCCGTATCTTTTTCGTGTAACGGACAACGGCCGTGCCGGCGGGCGACAGACAACTTCCATATTTCTTCACGTAGCAATCAAGGAACGCGCAGACCCGGATAGACCTCCAGGGCATTCCGTGGTGGATCACGCGGACAGTGATTCGCTGAACTGCCGCCGCTATAATCTTGGCTACGCGACACCTTCCATGAACCGTCGTTCCGCGCGAAGATAATAAAATAACGCGCTTGACGAGTATAACGAACCGTGCCAGATTGGAATCACTCAAGCCAGCATGAGAGCAGGCTCTCTACAACCAAGGAGGACCGCATGAAACCAGCCGGGGGAAAGCCCCGGCACTTCATGCAAGGAGCGGAAAAATGAGACCTGGTTATTTCAAAGTCGACAAGACCGACCGCAACGCCATGTTGATTTTCCCCGGCGCGTTCGTCGGCAACACGCCAATCATCGAGCTGCGCAGTTGGCTCGATTTCCATGGTGTCGTCGAGCCGATCATCTATCGCGCGCCACCTGTCGCTGTCCCCATTACCCAGAACGGAGTTACCGGCTAAATGGCCCCTCGCAAGAAGAAAACCGGCCCGGCCGTCGAAAGCCAGCAACTCGATATCGAGCAGGCAATCGCCGCGGTGTTCGATCCGGCGGCACTGATCGCCGAGTGGCACAAGCTGGACGCGCACGTCGAGAGCGAGAGCAAGCGCTTCGGCGAGTATCTGAAGCCGTCGCGGGACCGGATGGAGGCGATCAAGGCCGAACTGCATGCCAAGGCACTAGAGCAGAAGGTCAACGGCTTCCCGACCAATGAGGGCACTGCGTATCTGTCTACCATCGTCAGCCATAAGATCGACCCCGACAGCGCCTACGACACCGCTGACGGCCGGCACTCGGTGGGGCGAGACGCACTGCTCGACTGGATGCTCGACAATTGGGATGAATACGGCAGCGAGGGAATGCAGCTCAATATCTCGAAGCCGATCGTCGAGAAATGGCGCGAGGAGCATGACAACAAGCCGCCGCCGGGCCTCAAGCTCGACACCATGGTCCGCCTCAACATCCGCAAATCTTAACCGAAGGAAACCCGATGACTCAAATGCAACTGCCGGCCCATCTTCAAAACCGCCAGATCCGATCGCTCACCGAGCGTGCCGCCGAGGGCATGGGCTCGACCCTTCCGCCGCACATCTCGATCCAGGGCAACTCGTTTACCTTCATCGACGCGGCCGGCAACGAGTACCAGCCGGTGCTCACGTTCGACGCCACGATCGTCGACGTCAGCGACCACATGAACAAGCGCTATTTCGACAAGCCGTATGTGCCGGGCCAGGACACGGGCGAGCCGCCGGCTTGCTGGTCGGCCAACGGCATCGTGCCGAGCCGCGAGGCGGTGCGTCCCCAAGCCGTCTCGTGCGACGTCTGCCCGCACAACGAGCGTGGCTCCAAAATCTCGGCTCTCTCGGGTGCGGCCATCAAAGCGTGCCGCGACGAGCGCTGGATCGCCGTGCTGGTACCGCAGATGCCGCAGATGATTTTTCAGCTCGTGATCACGCCGGGATCGTTCAAGAACTGGAAGGCGTACACTGAGACTTTCCGGAACTACGGTGTCGAGCTGTCGCTCGGCCTGACGCGGTTTTCGTTCAAGCCCAAGGTGAACGGTGAGCTGCTGTTCGAGCACGTCGGCTGGGTCGACGAGCCTACGGTGGCGGCGGTCGAGGCGGCGGTGCGCGAGAAGAAGACGGATGCGATCGTCGGGCGCAACGACCAGCCGCGGTTGATCGGGTCTCAGGGGGTCGGGTCTCCGGGCGCGGTTGCTCAGCAGACGCTTCCGCCGCCGAACCAGTTCGGCACCGCACAACCGATGCAGATCGCCCCGCAGTCCATGATCAATGTGGCACCGCAACAGGAGGTGATCCCGCCCCCGCAGGTGCAACAGCCCGGCCCTTTCTCGACTGCCCCGAGTGCGGGGAACAGTGGCCCCGCGATGCTCCAGCCTGCCCAAGCTGTGGGAACGACATCCCCTTCTGAACAGCCCGCCCGGCGGCGTCGCCGGACCCAGGCCGAGATCGCCGCGGCCAACGCTCCCCAGCAGGCCGCTCAGCCAGCCCCAGTGGCTCAGGGGTTCGT
>JBAZYB010000431.1:0-2686 GCA_041659545.1 Hyphomicrobium sp.
GCGGGTTGAAGCATATCGTCGGCGTCGGGACCGCGCATGAGATCGGCCCGTATCTCGGTGCGGTGCATGAGGACCTGCCGACCAATCCAGCGCATCCATACGGCACCGCCAAGGACTTTCTACGCCGCGCGCAGGGCTTCTATGCGCAAGAGGCCGGTGCGCATTCGCAATGGCTGCGGTGCTTTTATATCGTCGGCGACGACCGGCGGAACAATTCCATATTCCGCAAGTTGCTCGATGCGGCCGACAGGAAAGAGGATACCTTCCCGCTTAACGACGGCGAGATTCTCTTCGACTTCATTCACGTCGCCGAACTGGCCCGCCAGATGGCACGGGTGTCTTCGCAGACAGCCGTTTGCGGCATCATCAACTGCTGCACGGGAAAGCCCGAGACGCTGAAGAGCCGGGTGACGTCGTTCATCAAGGAGCAAGGCCTGGCCATAAAGCCCGAGTGGGGCGCCTTCCCCTTACGGGCCTATGAAACGCGCGGCATCTGGGGCGACCGGAAGCGTCTCGATGCGGCAAATTCATACCATGAGGCTTCGCCCGAGCCGGCGAGGTGATACGTCCCCCAAGCCTCGAACCTGTCCCCTTGGGCGCGGCGGGCAAGCTCAAGCAGTGCATCGGCAAAGTGCGGCGCATAGGTCGGATTGCCGTATTGATCGCTGACGATGGACAGCTCCTGCCGCTCGGCGCCGAGCCGCAGCATCGTCTTCAGGAAGTTGCTTCCGTAGGGGCTATAGAGCCAGGCGGTGCGCACGATGGCGTGGCGGTCGGTCGCTTTGCGCAGTTGTTCCTCACCGGCAAATTTCGACCGGCCGTAGACTCCGAGCGGAGACGCCGGATCGCTCTCCAGGTATGCTTCACCCTTGCTGCCGTCGAACACGTAGTCGGTCGAAATATGGAAGATTCCGATGCCCCGGCGTGCGCAGGCTGCTCCCAGGTGGCCGACCGCCTCGGCGTTGATCGCGAAGGCGGCGTCAGGCTCGCTCTCGGCTTTGTCGACGGCGGTGTAGGCCGCAGCATTGATGACGATTGATGGCCTGACGTCATCGATTGCGCGATCGATGGAGGCGCGATCGAGAAGATCCAGCCGCGGGCGACCGATCGCAGTGAGCGGCAGGCTTTTGCGGCGCGCTGCGCGGATCAATGACTGAGCGAGCTGTCCCTGCTCGCCGACAACCAGAACCGTCATCGCTCACCCGCCTCAACCGCGGGCCGCCAGGACACCCAGCCGCTCGCCGCGGTAGACGTTCTTGCGCAGCGGTTCCCACCAGTCGGGGCTGGCCAGATACCATTGGACGGTCTTTTCGATCCCTGTCTCGAAACTCTCCTGTGGGCGCCATCCGAGTTCATCAGAGATTCTCGAGAAATCGATCGCGTAGCGACGGTCGTGGCCGGGTCGGTCCGTGACGAACTGGATAAGCCGCTCGTGCGTTTCGCCTTCGGGTGCGACCTGATCCAGCACCCGGCAGATCTGTTGGACGACTTCAAGATTGGTCCGCTCACTATTGCCACCGACGTTATATTTGCGACCCGGCTCGCCGCGGGTGACCGCCAGATATAGCGCCCTTGCGTGGTCTTCGACGAAGAGCCAGTCACGCACGTTCTTGCCGTCTCCGTAGATCGGCAGTGGCTTGCCTTCCAGAGCATTCAGAATAACCAGAGGGATGAGCTTTTCGGGAAAGTGATACGGCCCGTAGTTATTCGAGCAGTTGGTCACCACGACGGGCAAGCCATAGGTGCGATGCCACGACATGACAAGATGGTCGGAGGCGGCCTTACTGGCCGAATAGGGCGAGCTCGGATCATAGGGCGTCGTTTCGGTAAAGAGCCCGTCGGCGCCCAGCGAGCCGTACACTTCGTCGGTGGAGATATGCAGGAAGCGGAAGGCGGCTTGGCTGTCGGCCGGCAGAGCGTTCCAGTAGCTCCTGACGGCCTCGAGCAGCGTGTAGGTTCCGACGATGTTGGTCTGGATGAATTCGCCCGAGCCGGTGATCGAGCGATCGACGTGGCTTTCGGCAGCGAGGTGCATCACTGCGTCGGGCGCGAATTCGCCGATGGCCTTGGTCATCGCGTCTGCGTCGCAGATGTCGGCCTTGAGAAAATGGTAGTTGGAATCGTTGCGGATGGGCGCCAGCGATTGCAGGTTCGCGGCGTATGTCAGCTTGTCGATATTGAGAACGGTGGCGCCGATGTCGCCGACTAAGTGCCTGCAGAGCGCTGAGCCGATGAAGCCTGCTCCGCCCGTGACGACAATTTTCATCGTCCACCCCTATCGCGCGACGTTGCCACTCAGAACGTAAAGTAAGGCTGCAGATCAGCCAAGCGCGGCTGTTGCGCGTCCTTTACGGAAAGGATGCCCTCTGACGGCTCGATTGGCCACTTAATGGCGAGGTCGGGATCGTCCCATGCCACGCCCTTGTCGCACTGCGGCGCATAGTAGTTGCTTGTCTTATACAGGACTTCGCAGTCGGGCTCCAAGGTGCAGAATCCGTGAGCGAAGCCTTTGGGAATGAACAACTGCTGCCAGTTCTCGGCGCTGAGTACGGCCGAAACCCACTTGCCATAGGTTGGCGAGCCGTGGCGCAGGTCGACAGCCACATCAAAGATCGAACCCCGCGACACTCTGACGAGCTTATCCTGGGCCGCGGGATCGGTCTGGAAGTGGAGCCCGCGCACCACG
>JBAZYB010000432.1:0-2659 GCA_041659545.1 Hyphomicrobium sp.
TACCACCAACAGCGACACCGCCTATGCCTGGGTAGCGAAGCGGCGGAAGAAAGTTGCGGGCGTGTGGACGGAGACATTCTCGACCGACGAATACGAGGATTACTGCCGTTCAACGCCGGAATCGGCTCTTTCGGCTACGGCGACGCAAGACAACACCATTTGCTATGAAGGTGGATACGGGAGCAAAGAGGCTGGCCAGAGTGATGTCGGCCTGCAGGCTCAGCTTCGCGGCAATATCCTTTTGGGCAACTTCCTGATCGGAGGTGAGGCGCGGTCGGTTAAGGGTCACCGTGGGCGTCCGAGCGACTTCGTCTACTACTCGACGTTTGGCACCGCCACCGGAGACAGTGCAACCTATACGCCGCCGAGCGGTGCGTATGATTGCGAGGGAGCCGATGCTTGCAACGAAGACGAGTACGCCCGCATCAAGATCGTGTCCTCAGCCTACGACGTCAGTGAAACGGTCAATGCGTTTCATGGCTACGGGGAGCTCGACCAGACACTTGGGTGGTTCAACGTGCGAGCGGGCGTCCGTGCCGATTACGAGGACTACTTCAAGAATATCAATGTCGCGCCCCGGCTCGTCGGCAGCATTTCGCCTTTGGGAGGGTTGACCTTCACGGGCGGCTACAACCGCTATTACATCGGCGAGACGCTCTATTATGCGCTTCGGGATGCGCAACCATTCTCGCTCGCGTGGTCGAGAAAGCTGATCGCTGGAACCTCGACGCCCGACGATTGGGCTCCCCCGGCTTCGGTTCGCCGATACAGCTTCAAGTCGTCGGATCTGGATACTCCCTTCACCGATGAGTACACAGGCGGCGTCCGCATCAAGGATCCATTGCTGGGGGGGAATTGGCGCGTGCGCTATCTGGAGCGCTATGGTCGCGACCAGTTTGCTACGGAGTCCTGCGGGTCCAACTGCTATGCGCTGAACAACGAAGGCGAGAGCTTCTATCGCTCGGCCACGGCCGAATACACGAAATTCTGGCGCACCCCTAATGTGCCCATGCTCTCCGCGGCAGGCGTCAGCTTTGGAGCAACCTGGTCCGAGCAGTCGATGTCGAAGACGACCTACATCGACGATGACGAGAGCGATGAGTACATCCTCTACCATGGCCAATCGTACACGAAGGAGGGCTTCACCGCGGTCTCAGGAAATCTCGACATCCCCGTGCGGCTGGGGGCAACGCTGTCAACCAGCTGGTTCAGCGATAGGCTGTGGCTCGATGTCAGTGCCGGCTACAATCTCGGCTATGAGGGTGTTTACGACACCGGGGCGAATGAACTGGTCAACGGACGCGACCACGACGTCTATGAGGACAAGAAGTTCAATCCAGTGCTGTTGATCGATCTGAACGCGCAGCTGATGGTCACTGAGCAGGCCTACGTCAGCGCGCGCATCAACAATCTGTTCAACACCGCCGGCAATCGGGTGGCCACCAACGAGGACCCGTGGGTTTTGGGTCGAACCGTCTGGCTGGAATCGGGCTTACGCTTCTAATGGCTGAGGCGGCGTCTCGCTTGATCCAGTTGCAACGATTGCCGATGAAGGCCGGGGCTCTGGTCGGCGTCATTGGCGCATTTGCCCTGTTCTGCATCTCGGTGGCAGCGCCGCCGCTCGATGCGCGCTTTCCTGTCGAACCCAGTGCCGCGGAACGTGAAGCGCTTCGCCGGGCGTACGCCGGCGCGCCAGCGACATGGCCGAGACCGCGGCTGTTGCCTGACGCCAAGTTCACCGAGATGGGGCCGCTGCAACTCCATCCAATGCCGCAAGGCAAGGACGAGACGCTGGCGCAACTGGGCGGCGATCTCTTTAACGATCCGCGACTTTCTGCGTCCGGTCACGTCGCATGCCAGAGTTGTCACAACCGCCGTCTCGGATGGGGCGATGGCCTGCCGACCTCCTTCGGGCATGCCCGCGCGGAGGGGCGACGCAATGCGCCATCGCTATTCACGGCCGGCTATCAGTCGGCTTTCTTCTGGGACGGCCGCGCACGGAGCCTCGAAGAGCAAGCGCTGGGGCCGTTAGCGGACAGCCGCGAGATGGCCAATGGCGAGGTGTCAGATGTCGCTCAGCGAATCGGCGGTGTGGCCTCGTATCGCGAGCGCTTCGCGCTCGTGACCAGCCGACAGGAGGTCGAACTTGGCGATGTCACGGCGGCGCTCGCGGCCTTCGAGAGAACTCTGGAGCGCCCGACGAAATTCGATCGCTTTGCCGGCGGCAACCAGAAGGCGTTGAACGATCAGGAGGTGTGGGGGCTACACATTTTCCGTACCAAGGCTGGGTGCGCCAACTGCCATAGCGGCGTCCTGCTCAGCGACGGCGGCGCGCACAACATCGGTCTCAGTTTCTTTGGACGAAAACTGGAGGATCTCGGACGCTATGAGGCGACGGGACATGCCGCCGACGCGGGAGCTTTCCGCACGCCTTCTCTGCGGCATATCGAGAGAACCGGGCCGTATATGCACAACGGCATCTTCCCATCACTCGCCGGGGTCGTGCGCTTCTATGAGGGCGGCGGGGGTGCCGTACGCAGCGACAAACGCGAGGTTGGCATGCGCGGGCCGCTGTTCGAGGCGGCACGTCGCAAATCAGCCCTGGTGCAACCCTTCCGTCTCAGCGCCGCAGAGCGAGAGGCACTCGTCGCGTTTTTGC
>JBAZYB010000433.1:0-2652 GCA_041659545.1 Hyphomicrobium sp.
CCGTTCCAGTCGACGAAATACGGAACGGCGAATAGCGCTGCGAGGGCAAGCGAAACCAGACCCGCGATGTAGAGAAGTCCGTTGCTCATCTAACCCTTCAGGGACCGAATCGGCGTCCGGCCTCTCTAATAGCAGTGCAAAGCGCAACGCCGCCGCATCCAGCGGCATGCCCCGCGGGGTGTCCCCAGTGTTCCGGCGAGCCAAGGACTTTCGCGGATTCTGCCCGCCCGTCCCTGCTCATTTTCGGTTACCCGCACTCTAGCTTATTCGTTTTGCTCAGTCTTGCCCGCGATACCAGCACAATTGCATGGTCCCGCAACAGAAAAATGGCGTGAACATCGCCCACGTTAACCCCATGACGTCCAGCAACTATCAGGCGCGCATATCGGAGCGGGCTCCCCATATGAGCCCATAACTTAGTGTGGGTGGCGGCGACGCGGGCGTTGCCCCTGAAAGTCGGGTGCTATAGTTCGGAAGAATGGCTCACAGCGGAAAACATTTGGCGAACGCAGCCCCTACGGGTGACGCGGACGAGCTACCGTTCGATCTGCCCGCGGCACCTCCGAGCGGCGCCTCGACGGCAAGCGCCGACGCCGACGAGCCGCCGTTCGACCTGCCTGCCGCCGTGCCCGAAGCGCCGCGGCAGTCGATCTCGGCGCGCGCGCTACAGAGCGCCAATCCGGTAGCGACAGCCGCCACTCCCTATCTCAACGGTCTCAACCCCGAGCAGCGTGCCGCCGTCGAGGCACTCGACGGACCCGTGCTCGTACTTGCCGGCGCCGGCACTGGCAAGACGCGCGTGCTGACAACGCGCATCGCCCACATCCTGGCGACGCACCGAGCCTTTCCCGGCCAGGTGCTCGCTGTCACCTTCACCAACAAAGCCGCCCGCGAGATGAAGGAGCGTATTGGCGTTCTGGTAGGCGGCGCAGTCGAGGGTATGCCGTGGCTCGGCACCTTCCATTCTATCGGCGTGAAGATTCTTCGCCGCCATGTCGAACTCGTAGGCCTCAAGTCCGGCTTCACCATCCTCGACACCGATGACCAGATCCGCCTCCTCAAGCAGGTGATCGAAGCTGAGAAACTCGACAAGGACCGCTGGCCCGCCCGGCAGCTCGCCGGGTTGATCGACGGCTGGAAAAACCGCGGCCTGACGCCCGACAAGGTCCCCGCCGGTGAAGCCTACGGTTTCGCCGCCGGCAAGGGCGCCCAGCTTTACGCCGCCTACCAGCGGCGTCTCAAGGAGCTCAACGCCTGCGATTTCGGCGACCTCCTACTTGAGAATCTGCGGCTGTTCATGGAGCACCCCGACGTGCTCGCCGACTATCAGCGCCGCTTCCGTTACATCCTCGTCGACGAGTACCAGGACACCAACGTCGCCCAGTACTTGTGGCTGCGCCTGCTCGCTCAGGGCTCGCCCAACATCTGCTGCGTCGGCGACGACGATCAGTCCATCTATGGATGGCGCGGTGCCGAGGTGGACAACATCCTTCGCTTCGACAAGGACTTCCCCGGCGCCAAGGTCATTCGGTTGGAGCGCAACTACCGCTCGACCGGCCACATCCTCGGCGCAGCCTCCGGTCTCATCGCGTCCAACACAGGCCGACTCGGCAAAACGCTTTTCACCGACGGCCAGCTCGGCACCAAGGTCACGGTCAGCGCCGTCTGGGACGACGAGGAAGAGGCGCGCTCCATCGGCGACGACATCGAGGCAATGCAGAAGCGCTCCAGCCAGCCGCTCAACGAAGTGGCGATCCTCGTGCGCGCCTCGTTCCAGATGCGCGCCTTTGAAGATCGTTTCATCACCATGGGCCTGCCCTACCGCGTCATCGGCGGCCCGCGCTTCTATGAGCGCCAGGAAATCAAGGACGCCATTGCCTATCTCGAAATCACTGCCAATCCGGCCAACGATCTGAAATTCGAGCGCATCGTCAACGTGCCCAAGCGCGGCCTCGGCGATACGTCGGTAAAACGCGTGCACGAGCTTGGCCGCGCCCGCTCGATCCCGATGTATCAGGCCGCACAGCTCATCATCGAAACCGAGGAGCTGGCCGGCAAAGCGCGCAAGGCGTTGACTGATCTGCTTGCCAACTTCGAACGCTGGCGCGGCCAGATCCGCACCATGAAGCATACCGAGCTCGCCGAACTGATCCTCGATGAGTCCGGCTATACGGCCATGTGGCAGGCGGACAAGAGTCCCCAGGCGCAGGCCCGCCTCGAAAACTTGAAGGAGCTCGTGCGCTTCATGCACGAGTTCGAGACCCTCGAGGGCTTCCTTGAGCACGTCAGTCTGGTCATGGATGTCGATCAGGCCAGCGACACTCAGCGTGTTTCGCTCATGACACTGCACGCTGCCAAGGGCCTCGAGTTCGATGTCGTCTACCTCCCCGGATGGGAAGAAGGGCTGTTCCCGCACCAGCGCTCGCTCGATGAAAGCGGACAAGCCGGGCTAGAGGAAGAACGCCGCCTCGCCTACGTCGGGCTGACGCGCGCCAAACGCATCGGCAAGGTCTCCTTCGCCCAGAGCCGCCGCAACCGCGGGCTCTATCAATCGGCCTTACCGTCGCGCTTTGTCGACGAGTTGCCTGAAGCGCACGTCGAGGTCGCCGAGCCCAAAATGCCTTTCGGCGGCGCCTACCAGAATTTCGGCGG
>JBAZYB010000434.1:0-2644 GCA_041659545.1 Hyphomicrobium sp.
GCTCGCCATCGTCCGCCAGGCGCGCGACATCGTCCACGCCATCAACGCGCTCAACACCCGCTACAACCGCTCGATCGTCGAGCAGGCGGCGATCGTGG
The DNA here is from genome assembly GCA_041659545.1 of Hyphomicrobium sp. Taxonomy (GTDB): domain Bacteria; phylum Pseudomonadota; class Alphaproteobacteria; order Rhizobiales; family Hyphomicrobiaceae; genus Hyphomicrobium_A. Next base: position 99 of record JBAZYB010000434.1, read on the forward strand.
GCGGCCTCAACGCCGATGCGCTGATCGACCCCGAGAAGGCGACGGCGGTGGCGACCCGCGTTGCCAACCGGCTCGACCGCGTCTCCGACGAACTGGAGCGCGGCTGGCGCGGTGAACCGGACGGGCAGGGCGGCCTCAGCTTCTCGCGTACCGTACGCGGCGTCACCGAGACGCATTCGATCGATGCGAGCCTTCTGGTCAGCGCCGATGCCCGCAAGATCCGGGCGACGGTGGAAAAGCTCGAGGATCTCTATGGCGGCGTGGCCAGGCTCGTCCGCAAGGACCAGAGCTACGACATCTTCGGGCCGTCCTCGCTGTTCACGGCGATCTCCAATGCCGGCCGCAAGGGCATCTCGCTGCAGCGCTACAAGGGCCTGGGCGAGATGAACCCTTCTCAGCTCTGGGAGACCACCCTCGACCCCAACGTCCGCACCCTGCTGCAGGTGCAGATCAAGGAAGGCTCGGACGCCGACTTGCTGTTCACCCAGCTGATGGGCGATCTGGTCGAGCCGCGCCGCGAGTTCATCCAGGACAATGCGCTCAGCGTCGCCAACCTCGACGTTTGACGCTAAGGTGCGTGGTTCGTACCATATTGGCAAGACGAAGGTAACGGACGATCAGCCTACGCGAATAGGCAAGGTGCTGTCTTGCCGATGGCAGGCGATTTCAGCTTAACATACCTAAGTTTGGGTACATGCTGGAAAGCACGATATGGCGCCCCGGTCCGACAATGCGGAATCGAGTCTTTCGAGACCCGGTCGAGAGACACAGCGGCTCCGGCTGTACTTTCTGTTGCCGCTGGTCATAGCCATCCTGATTACCGAGATCGTGCCGATTGTCGGCGTCTATCAATTCACCCATAGCAGCGTCGGTGTCGGCGGCATCCATCTGCGGCTGTCGGCAATCGATCTGTATCGCGACACAATAGACCAGCACGCGCGCGCGCTGGAGACGATCCTGGATGTTCTTGGGCATGACGAGGACCTGCGCGACGCGTTGGCGCGCAAGGACCACGAGGCGCTGCTCGAACACGCCGCCCCGATGTTCGCCAGGATGAAGCGCACCTATGGCATCTCGCACTTCTATTTCACCGGTCCCGATCGCGTGAACCTGCTGCGGGTGCACCAGCCGGAGCGCTACGGCGACATCATTAGTCGCGTTACCACGACGGTGGCCGAGCGCACCGGTGCGACCGCGTACGGTGTTGAGATCGGGCCGATCGGTACGTTCACGCTTCGGGTGGTTTCGCCCTGGTTCGACGAGCGCACTCGGCGTCTGCTCGGTTACGTCGAACTCGGCATGGAAACCCCCGAGGTGGTGGAACGGATTCGCAAGTCCCTCAACGCCCAGGCGTTTGTCCTCATCAAGAAGGAGTTCCTGGATCGCGCGGGCTGGGAAGAGGGCATGCGCGTATTCGGGCGCACGCCGGACTGGGACAGATTCTCCCACGATGTCGTCAGCAGCCAGTCGCTGCCGCAAGTCCCGCCGGAGCTCGCGGAACGCTTTGAGCGGGGCGAAATGGAGACTGCTCCCGACGAACCGGTCATCCAGATCGACCAGAGCTTCTACCGGCCGCTATTTGTGCCAATTCATGACGTCGGCGGCCGCGCCGTGGCCACCGTGGTGCTGCTCGTGGATGTGTCCCGGGAAATCGACGCCGCCCGGCTTGCGCTCCTGCTGGGCGCCATCGCCTATCTGGCCGGCGGCATCCTGCTCTTCGTCCTTTTCTACCGCCTCGTCGGCTGGATCGGGCGGCGCATCGAGCGCAACGAGCAAGAGCTCGAGCGGCTTGCAGCCACCGATAAGCTTACCGGCCTCTACAACAGTCGAACGTACTATTCCATCCTGTCAGGCGAGATCACGCGTGCGAAACGCCATGGTCGCTCGATTTCAGTCCTCATGCTCGACCTCGACCACTTCAAGCGCGTCAACGACGAGCATGGCCACCTGGCCGGCGATCGGGTCCTTGAGAGGCTAGGACTCTTGCTGAGAGAAAGCACTCGCAGCGGAAACAGTGTGTGCCGCTACGGCGGCGAGGAGTTCGCCGTTATCCTGCCGGAACTCGGAGTGGAAGTCGCGAGCGAGACGGCGGAACGGCTGAGGGAAATCGTCGAGCGGACCGATTTTGACATCGGCGAGGATCGCAGGATCAAGATCACTGTCAGCATTGGCGTTGCCGCATTTCCAGAATCGGCTGGTACGGCCGAGGAACTGACCAAAGCCGCGGACACCGCGCTCTATGCGGCCAAGGTGGAGGGGCGCAACCGTGTATCGCGATACAAGAAGCCCTCCGGGGCCGACCGCTGAACGCGGGGTGAACGGCTCGCACAGCACGCATTCAACGCCGCCGTGGCAGACTGCCCGCCAGGTTCAGGCAACGCCTTTCCGGGAGGATAGAATGCGCCGCATCGTCGTCGTGCCCGCCATGGTTCTGGTTCTTTCCCTCAGCGTGCAGCCGAGCGTGGCCGCCTTTGCCCCCCTGATGCCGGGCGTCCCGCCGGTGGCCGCCGCTACCGTCTCCGGGGCGACCGAAGTTGCGCTGATCA
>JBAZYB010000435.1:0-2631 GCA_041659545.1 Hyphomicrobium sp.
AGCGCATCGTCCCGTGGCCAGAGGCGGAGACGCGTTATGGCTACCGGATCGTCGGTGCCAATTCCAAGTCGCCCACACAACTGGATGTGCGCATCGTCGCCACGTCGCGCGGCATCCTCGATGGTGGCCTGACGATCGCTCGCAGCTTGGGGCTGGAACCGGTTGCAATTGACTTCGCTCCGCCGTCAGAGCCAGACGCCACCGTCGAGCTGATGTCGCTGGCGGCCAATCCGACCAAGCGGACGGCGGAGCTGTTGCACTTAGGGCTGCTGGCGGCCCTGATCGGCAGCATGGCCATCAGCGCATTCGGGTTTTTTGACGTTTGGCAGCGGCAAGCACAGCGCGACGACCTCGCGGACAAGGTCGCAATGATCAGGTCGCGCGTGGAGCGCAACGCCCGGCTCAACATCCAGAATAGCGAGCTCAAGAAGCAACACCGGCGGCTGATCCGGCAAAAGACAGATGAGCCGGCCATGATGACGCTGATCGAGCGGCTGAGTGGTGCACTGCCCGATAGCGCCTACCTAACTGAGCTGGAGATCCACGGACGCGACGCGCGTATCGGCGGCAAATCAGACAACTCGACCGGTCTCATCAACGTGCTCGAAGGCACCAAGGAGTTCGAGGATGTGCACTTTGCGGCGCCAACGACGCGCGAAGAAGGCCAGGCCATCGAGGCGTTCTCGATCGTCGCCAAGGTTCACGGTGCACCGGACGTGGAGAAGAGTCCATGATGCGATCTCGACTCTTCGCCGCGTCACTGCCGCTGGCCATTCTAGCGGCAATTGTCATGGCCCTCGGCCTGACGGCGGGCGCGCCTTACCTGCTGCTGAGTGAAATCGATCAGGAGATCGCCGCAGGGGAACGCACGCTGGTGGAGCTGCGTAAGGAGATCGCCAGCGAAAGTGATATGCGGAAAGAGAACCTTGACCTCGTCGCGCTCGGCCAGCAAGGCCACTTGCTCCTCGAGGGCGACACGGCGGGCATTTCCGGAGCCAATCTGCAGAAGCTGATCAGCGACATCGTGCTCGAGCACGGCGGCGCTTCCTCGAGCTTGCAGCTACTGGCCACGAGCGAGGATGGCTCCCTGGTCCGCATCGCCCTGCGCCTGTCGATCAGCGTCGGGATCGACGGGCTGCGGGATATCGTTCACGGCATCGAGACGGGCAAGCCGCTGCTGTTCATCGATGACCTCAGCGTGCGCGCAGTGGAGGACCGCGCGGGCGGCACGGATCCGCATTATCTCGGTCCCCTCGACGTCACGATGCAGGTGAGCGGGTTCCGGCTCAAGGACAAGGCCAGCTAGCGCATGAAAATCTCGCACATTCTGGTCCCTGTGTGCGTGGCACTTGGCACGCTCGTCTGGATCGACAATTTCGGTTTCGACAACCCATGGGACTCGCCTTCAGCGCCGAGCCGCCGCGATGCGCCCGGCGCTGGCTCTTCCCTGCAAACCCCCGGGGCGCCGGCAGAAGAGGAACGCTCCGCCCCGAGCGCTTCTGGTACCGCTACCGGCAATCCGTTGGCGTCCATCGACAAGGCGGCGCTGAGCGACACCGTTAGCCGCCCGCTGTTCGCGCCCAGCCGCAGCCGGCCGCCGGAGGTTGTCGCGGAAAGCGCGGAGGCCGCGCCGCCCCCACCGCCCCCGCCGCCGAGCTTTGCGTTGCTCGGCGTTGTCCGTGACGGCGGCCGTGCCATTGCGCTGGTACGGAACGTCACCGACGGAATGAGCTTCCGCGTGGAGGTTGGCGACACGATCGGAGGATGGCAAGTGGCTGGCGTCGAGGCGACGTCCATCCGGCTCGAGCGCGCTGACGGTACGTCCCGAACCGTGCACCTGCGTGATGACAAACCGGCCACGAAGCCGCATACCGACTTGCCCGTCGAGGTTCCCTGAGCCTACTCCGACGCCCCGCCGGACAGCGCCTGCAGCAGCTCTTCAGCCTCCTCACCAGACTGGACTTGCACGGCTTTCGTCGGCAGCGCCGCAGCTGGCGTCGAGGATCATGACTTTCGCTACGCTCGTGTTGTCCGGCGAGCGCGCGACGAGTCCTGCCCACCGGAAAGCCTTGCGGTTCAGTAACAGCCGGCGCGGATCATGCAGTTCGTGTAGCGCCAGTTTTCCGAGCCCCAACGCTCATACTTCCACACATCCCATCCGCGTCCGAGAACAAAGATGCAGCGCTGCTGCTCGCGCATGCAGCCCTGATAGTCGCGGCAAATGCCTTTGTGGCTATGGCGACGAACATACCCGACCGTCGCATCCCAGCCGACCTCCGGCCGACAATGAAAGCCATGAACGTTTATGACAATCCGGTCAGCGCCGCGATCGGCAGCAGGGGAGAAAGGGGCCGCCGAGATGGCCGGGCTGAATATGTGCACCAGCAAAACGACAACTGCCGCAATTGTACGCGCACCAACTTTCATACGCATTCCCCGATTAGGCCCATCCCAGGCGATTATCGTCCTCCGGTACGAGCAGCATTGCCACAGAAAATGCCAACCCAATTGGACGTTACCTTGCAGAGCGTGGCAAAAAATCCCGCCCGATCTCGATCGGGCGGACTCCGGCTCTCAGACCGTCGTTTCTTCGTCAAAGTTAACGACGACCGCCCCCGTTTTCGTGATCGT
>JBAZYB010000436.1:0-1886 GCA_041659545.1 Hyphomicrobium sp.
CGATCGAAACTTGCACCGCTGGCGCATCCCGACCTTTGCGAGAAATTTGCGCCGTTGAGGACCGCAAAGGACCTGGCGCGAATGCCCCTCATTGAACTCAACAATATTCCGGGGATGTGGGAGCGATGGTTCGCGAAGGCAGACCGCAGGATCAGACTGAATGAGCTTAGTCTGTCGAGCGACAGCTTGCTGGCAGCCATTCAAATGGCCGAGTCAGGGGTTGGCGTTGTTCTGGCGCCTTTCCCTCTTACTGCATCGGTGGTCGCGACCGGCCGTCTCAAGACCATTTTTCGTCCCTCGCTCCTGATGGAAAACCGCGACTTCCATCTCGTCTACCGAAAGGAGGACGCCAATACGACGAAGATCAAGACGGTACGGAAATGGCTCAAAGACGTCATAGCCGAATTGGAGCACAAGACGAATACAAACGACTTGTGATTGGAAGCTCCGGCAATCGAACGACGTAAAAAACTCGGGCGCGGCATACGATCCGCGCCCGCGGTCGTTGTCAGAATATCCAATCCTCGATTAGTCCAGACCGATCGTGGTCAGATCCTGAAACCAGTGCTGCGCCTGCACGAATTTCTTGATCTTCGGCGAGAGCGCATGGGGGTTGGTGTCATGAACGACCCAAACCAGCGCCGCGTCGTCCACGATCAGCGAATGCGCCTGAGCCAACAGTTCATCCTGCTTCGCGGGATCGAAATTCTGCTTGGCTTCGTCGATCAGCGCATCGACTTTCGGATTCTTGTATCCACCCCAGTTCACACCGACCGGCGCGACCTGGCCCGAATGGAAGAACCGCACGATCGCGTAAAGCGGATCCGACGTCACATACGCGATGTTGTTCGCCGTGATACCCTTCATGCTTTCGTCGGCTGCGCCCTTGCGCCACGCGGTGTAGAGCACTTCGAGCTCGACGACCTTGAACTCGACGTCGATGCCGATTTCCTTGAAGCTTTGCTGCAGGAATTCGTTCATCGGCAGCGACAACATCTGGCCGGTGCCGCCGTTCGCGATGATGAAGGTCGTCTTCAACGGCTTTTCGGGTGAGTATCCGGCTTCCTTCACCAGTTTCTTAGCTTCGGCGAGATCGTATTTGATCTTGAAGGTCGGCTTGCCGAACCAAGGACTCGACGGATCGACCTGACCGATGGCAGGCTTGGCGAGGCCGTTCATCAGACCGACGACAGCATCACGGTCGATTGCAAGGTTGAGCGCCTTGCGCAACCGGATATCGGTCCATGGGGAGCCCGGCAGTACGCTGAGATGATAGTTCCAGACGTGCGGCGTGACGTTATCGACGATCCTCATGCCCGCGGCCTTGAGCTGCGGAACGGCGTCGGGCGCAGGCGTCTCGATCAGATCAACCTGTCCTGCCAGCAGCGCGTTGGTGCGTGTCAAAGCTTCAGGCATCGGAACGAGGACGAGCTTGTCGACTTTTGGAATGCGCTTCTTGTCCCAATAGTCGGCATTCTTCGTCAACTCTGCGAGTTCACGCGGAACCAGCTTGGTTAGCTTGAACGGACCCGTGCCCGAAGGCTCGCTCGCAAATTTGTCCCAGTCCTTCCCGACCTTGTCATACTGTGCGGGGCTTGAGACCAGAAACCACAGCATCTGATACGGAAAGAACGAGTCAACGGTCTTGGTTGTGATCTCGATGGTCGAGTCATCGATTTTCGCGTAGCTCGCGACTGAAGGAAGGCGAGTCTTCACCTGCGCACTCTGTCGCTTGTCGAATTGCGGCGCCTTGTCGTTTAAGACCTTGTCGAGATTCCAGATGACCGCATCGGCATTGAAGTCGCTTCCATCGTGAAACTTGACGCCCTTGCGTAACGTGAAGCGCCATTTCGTCTTGTCCGCTGGATCGACTTTCCATTCGGTTG
>JBAZYB010000436.1:1896-2274 GCA_041659545.1 Hyphomicrobium sp.
TCTCCCATGCGACCAGCGGGTCATAGATCGTATAGCCGGTGAATTGATAAGCGCCGGCGCCGCGATCCGGCTGGCCGGTCGTCAGCGGAATATCCGCCATCGAGATGCCATATCGCACCACCGTTTCCGCTTTCGCGGCTGAGGCGGCGCCGATGGCAACGGCCAGTGCCGCAAAGACGATCGATTTTCGAAAACTCATGAACGCAACTCCATGTGAATGTTGGGAAGGAGGATTGGAGTTGAGCTTGCAAGCCTGATGCCAGAAGTCTGATTTTTCCCTTGTGAATGCAGTGCTTATGGCACGCAGCAACCGCATCTGGAGAAGCGCCTGGCGCTTTGATCCCTGCTGCCGGTCGTTTGCATACAAAGCAATGCGTC
>JBAZYB010000436.1:2284-2621 GCA_041659545.1 Hyphomicrobium sp.
TCCAGCGACACTCACGACATTCCAGAATGCATATCTTCCGGCTGGGAGAGAGGTCGTGCCGCGGGACATGCGCATGACGCAATGCCTTAAAAGAGTGCAGAGCTTGACCATCCGGCTGAAAACGTGCCTCTCTTGTATACAAGATACCCAGTATTCGGCCTCATCGGGTTCCGCAACGCAAGTAAGGGAATACTGCTAGATCACTTGCCCTATCGGCATTTCTCAATCCCTTCCCTGATCGTCGATTGTCGCCGGGGCGGCACGGACGATCTCGGGCTATCCGGCTGTGGCACACATGGGATTGTAGTCCCCTTGGCATAGGCGTTGCATAAGATTT
>JBAZYB010000437.1:0-2612 GCA_041659545.1 Hyphomicrobium sp.
GCAGCAATCGAAAACAGCGGCGTCTGCCTCCGGCGACGAAGCAGCCGGGCATTGAGGAGAACCATCATGATCTCACGACGCACCCTCATCGGCAGTTCAGCCCTGCTCGCCGGCGCAGCAGCCGTCAGCGGCCGCGTGCAGGCGGCCTCGATCCCCGAAGCCGTCACCACCACGTCTCCTGCGATGCAGCCCCCGCTCGTGCCATCGAGCGGACCGGCCTATCAGCCGGTCGTCACGCTCAACGGCTGGTCACTGCCGTGGCGCATGAACGGCGACTGGAAGGAGTTTCACCTGGTCGCCGAACCGGTCGAGCGCGAGCTCGCGCCCGGCATGACGGCGAAACTGTGGGGCTACAACGGTCAGTCACCGGGCCCGACGCTCGAATTCGTCGAAGGCGACAAGGTGCGCATCTTCGTCACCAACAAGTTGCCTGAGCATACGACGGTGCACTGGCACGGCTTCGTGCTGCCAAACGGCATGGACGGCGTTGGCGGACTGACGCAGCCGCATATCAAGCCCGGCCAAACCTTCGTCTACGAGTTCGCCGTCAAGCGAAGCGGAACCTTCATGTACCATCCGCACGCCGACGAGATGGTGCAGATGGCGATGGGCATGATGGGCTTCATCGTCGTGCATCCACGCGACCCCAACCAGCACCGCGTCGATCGCGATTTCGTCTTTCTCATGAGCAGCTACGACATCGACCCCGGCACCGCATTGCCGAAGGTCATGACGATGACCGATTTCAACCTGTGGACCTGGAACACGCGTGTCTTTCCGGGCATCGATCCACTGGTGGTTCGGCAGGGCGACCGCGTCCGCATTCGCATCGGCAATCTGACCATGACAAACCATCCGATCCATATGCACGGGCCGCACTTCGAGGTGACCGGTACCGACGGCGGTTGGGTCCGTGAAAGCGCGCGCTGGCCGGAAGTGACGACCGACGTACCGGTTGGCGGCATGCGCGCCGTCGAGTTCGTCGCCGACGAGCCGGGCGATTGGGCGATCCATTGCCACAAGTCGCATCACACCATGAATGCCATGGGTCACGAGGTGAAGACCTTCATCGGCGCGCCGCAGAAGGATCTCACCAAGTCGATCCGCAAGCTGTTGCCCGACTACATGCCGATGGGCTCGGCCGGCATGGCGGAGATGGGCACGATGGAAATGCCGATGCCCGACAACACGCTGCCGATGATGACCGGCTTCGGCCAGTTCGGTCCGCTCGAGATGGGCGGCATGTTTTCGGTGGTGAAGGTGCGCGAAGGGCTCGCGCGCGACGACTACAAGGACCCGGGCCCTTACAAGCACCCGCCCGGTACAGTTGCGTATGAGTTCAAAGGAGCGATGCCCGAGGCGCCGAGTCGCAAGGGCGCAGCGGTTCCACAGCACGGCGAGATCGAGGTTACGGTCGTAAAGCCGCGCATGAACGGACACAACGGACAACACTGACCAGGAGAACAACGCATGCGAACTCTCTTCAAGCTTACCCTCGTCGCACTCGCTGGCGCCTTGATATCGGGGACGGCCCTTGCCGGCGCCGGAGCGCCCGGACACGGCCACGCAGGCTTCTCGGCCGGAGCGCCCGGCAATCCCAAAAAGCCGTCACGGACCGTCGTCATCACCATGCGTGAGGGCGATGGGACGATGACCTTCAATCACAACCGTGTCGAGGTGCGTCGCGGCGAGCAGATACGGTTCGTCCTCGAAAACAAGGGCGAGCTCGACCACGAGTTCGTCCTCGCGACGCCGAAAGAAAACGACAAGCACGCCGAGTTGATGAAAAAGTATCCGGAGATGGAACACGACGACCCGAACGCCAAGCGCGTGGTGACTAAAAAGTCTGGCGAGCTGATTTGGCGCTTCACCAAGGCGGGCACATTCGAGTTTGCCTGTCTCATCCCCGGGCACCGCGAGGCGGGCATGCACGGCACTGTGACCGTGAAGTAATCCCGTGCAAGAAATACGGAGAACAATGATGAAGAACGTCTTTGCGACACTAGCGCTCGTGCTGGCCCTCACTGCGCTGATGCCGAACGCCGCCAAGGCACAAGCCGCGCTCATCGACGGCACGGTGACCAAGGTCGATACCTCGGCGAGCAAGATCACCATCCGTCATGGGCCAATCAAGAAGTTCGACATGGACGAGGGCATGACCATGGTCTTCGCCATCAAGGACGCCGGCCTGCTGTCCAAGGTGAAGGCCGGCGACAAGATCAAGTTCGACGCCGACAACGTCAACGGCCAGTTCGTCGTCACCAAGATCGAAAAGGCCAAATGAGCTGGCCTTCGGGCGGGCTTGCCGGGCCCGCCCGCGCCACCTACAACGCTCCGCGGAAACCCTTTCCGAACAGGAGCTGCCGATGCGGCCAAGCCGCCGACAAGTCGATGAGCTGCGCCCGGTCTCGCTCGAGCGCGGGGTGGTGAAATACGCCGAGGGTTCCTGCTTCGTGAAATTCGGCGACACCCACGTGCTGGTCACTGCCAGCCTGGAAGAGCGCCTGCCACCCTGGCTCAAGGGCCAGGGCCGCGGCTGGGTCACCGCCGAATACGGCATGCTGCCGCGCGCCACCTCCGAACGCACCCGCCGCGAGGCGAGTGCCGGCAAG
>JBAZYB010000438.1:0-2601 GCA_041659545.1 Hyphomicrobium sp.
TAACGATGTATGATGGAAAGAGCCAGCTCCTGATCAAGAATCCGATCAATCGCTACCTCATCAACTCGCCGATGCTGTCTGCGATGAAAAAGGACGCCGACGGCTCGCTGACGCTGTACCTCCAGAAAGACAGCCCCGGCGCGGACAAGGAAGCAAACTGGCTTCCGGCGCCGGATGACACGATCTATCTCGTGATGCGCCTGTACTGGCCGAAGCCTACGCCACCCTCGATCCTGCCGCCGGGCGCAGGGACGTGGCAGCCACCGGGTGTGAAACAGGTCTTATAGAAGACGCAGGTCTCGTACGCCTCTCCGTCGCAAGGTCGTTACGATAACATCGCCGGTTCTCATGCTGTCAGCTTTGGGTCAGGAGCAGCCTTTGGCGAAGCTCATCCGGCGTCCAGTCAACATCGATAAGCGGACCCTTCCGGGGAGGGCTTGCTGGAGCGAGCTGTCGTTAGTGCGAATGTCTGCTGATGGGATGTAGCGGCTAACGGCGCTCGCCTGCCATAGCCACAAGTCGCAAAGCATCTTGTTACCATGTGCGAACTGTAAGGCCAGAATCGAGACGAGTTTACGTCTCGCGCCGGTTCAGAAGCATAACCAGGGTCCCAAGCAGGTCGCTGGCGTTCCGCCCTTGCAGGCCATTTGCGAAGAGTGGCACTCAATCATCGCTGAGCCTGAATTGCAGGTGGTTTTCACTGGCCCCTTGGCGATGAGACCTCGCCCCGCGATCGTGTTCTTAAGAGCGTTTGTCGAGAACAACACGGCGGTGTCGTGCGTGAAGTTATTGCCGACGGCTGCGACCCTCGTACAATCGCCGGCCTGTGCCGTCACCGAAAATGCGCAAACCGTAAATGCGGCTACCAAGCTTAACTTGAAAATCTGCATTTGCCCCCCGTCAAACTCAAAGCCACTCTGACGCTAGTCGACTGTTTGGCAGTTGCCAAGTGGCGAGACATCGACAGTGAAGATAACGATACGGCGACGATGTCCGCTAATGGGATGTTGCGGTCGAATAGCTCACGGCAGCGATGGGCCAGTACCTACGCCAAGCACGCCCGACATGTAGACGCCGTCCATCAGCTTTGCGACCTCGTCGTCGCGAATGTTCCACAAGCGCCACCAGCCCTCAAAAGTTTCGGCAGATGCGTTGGGTATCTGCTCTCGCAACTTTTTCCACGATTCCTGCGCCTCTTGCCTGCGGCCGAGCTGACCGTAGATCGGGATGATCTCGACGTATGAGTAAAACATCTCGGTTTGCTTGTTCTGCCTCGCCACCTCGAGTGCACGCTCGTAGTCGCCGCTTAGGTAGGCCGCCGTGTAGACTGTCGAATGATACCACCCGATCGTGGCGTCCGCGTTGAGCAGGTTAGCCTTTTTCGCAAGGCCACGCCGCGCTTGTGGTCTCCCGCACTTGGGATCATGCACGCGAGCGTCGCTGTAATCTCGGCGTCATACGGGGCGAGCGCCAGAGCCCGGTCAGCTTCGTGCGCGAATAGACCAAGCTGTTTTGTGAAGAAGTAGGCGGATGCGGCCACCATCCGCGCGCGTGCGTCGGCGCCGTCGAGCTGCACAGCCCTGCTGGCCTCAGCGGTAATCTCGGCAAGTGGCACAGGCCTCTCGTCGAGGCGGAAAACCCAACCGAGCACTGCGAACCAAGCCAGCTCGCGGCGCGCCCGCGCATTCGAGGGATCGAGGGATCGAGGGTTATGGCGTAGTTCAGCATCTCTCTCGACGTAGCAAAGTTCTCACTTGTCCATTCCCACTCCATCACCTCGCGCGCGTAGAACGGGGTCGTAAGCTTGTCCGAGATCCGGAAGCGGCGACGGCTTCGACGTCCGCTCCTGATGCTGTGGACGGCCCCTCCCACCGGGCGCGCAAGCGCCTTGGAATCGGTTGCCGATGAGGCGACCAAGATCCGGAGGAGCTCATCATGCTGGCAATCACGACAATCGGCCTCGACATCGCTAAGTCTGTCTTTCAGGTTCATGGGGTTGACGCGGAGGGCAGCGTCGTCGTCCGTCGACAGCTGAAGCGCCGGTACGTGCTCGCGTTCTTCAAGAAGCTGCCGCCCTGCCTGGTGGGCATCGAGGCCCACGCGACGCGACGGCTGGTCTCGTTCGAGCGATGCCATGCGTTGATCTGGCGGTCGAACTGCAGGATCTGAGCTCTGAGCCTGCCGAGCAAACGGCGTGATGAAACGGTTGGAAAGGGCCGACAGCACGTAATGCAGAACCGGTCGACCGGTGATCAGCAACCCACTTGGGCCAGAGCATCGTCGAATGCGAGCTTTTGACCGGGACCTGATCCGCGGAGGGCATTATGGCCAGCGGCCCTGTGAGCCACAATGATAGGCCGAACACATGGCTGCTCCGACCAGCGCTGCGACGTGATCAGTCCCTTGACAGCCCGGAGGTTTGGCTGGCGGCCAGGGCACGCTACGCAATGCACTGATACAGTGCTGGCTAGTTCCAAACTGACGTCCAGCAATATTAGTCCGGCGTTATAATGTCTACTATAATTGTCATGTTTTAGGCGGCGCGCGATCTCGCTCCGCCCCGCGCCGGAGATCAAACACATCCAGTACCGACACCTCAGG
>JBAZYB010000439.1:0-2596 GCA_041659545.1 Hyphomicrobium sp.
GATCGATTCGACAGTCGGATCGCCCGATCCTCAAAGAAGGGTGCCATGCGCTCCCGCAGCACCTTGCCCCGCTCACGCACCAGAGCTTCGAAGACCCGCTCCTTGCTCTCGAAATAGACGTAGATGGTGCCCTTGGTGACGCCAGCACGCGCGGCGACGTCCTCGAGGCGAGCCGCTGCATAGCCGTGCAGGGCAAATTCCTCGAAGGCCGCGTCGAGAATTTCGTTGGGACGCTCTGCCTTGCGGCGTGCCCGGGTCGCTCCTGCCAATGCCGTCCTCCCCAGTGCGACTTTGTTGTTCATCAGGCTACTATTGACTTACCAGTCAGTCAATAGTAGCCATCGTAGAAGACAGTTGGGCCGCAGTCGCGGGGGACCCATGCACGCACTTCGAAGTCGTAGGTCACTGTTATCACTGCCATTCTTCGCTCTGGCGCTGACTTCCGGCGGTTGTGGAGATGCGCAGATCGCGCCGGCCAAACCGGTGCCCCTAGTCCGCACCGAAACCGTCTCCAAAGTCGCCTACGCGCCAACGACCTGCCTTACCGGCGAGGTCAAGGCGCGCGTGCAGACCAACCTATCCTTCCGCGTGTCCGGCCGCATCATCGAGCGCAACGTCGAGGTCGGAGACCACATCACACCCGACCAAGTCCTCGCACGTATCGATCCGACCGAGCAACGCGCCGATGTCGTATCCGCCGAGGCGCAGGTGCGCTCCGCGGACGCCCGCGTGCGCCAGACTGCGGCCGCGTTCGAGCGTCAGAAGTCGCTCATCAAGGACGGCTTCACGACGCAGAAGGATTACGATCAGGCGGAAGAGGCCCTGCGCACCGCTGAAGGTTCGCTGGAGGTCGCGAAGGCGCAGCTCTCCACTGCCCGCGATGCACTCTCCTACACCGAGCTTCGCTCCGATACCGCCGGCATCATCACCGCGCGCAATGCCGAGGCCGGACAGGTCGCGCAGGCGCCGCAGACCATGTTCACGCTGGCCGAGGACGGCGCCAGAGACGCCGTCTTCCATGTCTTCGAAGCCGCCTTCCTGCGGAAGATGGCCTCGGACACGGTCACGCTCACCTTGGTGTCACGGCACAAAGTCATTGCAAGCGGCGTGGTGCGCGAAGTTTCTCCGACCGCCGATACCTCGTCCGGCACCGTGCGCGTCAAGGTGTCGATCAAGAACCCGCCACCTGAATTCACACTCGGCTCCATAGTCTCCGGGTGCGCCACGCAGGTTCCCCAGCAAGTCGTGGTGCTCCCCGCGAGCGTCCTCACCAGCCTTCCTGGAGGTCCTGGCGTCTGGGTCGTCGATGGCAAGACCAAGGAAGTGTCTCTCAAGGCCGTATCGGTTGCGTCCTACGAAACGCAGAAGGTCGTCATCGACGGCGGCCTGGAACCCGGCGACATCGTCGTGACCGCCGGTGCCAAAATGCTTCGCCCCAAGCAAGTCGTCGCCCTGGCCACGGATAACGCCCCATGAATTTCAAGCTGCTCTCTCGTCCTCACCTTTTGATACCCATCGCCTTGCTCGCGGTGGCCGGATGCGACGAGGCAAAGGACAGTCCCGCTCCGCCGCGGCGACCGGTGCTCAGCACCGTGGCCGTCGGCGGAGCGATCGACAATCTGGCGCTCACCGGCACGATCGAACCGCGCTATCGCGCCGAGCTGAGCTTTCGCGTGTTTGGCCGCATCATCGCCCGCGATGTGGAAATCGGCGACATCATCCACAAAGGCCAGCGCGTCGCCGCCCTCGACCCGACGGCACTGCAGCTCGCCGTGCGTAGCCAGCGCGCCGCCCTCACCAACGCCGAAGCCACGCTCGCCAACACCACGGCCATCGAGGGCCGCCAGCGGACCCTGCGCGATCGCAACGTGACGCCGCAAGCGACACTCGAGGCTGCCGAGCAGACGCGCATCGCGGCCGAAGCCGAGGTGACGCGGTCGCGCTCCAATCTGACCAAGGTCGAGGAGCAGCTGACCTACAGCGAGCTGCGCAGTGACTTCGATGGTGTCGTCACCGCCATCGGCGCCGAGGTCGGCCAGGTCGTCAGCGTCGGACAGGCAGTCGTCACCGTGGCACGGCCGGATGTCCGCGAGGCGGTAATCGACATCCCCGAGGAGGCCGTCGGCAGCGTAGCACCGGACACGGTCTTCGACGTCGCGCTGCAGCTCGATGAGCGGGTGCGCACCGCCGGCACGCTCCGTGAGATATCCCCCGAAGCCGATAGCGCCACCAGATCGCGGCGCACGCGCATCACGCTCGCCGATCCACCCGAGACCTTCCGTCTCGGGACGACGGTTACGGTCAGGATCAAACCGGGGGCAGGCGCCCCTCAGATCGTGCGCTTGCCGGCCTCGGCGGTTCTCGAGCGCGACGGCAGCGCCATTGTCTTCGTCATCGATGAGACGAGCGGCACGGTTTTGGAGACCCCCGTCAAGGTGATCTCGCGCACCGATGGCGCCGTCGTCATCACCGGCTCTCTGCAAGCCGGCGCACGCGTCGTTACCGCCGGGATCAACAGCCTGAATTCCGGCGAAGCGGTTCGGATCGATGTGGGAGCGACCCGCTGATGAAGATGCCGTTCAATCTGTCCGAGTGG
>JBAZYB010000440.1:0-2553 GCA_041659545.1 Hyphomicrobium sp.
ACAACCGCGCGGTAGCTAATGCGAAGACCCAATTGACAGCAGCTGGGCAAGCGGGCAAGCAAGCGTTCGGCTCGTCGGCTCTAGCGTCTGTTTCTAGTTACTTGACCGGTATGTTGAGCCTGGCCGGCGTCGTCGGGGGAATCTTCAAGACGTTTCGCGACGCCATGGCGCTGAGCGAGGAAATGGCCGCCAAGCAGCGCGAATCCATGCCCGGCATCGGTCCGCTCGCACAGTTGGCGATGGGCGACAAAAACAGGATGCGCGAGCTGATCAAAAGCACGCGCGAGAGCTACGCCCAGGGTGCCGGCCTGACCTTGGGAGAAGCCGGCAAAATGCAGTTCGAGATCGCGTCAGCGAATTTCGAGAAGTACCGCCGGGAAATTGCGGAGCTCAAGGCGACCAGCGCTGTCCCTGATCCGATCGGGCTTGTCGTGGGTGCGGCGGCGCTCGAGACCAACATCGGCCCCAAGGCTGGCGGCTTTCCCCGCATCACGTCCATGCTCATGGGCGCTGCCGGCAAGTCGCCTGGCGAGATCCCTAATATCGCTCTGGCCAGTGCCGAGGCCGCTGGTACGGGTGTCTTTCTCGGGCTCAGCCCCCAGGAAATCATGGCCGCCTCGGCCGTTGCCGCCAAGGCGAGCGGTAGCCCGGAAGACGGCGGCATGCTGATGAAGAACCTCTTCGAGGGGATTGAAGGCGCGGGGCTGCAGAAGGGCGGGCTCACCAAGCGGGCGACGCTCACTGAGTACATGGAGGATATCGCCGCACTCGAAGCCACGGGCAAACGCGATTA
Source organism: Hyphomicrobium sp. (assembly GCA_041659545.1). Classification (GTDB taxonomy): domain Bacteria; phylum Pseudomonadota; class Alphaproteobacteria; order Rhizobiales; family Hyphomicrobiaceae; genus Hyphomicrobium_A. Next base: position 794 of record JBAZYB010000440.1, read on the forward strand.
CGAGATCCTCGGGAACGACCTGCGCACCTATATGGGCTATCGCAAGCTCAAAGCCGGACTGGACATCTACAAGCAAACACTCGGAGAAATTGACAGCGCAGTTGAAACCGACATGTTTCACTCCACCGCCGAAATGTGGAAGGTCTCTCCGGAAATGATCGGTGCCCGCGCGGAACGCCAGTCGCAAGCGGGGAAGGAACTGGCGTTCGACCGAGAAGGTACGTTTGCGAATCTCGCGAAGGCGGTCCGCAATGACCTGATGGTCAATATGCAGCAGCGCCAAGATGAGGGCGAGTATTTCTGGAAGACGCCCCTGCGGCCCGTCACCGAGGACGCGATCAATGCCGCCGAGCAGTGGCTCAACGGGCCGGAGGCGTTTGTAGCCAAACGGGGCGGTCAGGCCTCGGCGGAAACTCAAGAGATGATCCGCCTCACGTACGAGGCTCTCAGAGAGTCGGCCGAATTCAACCGCGAATCCGCGGCGGTGCTCAACAACGCGATTGAAGGTCACGTAAAACGTCAGCGCGCCGCCGTCGCCGGCCAGCCGGAGTAAACCATGACCGCCTACGCGATTGATCAATACAACTTTGCGCTCTGGAACGGTCCGCCGCCACCGGTCCCGACGCAGCAAGTGGCGGTCTCGCGGCGCCCGGGCGTGAGCGGCGTGGCGCATCACCTGCTGGGCACCTGGGGCGAGACGTTCGAAGTCACGCTGACCAGTCACTTCCAGAACCAACTGCTGGCGGTCACAGCCTATACGCAGTTCATCGCCCTGATCGGGACCGGGGGCAAGCAGCTCAAGTACAACAACATCAACTGGACGAGCATGCACGGGACGATCTACCACGTGAACGCCGTCCAGCGGGTGCTCCTGCGGAGCGTCCCGCGGATCGTCGGCTTCAATTACGACTATATAGGCGGGGCGATCCAAGTCTTGAAAGTTACCCTCACTCCCCAGAAGGTTTGAAACCATGGCTGATCTTGCTCCTGTCGCCGCCAGTGTCGTCGCCGCCGATGGTGCGGTGACCAAGGCGGAACACCTTGCTGGCGCCGCGATCGCCGCCGGCCAGTGGCTCTACATGGACACGGCCAACAGCAACGTGATGAAGCTCGCCAAAGCGAGCGGCACCCTCCTGGAGGCCACGGTCTACGGCATGGCACTCTGCTCGGCGGCGCTCAATCAGCCGGTGCTGGTTGCGACGGCCGGCGACCTCGATTTCGGCTGCGTGCTCACCGTCGGGCAGGTGTACATCCTGTCCGCCAACGCCGGCAACATCTGCCCGGTGGCGGACCTGGCGGCCTCGAGCTACTGCTCGATCGTCGGTGTGGGCACGGTTGCGGACAACCTGCAGATCAAGATCCACAACTCCGGCGTTGAGAAGCCCTAAGCTATGACCCTTGTCGCGTTCGGTCGAGATCGAGTGCTACGCGTCGGGAGGCAATTCGTCTCCGTGCGCCAGAAGTGGGGCGACCCGTGGCAGCTCAATTACGATCTGCACTGCCTCGAGGTCGCATGGGCGCTCTCGCCCACGATGCCGACGGCCACGCTCAACTACGACTATGGTTTCGTGCAGGGCCTCGCTCAGCCCGCGTACGTCGCGAAGCCGAAACTGAACCTCAACGGCTGGTACGTGAAGATCGTGCTGGAGATGGATTGGGACGAGACGCAGTCGATCTACAACACTAATACGTGGTACGGAGTGATCGAGCACATCGAGGACGAGCATCGCGGCCTGGTGACCCACACCGGCGCCACGATC
>JBAZYB010000441.1:0-2506 GCA_041659545.1 Hyphomicrobium sp.
GCCTGACTCAACCAGCCCGCCATCAGGCGATCACTGACCGGACTGTCTTGCACCAGAAGCAACGTCAGCCGGCTTGGGCCCATCACGCTCGAGTCGCAGGGGTAGACCCGATACTAGGTCATGCGCATCGCCACAAACGTCCATCGCATTCAAGCGTTTCACGGGCGTACAGGCATCTGTTGACTATTGCCCGGGCGTTCATCGCGCGGGCCTATGCTCAAGTCTCGTGAATTCGCGATCGACCCAGGGAGAGATTGTATGTTGTGGACTATCGTCGCTGTTCTGTTGATCCTGTGGTTGCTTGGCTTCTCGATGTCGATGGGAGGCGGACTTATCCACGCGCTGCTGGTGATCGCCGTGATCGTTGTCGTTGTTCGGCTGCTCACTGGACGAAAAGTGGTTTAGAAGCCTCGGTTCAACTCGACTTCGATACTCACTGTCGATGCGGCGACGCGCTGTCCCTGCCGCATTCCACCGACCACGTAGCAACGGTGCGAGATGCAGGCGAGGCCGCGTTGATCCATGGTCGGCTCAACCAGTCCTGGCCGTTCAAACCAAACGCCGGAATCCAGGTTGAACGAGAGCAGCCGCGCCGACGGCTCGGACGGAACGCCGTCGTAGCCGATGCCGTTGTAGTTGTAGGGATTGGTGCTTCCGCCGACAAAAAGTGCGCTGCGCCCGCCGGGCACTGCCGCCGCACCCATGCGATAGCGCGGCAAGCCGGGATGCGACGGGACCGCGGTCCATTCGATGATCGTGGCGTTGTCGTCGCTGACCCGTCCGCGCCAGCACTCGTTCGACGCCGAAAAGCGCCGCTTGCCGTCCGCACCCACGTCCAGGCGGACGCCGTCGCAAATCAACAATTGCTCCCCGACAATCGCACCGGCGTGCCCGAACACCGGCGCACCGGGCCAGTCGGTGGCGCGTGCCCAGGTATCGCGTTGGGTATCGTAGACCTGCACGGCCGCGACGTTCGCGTCCTTGTGCCAGCCACTCACCAGGAGTACCCAGCGATCGCGGAACACCAGCGCGACGCTGTCGTCCACCGGCAGTGGCATGTCTTTCAAGCGGGTGTAGGTGCGCGTGTCGGGTTCGAAGCGCAGCACTTCCGGCGTCGACTCCTCGTCGCCATTTTCAGCGACGGTGTAGCCGCCGAACAGGAACACCCGGCCTCCTACCGCCACGGAGACGCTCGCCAATCGGCCGGACGCCACCGGCACCGACGGCAACTCCAACCAGCGACCGACGTTCGAGTCGTACTCGAATGCCCGGCGACTGACGTCGCGCCAGGTCTTGCCCGATTCCAGACCGAGGAACGAATACAGGCGGAAGCCGTTGCGGCTCTCGACCGCGGCGACCGCATTGTTGCTGATGGCGTAGGGAAGATCCGGGATTGTTGGCGCGGGCGCATAGTCCGCCCGCGACGTCGCGCAGGCGGCGAGCAGCGCACACACTGCGGCAAATAATCCCCTCGTGCATTTCCTCATTGCCGGACCCCAAATCTGGAATCGGCACCGTAGCAGGCGCGGCGGCCAGCGCGCGAATCCTTTTTGAGCTGGCGGGACTCCTAGGAAAGTACGCACGGCTATTTTCAGCCAGGCGGAACAAATCACCGGCAATAAAGCCTGATTTTGCGTGATCCATTTCTCATTCACCGGACCCCTGCCATGAGACTACTTGCTCCAACGACGGCGCCGCCGCTGGAACTGCTGGATGTTAACGACCAGCCCATCGTCATCGCCGGCCAAGGCAGAAAGACGCTCTTGTCGTTTTTCCGCGAAGCCAACTGCCCGTTCTGCAATTTTCGCGTCTACGAGTTGACGCATAACTACACGAACTTGTCGTCCCTGGGGCTGGACATCGTCGCGGTCTTCAGCTCCAACCGGAGCGACGTGATGAAATTCATCGCGCGCCAACCGCGGCCGTTCCAAATGGTTGCCGACCCCGACTCCGAAGCCCACCATCGGTTCGGCATCGAGCGCTCCTTGTGGGGGAAACTCAAGGCCATGATGACGCGCATTCCCGCGATGGTCCGGGGGATGCGCATCGTGGGCCTGGCCGGCATGAATACCGGCAGCCTGATGCCGGCGGATTTTCTCATCGACGAGACCGGGCGGATCGTCGAGACGTATTACGGCACCGATGCCGGAGACCACATTCCCATCGAGCGCATCGAGTTGTTCTTGGCGCGCGGCCTGGCCTCGCGGAAGGCCGCGTGATGCGCCTCGCCAAACTAATCTGACATCCACTGGCAATCTCTTCGCCGCGGTCGGCCGCTCGCTGGCGCGTTTCCTCTCGCGCGTGATCGTCCCTGTCGTCAGCGACGGAGCGCGCATCGTCAGGCGGGAGTAAGAGTCAATCGATTCTGCGACCACAAAGGCATCGGTCTTCCGGATAGCCTGCGCGTTGGACGGAGCAAGCGGCCTCTGACCGACTCATTGCGTTGCAGCATGCAATTGTTCAGGAACCCTAGTAGTTTCCGCCCTCGGCGGCAGGATTTCCTGCC